>JABFYH010000070.1 GCA_013361335.1 Gemmatimonadaceae bacterium | reverse complement strand
CTGCGGCCAGTACCAGCGCGGCGAGCGCGATGAGCATGACTCCCATCGGCGCGCGAAGCGGCGCGGCGGTCCACCGCAGGGCGGCGGCGGCGATCACGGTGGCGATCGCCGCGCCGACGACGTACTCTACCCGGGGCTCGGCAAGCCATCCGCTCGCCAGCAGCAGCGCCGCCGCCGCGGCAGCCGGCGCCACGAGCGCGCGCGGGCCGGCGGCCGGCAGCGATCGCCTCAGCGTCTCGCGCAGAATGACTTACCCCTCCCTCAGCCCCGTCACGACAACGGCGCGCCGCATCAAGGAGATGCGCCCCGACGAAATCGCCGATCTCGTGGCGACCGACCCGCGGCTGATCATTCCCGTCGGCACCTGCGAGCAGCACGGGCGACACCTGCCGATGGGCTGCGCCACCATGATCGTCGAGCACCTCGCCGACGACCTGTCCGCGGAGTTCGGGCTCCTGCGCGCCCCGACGCTCGAGTACGGCGTCAACGTGACGACCGAGCGCGGTTTCGCCGGCAACGCCTCCCTGCGAAAGAAGACGCTCCACCGGACGCTCAACGATCTGCTGGACACCTGGGAATCGACGGGGATCAAGGAGTTCATCCTGCTGACGGCGCACGAGCACGATCCCCACCAGGAAGCGCTGTCGACGGTGATCACCACCGAAGCCCGTGTACGCGTGGTCGACATTCTCTCGGTGGACCTGCGTGAGTTCCTGGACGGCCAGACGGAGCCGATGCACGGCGACGAGGTCGACACCTCGCTGATGCTGTTCATCGCGCCGCACCTGGTGCGGATGGACCTCGCCGAAGACTATATGATGTCGCGCGACGAGCTCCGGCGATACCGCCGCGGCTGGCTGAAGATCCCGAGCGGCAGCTCCGGCTCCATCGGCCGCCCCTCACTCGCCACCGCCGAGAAGGGCGCCGCGATCTATGCGCGCATCCGCGATCGGGTCCGCAGCCGCGTCTTTCTCGCCCCCGAGCCGGACGACGACGATTGACCGGCGAATTTCCCTCCGAACGCCCCTGAAACCCTCTCGGAGACCCTCCCGTATGGGGTCACGACCTTCCACATAAGGACCCCGCCCCGATGCGTACCCTGGTGTTCGCCGCGTTCGCCGTTGCCCTCACTTCCCCCGCGGTGTCCCGCGCGCAGGGCGTCGAGACGGCCCCCGCGAGCGGCGCTCCGCTCACGCTGGACGACGCGATCTCGCTCGCCCGCCGGAACAACCCGACGTTCCTGTCGGTCGCCAACAATCGCCGCACCGCCGACGCCGCCGTGCGCAGCGCGCGAGGCGCCTTCCTCCCCTCCGCCAACGCCTCCTTCGGCGCGCGGTACCAGCAGGGTGGAACCCAGGTGTTCAACGGCCTGAACTTCAGCAGCAGCTCGGCCACCAAGCAGTCGAGCTATTCGCTCGACCTGGCGTATCGGATCAACAGCGCGACCTTCGTGCAGCCCAAAGCCGCCGTCGCCAACCGCGACGCGATCGAGGCGGACATCGCGGGGAACTCCGAACAGCTCCGGGCGACGGTGACGCAGCAGTACCTGACGGTGCTGCAGGCGCAGGCCCGCGCCGCGCTCCAGGACACGCTCGTGAACACGGCGAAGACCCAGCTCGATCTGGCGAAGGCCAAGATGGCGGTCGGCTCGGGCACGGTGCTCGACGTCCGGCGGGCCGAGGTCGCGCTGGGGCAGGCGCAGGTGGCGCTGCTCAAGGAGCGCAGCAACGTCGACGTCGAGAAGCTCCGCCTGTTCCAGCAGATGGGCGTCGATCAGTCGGCGGGCGTGACGCTGACGACGGAGTTCCGGATCGATTCACTGGTCTACACGCTTCCGCAGCTCCTCGACCTGGCGCGCCGGCAGAACCCGGCGATCGTGGCCCTGCGCTCGCGCGAGCGGGCCGCGGACCTGAACACGAAGGTTGCCAAGGCGGAGTACACGCCGACGCTGTCGTTGAGCACCGGGTGGGGAGGCAACTCGTACCAGTACACCAATCCTGATTTCCTCGTCAACCAGGCGCGCGCGGGCACGCTGCAGAACTTCGCCGGGTGCATGCAGCAGGATTCCATCCGCACGCGGGTCGGCCTGGTCGCCGACGGCTGCACCGGCACCCCGTACCAGTTCACGGACGCGCAGGCCGCGGCGATTCGCGACCGCAACAACCAGTTCCCCTTCCGCTTCGAGCGCTCGCCGCTCGCCTTCTCCGCCCAGCTGTCCATCCCGCTCTTCGACCGGTTCGCCCGTGAAGAGCGCGTGCAGCGCGCCGAGGTGGACCGGGACGACGCGATGTACAACGTACGCGCCAAGGATCTCGCCCTCACGGCCGACGTCACGCAGGCGTACCTGACCGTGACGACCGACATCCAGACCGTGGCGCTCCAGGAGCAGAACGCGACGAAGGCGAAGGAGGAGTTGGCCTACGCGGAGGAGCGCTACAAGGTCGGCCTCGCCACCTTCCTCGACGTCACCACGTCGCGCGGCACCTACGAGCAGGCGTTGATCGACCGCGTCAACGCGGTCTACGATTACCACAAGGCCTTCGCCGCGCTGGAAAACGCGGTCGGGCGTCCCCTTCGCTAACTCCTCCCCGAGAGACCTTCGATATGAGCAAGCGCGTAAAGCTGTCCGTCTTCGGCGGGGTGATCCTCGTCCTGGCCGCGATCGGTGGGTTGACCGCAGCGAAGAGCGGCAAGAAGGCCGTCGAAGTGCGGATCGAGCAGGTTCAGGGTCGGGACCTGGTGGCGTCGGTGACGGCGAGCGGCCAGGTTCGCCCGCAGACCAAGGTCGACCTCAGCTCCGACATCACCGGCAAGATCGTGAAGCTCGCGGTGAAGGAAGGGCAGATGGTCACCAAGGGCCAGTTTCTGCTGCAGATCGACGCCCAGCAGGCCGAGGCGAACGTCCAGCGCATGCAGGCGTCGCTGGCGTCGAGCAAGGCACAGATGGCGCAGGCGCAGGCGAACCTGCTCCAGGCGCAGAAGAGCTACGAGCGCACGGCGCAGATCAAGAAGACCAACCCGACGCTCATCTCCGACGAGCAGATGGAGCAGCTCCGCACGGCGGTGGACGTGAACAAGGCGCTGTACGAGTCGGCGCGGCACTCGGTCGACCAGTCGAACGCGTCGCTCCGCGAGGCCAGCAGCTCGCTCGGCAAGACGACGATCTACGCCCCGATGTCGGGCCGCGTCACCCGGCTGAACGTCGAGAACGGCGAGACGGCGATCCAGGGGACGCTGAACAAGGACGCGGCGACCCTGCTCACCATCGCCGACATGAGCGTGCTGGAAACCAAGGTGAAGGTGGATGAGACCGACGTCGCGCGGATCGCGCTCGGCGACTCCGCGGTGATCCAGATCGATGCCTTCCCCGACACGACCTTCATCGGCCGCGTCACGAAGATCTCGAACAGCGCGGTGAAGAGCGCGACGGCACAGACCACGGCCGACCAGGCGGTGGACTACGAGGTGACCATCCAGCTCGTCAACACCCCGGCGGAGACGCGTCCGGATTTCTCGGCGACGGCCAAGATCATCACCGACACCCGGAAGAACGTGCTGTCGATCCCGATCATCGCGTTGACGGTGCGCGAGAACGAGGCGCTGACGAAGGGCGACACCGCGGTGGGTCTCGGCAAGCCGAAGCCCAAGAAGGAGGTCGGCAAGAAGGACGTCGAGGGGGTGTTCGTCGTCGGCAAGGACAACAAGGTCACCTTCCGCCCGGTGCGGGTCGGTATCGCCGGCGAGAAGCACTTCGAGGTGCTGAGCGGGCTCAAGGCGGGTGACAAGATCGTCGCGGGCACTTATCAAGCGATCCGTGAGCTCAAGGACGGCGCCCTGGTGCGCGAGCAGAAGGCCGAGCCCAAGAAAGAGCAGGCGAAGTCGTGAACCAGCCAATCGCCATCGAAGCTCCGCTCGGCGCGACCGCCGAGCGGCAGGCGGTCGTCTCGTCGGCTGGCGAGGCGCCGGGCGCGGACTGGGTCATCGTCACGCGCGGCATCAAGCGCGAGTACGACATGGGCGGGGAAATCGTGCGTGCGCTCCGCGGCGTGGACCTCGCGATCCGGCGGAACGAATACGTGGCGATCATGGGCCCGTCGGGATCGGGAAAGTCGACGCTGATGAACGTGATCGGCTGCCTGGACACCCCGAACGAGGGGGAATACTGGCTGAACGGCACCCGCGTGTCGTCCATGTCGGACGACGCGCTCGCGCGCGTGCGCAACAAGGAGATCGGGTTCGTCTTCCAGACCTTCAACCTCCTGCCCCGCGCCACGGCGCTGCACAACGTGGAGCTCCCCCTCGTGTACGCCGGCGTCTCGGCCGACGAGCGGAAGCGCCGCGCCCGTGAAGCGCTGTCGCGCGTCCAGCTCGACGGCCGCATGGACCATCGGCCGAACGAGCTGTCCGGCGGTCAGCGCCAGCGCGTCGCCATCGCACGGGCGCTGGTCAACAATCCGTCCATCCTGCTCGCCGACGAGCCGACGGGAAACCTCGACTCGACGACGTCCGAGGAGATCATGCGGGTGTTCGAGTCGCTGGCCGACCAGGGGCAGACGGTCATCATGGTGACCCACGAGCCGGACATCGCCCAGCATGCCCGCCGCGTCGTCGTGCTGCGCGACGGCCTGATCGCGAGCGACGACCGGCGCTCCGCGTTCGTCGAGAAGCTCGGACTGTCGTGAACCGTGAGCGGTGAACCGTGAATCGTGAACCGTGAACGGTGATCCGTAAGGGCATCGCACGGCGTTGGCAGTTACGGTTCACGGATCACGGTTCACGCTTCACGGCTTGCTCTGATGCCATTCCTCGACGCAATACGGCTCGCGCTGCAGCAGATCTGGGTGCAGAAGCTCAAGAGCTTCTTCACTCTGCTCGGCGTGATGATCGGCGTCACCTTCCTGATCGCCGTCGTCTCGATCGTGGGCGGGATGAGCCGCTACATGACCGAGCAGCTCGTCGGCAAGATCATGGCGGTGAACTCCTTCGAGCTGCGACACCGGCCGAACATCGACCTCGGCGATCACGACGACAACTACTACCGGGAGCTGCGCCGCAGGCCGCGCATCAAGGAGTCCGACATCGAGCCCGTCACCTCGGCGCTGCCCGAGGGAGTGCTCTGGGCCGCGGTCGGCAACGACAACCTGAGCGCGTCGTCGCGATACGTCGCCAAGCCTCGGCTGGTGCTCGCCTTCACCGTCACCGACGACTACTTCACGATCAAGCGCATGACGCCGGTCAGCGGGCGTCTCTTCAGCCCGCAGGAGTTCGCGCGCGGGATGCCGGTGATCGTGATCGGACAGGACGTCGCGAACTACTTCTTTCCGTCCCTCGATCCGGTGGGTCGCGAGCTGACCATCCGGGGCATTCCGTACCAGGTCGTCGGCGTGATGGAGAAGCAGGGGAGCGCCTTCGGGATCTCGTTCGACAAGTTCATCGTCGCCCCGCACAAGTCGCCGATCAATCGGTACGTGAACGCGCACGGCGTGATCGACGCGATCATGATCCAGACGCCGAGCCGTGAGGGGATGCTCAGCACGATGGAGACGGTCCGGCAGGTGATGCGGGCGCGACGTGGGCTGCGCCCGAGCGAGCCGGACAACTTCTCGCTCGAGACCTCGGACTCCGCGCTCGAGTTCTGGAACAAGATCAAGAGCTACCTCGTCATCGCCGGCGTGGCCCTGCCGGCGATCGGGCTCGTCGTCGGTGCCATCGTCATCATGAACATCATGCTCGTCGCCGTGGCCGAGCGTACGCGGGAGATCGGCATCCGGAAGTCGCTCGGTGCGCGCCGGCGCGACATCATGAGCCAGTTCCTCGTCGAGAGCGCGACGCTGAGCACCGTCGGCGCGGCACTCGGTGTCGCGACGGGGTTCGCATTCGCCAAGCTCATCGCGGCGGTGACGCCCCTCCCGGCGGCGGTGGAGCTCTGGTCCGTCTTCCTCGGCGTCGGGATCGGCGCCGGAGTGGGGATCGTCGCCGGGGCGTATCCGGCCAGCCGCGCGTCGCGGCTCGATCCGATCATCGCCCTGCGGGCGGAATAGCGATGTCCCTTCTCCAGCAGCGCATCCACGGCATGGGCGAGGGGGTCACGATCGCCCTCGATTCGATCCGCGCCAACAAGGTGCGCGCCGGGCTCACGATCCTCGGCATCGCGGTCGGGGTGTTCGTCGTCGTCGTGATCTCGGCGGCGATTCATGGCATCAACGCCAGCGTGGCGAAGGACTTCGAGAGCACGGGCCCGACGACGTTCTTCGTGTCCCGCTTCCCGATCAGCTTCGAGGCGTGCGACGGGACGGAGGAGACCTGCAAGTGGTTCCGGAACCCGAAGCTCACGCTGGGCGACGTGGAGGCGATCGAGCAGCTCGCTAGCGTCCGGACGGCCGGCGCGCGGCTCGACACGTCCCGGCCGGCGTCGTACAAGGACAAGCGCGTCGCGAGCACCCAGATCAGCGGGTTCACCGGCAACTGGCAGCAGATCGACGGTGGAGGCGACATCTTTCCCGGGCGCAACTTCACCCAGGGCGAAGCGTCGGCGGGTGATCGCGTCGTGATCGTGAACGACGAGCTGGCGACCCGGCTGTTCGGGCAGTCCGACCCGATGGACAAGACGATCGACCTCGGCGGCGTGCCCTTCAGGGTGCTCGGCGTCTACCACTACAAGGCCAGCTTCCTCGCTGGCGGCAATCAGCCTCGCGCGATCATTCCGATCGAGGCCGCCCGCAAGCATCTGAAGGCCAACTTCGCCGACATCGGCCTCGCCGTCATCCCCGCCGCCAGCAGCACCCGGGCGGAGGCCATCGACGACGTGATCGCCGCGATGCGGGCGCGCCACGGGCTGCGGCCGGCGGTGGAGAACGACTTCGCGATCATCACCCAGGATCAGCTGTTCGACGTCTACAACAAGATCTTCGGCGCCTTCTTCCTCGTGATGGTCGTGCTCTCGGCGGTCGGGCTGATCGTCGGCGGGGTTGGGGTCGTGGCGATCATGATGATCTCCGTGACGGAGCGCACCCGCGAGATCGGGGTGCGGAAGGCGCTCGGCGCGACCCGAGGCACGATCCTCTGGCAGTTCCTCGTCGAGGCGGTCACGCTCACCGGCATCGGCGCGATCATCGGGCTGGTGCTCGGCGCCCTGGCCTCCCTCGCCATTGCCAGGACGACCCCGGTGGCGGCCAGCGTGCCGCCTCTTGCCGTGGTCGCCGCGCTGCTGACGAGCGCCTTCACGGGGGTGCTGTTCGGCATGCTCCCCGCCGCGCGGGCAGCGCGGCTCGATCCTGTGACCGCGCTCCGATACGAATAGGTGAACCGTGGACCGTGAACCGTAGGGGCGTCCCGAAGGCGTCCAGAACCATTTTGAGGTCGTTACGGATCACGGATCACGGTTCACGGTTCACGATCTGACACTTTCCGAGCGCTGTCCCGTAAGCCCTGGGAACCTCTCCCCAGACAAGAGCATGCCCTTTCACGAGGCCATTCGACTCGCGCTGCAGCAGATCCGGGTGCAGAAGCTCAAGAGCTTCTTCACTCTGCTCGGCGTGATGATCGGCGTCATGTTCCTCATCGCGGTCGTGTCCATCGTCACGGGGATGGGCAAGTACATGGAGGAGGATTTCGCCGGCCGGTTGCTCGGCGCGAACACCTTCACCCTCCGCCGCTTCCCCTGGTTCGGCAACAACACCACGGAGGAGGAGTGGCGCGAGTGGCAGCGGCGGCCCCGGGTCTATCACTCCGACGTCGAGCTGGTGCGGAACGCCCTGCCCGCCGGCACCCGCTACGCCGTCGAGAGCCAGGAAACCCTCTGGGCCACCAGCCTCTACGCCCGGCCGCGGCAGATCGAATGTCACGCCGTGGAGGGTGACTACTTCACGATCAAGAAGTACGACCTGTCCGCCGGTCGGGTGTTCACGCAGCAGGAGGCGGAGCTCGGATCCCCCGTCGTCGTGATCGGCGACGAGGTGGCCAAGTTCTTCTTCAATGGCCTCAACCCGATCGGCCGCGAGCTGCGGATCGGCGGGATGCCGTATCAGGTCATCGGGGTGATCGAGCACCAGGGCAATCTGTTCGGCATCTCGCTCGACAAGACCGCCTACGCCCCGTTCAACTCTCCCCTGCACCGCCTCACGAACCCGCGCGGGGACATCGACGGGCTGATGGTGCAGGCGCCGAACGACGTCATGATGAACGAGGCGATGGAGACGACGCGCGAGGTGCTCCGTGCGCACCGGAAGCTGCGGCCGGGCGTCGGGGACAACTTCGTGATGGAGACGTCGGCGTCGGCGCTCGCCTCGTTCGAGAAGGTCAAGGGGGTCATGACCGTCGCCGGCACCGCGCTCCCGGCGATCGGGCTCGTCGTCGGGGGCATGGTCATCATGAACATCATGCTCGTCGCCGTCGCCGAGCGCACCCGAGAGATCGGCATCCGGAAATCGCTCGGCGCGCGTCGCAAGGACATCCTGCGGCAGTTCCTCGTCGAGAGCGCGACGCTGAGCACCATGGGTGCGCTGCTCGGCATCGGGCTCGGGATCCTGGCGGCGAAGGTGATCTCGTGGAACACCCCGTTGCCGGCGGCCGTGGCGCCCTGGTCGCTCGTCGTCGCCACGCTGCTCGGGCTCGGCGTCGGCGTGGCGTCAGGGATGTATCCGGCGCGCAAGGCGGCGCGGCTGGACCCCATCGACGCGCTGCGGTCGGAGTAGCCCATGCGTCTCTTCACACCAGTCGCGATGGCGCTCGAAGGGGTCGGCATCGCGCTCGATGCCCTCCGCTCCAACAAGGTCCGCGCCGGCCTCACGATCATGGGCGTGGCGCTCGGCGTCTTCGTCGTCGTCGCGATGTCGTCCGTCGTGCGCGGGATCAACGAGTCCTTCCGGCGCGACGTGGAGGCGGCAGGGCCGACGTCGTTCTTCGTCTACCGGCGGCCGATCGGCGGGTTCAACGCCTGCGACGGCACCGACGAGACCTGCCCCGAGCGCCGCAATCCGGCAATCACGATGGACGAGGTGTCGCTCATCGAGCGGCTGCCGAGCATCCGCGCGGTCACGGCGCACATCGGCACGCGCGCGAAGTTCAAGTACAAGGACAAGGTCACGACGGCCGGGATGGAGGTGTACACCCCCAACTGGACCGAGGTGGACGGGGGCGACATCTACCCCGGGCGCAGCTTCACCTACGCCGAGAACGCCACCGGCGCCAAGGTCGTGCTCGTGAACGACAAGCTCGCCGAGCAGCTGTTCGGGCAGTCCGATCCGATCGACAAGACGATCATGATCGACGACGTGCAGTTCAAGGTGATCGGCTTCTACCACTACACGGCGAGCCCGATGGGGACGCCGACGTCGGCCGGTGGCGGCGACTCGCCCAAGGCGATCGTGCCCTTCGAGGCGGCGCGCCGCCACCTCAACCTCTGGATGCGCGGCAACAACCTCATCGTCAAGCCGCACACCGGCATCACGACGGAGGAGGCGGTGGACGACGTGATCGCCGCCCTCCGCGGAAGCCGCGGGCTGCGTCCGACGCAGAAGAACAACTTCGACATCGTGACGCAGGACCGCCTCTGGATGATCTACAACAAGCTGTTCGGCACTTTCTTCGTCGTCGGACTGGCGCTGTCGTCGGTCGGGTTGCTGGTGGGCGGTATCGGCGTGATCGCGATCATGATGATCTCGGTGACGGAGCGGACGCGTGAGATCGGCGTGCGGAAGGCGCTCGGCGCAACGCGCTGGACGATCCTGTGGCAATTCCTCGTCGAGGCGGTGACGCTCACCGGGATCGGTGCCTCGGTGGGGCTGGCGCTCGGCATCCTCGTGGCGATCGGCGTGCGCACGGCCTGGCCGTCGATCCCGGCCTCGACCTCGTGGGGCAGCGTCGCCGCGGCGCTCGGCATCAGCGCCATCACCGGCGTGATCTTCGGCATGCTCCCCGCAGTCCGCGCGGCTCGGCTCGATCCCGTCGTCGCGCTGCGTTACGAGTGAGGGCGGCGTTCTAGCTCGGTCGGGCGCTCGGCGTTCGCGTTGCGTCGCGCGCGGTCGGGGGGGGGGTGCGGCGTACGCCAAGGGGTGTGTCCCGCCCGACGGCCGTCGAGTGAGTCGCAGCGAGGACGCGGGTGCTCGTGGAGGAGGGCTCGCGCGTAGCAAGAGACTCGCGCGGCGGTTTGCGCGAGGCTCGCCGCGTGTAAGCGCGCCGCCCGACGGAACGAGTGCCCGCGTCCGACTGGGCGCATGGAGCTGACGGTTCGCGGTTCACGGTTCACGGTTCGCCAGTTCCGAGCGTATATTGCGCCCGCATGACGAGCCAAGTCGACATCCTGGCCATCGCCGCTCACCGCGACGACGTCGAGCTCACCTGCGGGGGGACGCTCATCAAGGCGGCGAAGGCCGGTCGTCGCACGGCGATCGTCGACCTCACGCAAGGAGAGATGGGCACGCGCGGCTCCGCGCAGCTCCGCGCGCAGGAAGCGGCGCGCGCCGCCGAGGTGCTCGGCGCCTCCGCACGGGAAACCCTCGCCCTCCCCGATGCGGGCATCGAGAACTCCCCCGCCACTCGCGAAGCGCTCGCGCGGGTGATCCGGCGCTTCCGTCCACGCGTCGTCATCGCGCCGGCGGCCGAAGGGCGGCACCCCGACCATCGGGTCACCGCCGGGCTGGTGCGCGACGCCTGCTTCGTCGCCGGGCTCGTGAAGGTCGCGCCCGACGTACCGAAGCACCGCCCGCTCAAGGTCCTTCACGCCCTCGCCTACAGGCAGGACTTCGTGCGACCCACCTTCGTCGTCGACATCAGCGACGAGTTCGAGCTGAAGCTCGACGCGATTCGCTGCTACGATTCGCAGTTCTCCGGCGAGATCCAGGCGGGTGAGGTGTTCCCGAACGGGGAGCCGCTGTACGACGTGATTCGCCACTACGCCGCTACCTACGGCTCGCTCATCCGCACCCGCTACGGTGAGCCCTTTCTCACGACCGAGATGATGCGCGTCGACGACGTCGCCGCGCTCGAGGTGTCGACATTTTGAGCGACTCCAGCCACGATGGCGTCACCTACGGGTCGTATCTCGCGCTCGACGAGCTGCTGCAGCTCCAGCGTCCGCGTGCCGCGCACCCGGACGAGCTGCTCTTCATCGTCGTGCACCAGGCGAGCGAGCTGTGGTTCAAGGAGATCCTCCACGAGCTCGATCTGCTCGTCGACTCCTTCCAGGCGCACGAGGCCGAGTTCGCGCTCTTTCGCATGGGCCGCATCAATGCCCTCATGCGCATCGTGTCGGCACAGCTCTCGGCGCTGGAGACCCTACCGCCGCAGCACTTCGCCGAGTTCCGCACGCACCTCGGGAGCTCGAGCGGATCGCAGAGCGTGCAGTTCCGCGCCATCGAGGCCGCATCGGGGCTCCGCGAGCCGCATTTCATGAACGTGCTGCACGAGCACGGGGAGATCCCTGACGTCGTCCGTCGCGCCCTCGCGCGGCCGACGCTGCAGGATCTCTTCATGGACCTGCTGCGCTCGCAGGGCGTCGAG
>JABFYH010000112.1 GCA_013361335.1 Gemmatimonadaceae bacterium | reverse complement strand
GCTCACCGCGCTGAAGAGCACCGGGATGCCGAGCGCCAGGCTCAGCGCCGCCATGAAGCGGATCGCCGCCGTCACCTTGCCGAGCACCCGGCCGACCGTCTGCTGGATGAGAGTGAGGTCGAGGCTCGCGACGTTCGGGAAGCGCGTCACGACGTCGCGCTGAAGCTTGGCGACGGCGGCAACGCCCCGGACGTCGGCCAGCACGACGAACTGCTTCGGCGCCTTGTCGAGCGCGCGCGACTCGAACACCACGAAGAAGTTCGGCTCGAACCGCGTCCAGTTCACCTCGCGGAAGCTCGTCACCCGCGTCGGCACCAGGACGCTCTGCACGTCCCACGTGATCGTGTCGCCGAGCTTGAGGCGGAGATCGTTCGCGATCGCGACGTCGACCGATACCTCCGGCAGCGCCGGGGCGCGTGAGCCGCCGGTGTGGAACTTCCCGCTCCGGATCTTCTCCGAGGGGACCAGGGAGTCGCGATAAGTCGAGCGGAACTCCCGCCGCACGACCCATCCCGGACGCCGGCGTCCGTTGACGGTGTCCGTCGCGAGCTGCGACGCGGGAACACCGTTGACCGCCGAGATCTTCATCGGCACCATGGGCGTGCGCTGCACCACCGTGTAGCCCTTGGCGCGGATCAGCGAATCGAGCGGTTCGCCCTGATCGCCCTGCACGTCGAAGAAGACCACGTTGGCGCGTGAGGCGTCGAGCTTCACGCTCACGGCGCGGAGCAGGTTGCGCTGCACCTGGTAGATGGTGCTCATGAGAAAGACGCCGAACCCGAGCGCGAGCACCACCGATCGCGTCTGGTTGCCGGGACGATACAGGGCTGCCACCCCCTGGCGCAGCACGAAGGGCCAGTTGGGACGCACGACCCGCCGCGCCGAGGCGCTGAGCGCCGCGGCGGTGACATAGAGAAAGCCGACGGCGATGCCGATGCCTGCCGCGAAGCCGAGGCCCTGCTGCAGGGTCTCGGCGCGCGCCACGCCGAGCGCCGCGATGCTGAGCACGACGACGAGCGCGACGAGCACGCGGACCGGATCGAAGCGCGCGCCGCGAAGCGCGGCGGCGTCGGACTCGCGGCGAAGCGTCTGCAGCGGCGACACGTTGCGGAGCGCGACGAGTGGTCTCAGCGCGAACACGAGCGCGACCCAGACGCCGACGAGCAGTCCGGTCACCACGGCGCTCGACTCGAGCGTGATCCGGACGTCGACCGGGAGGAAATCCGCGAGCACCCGCGGGAGCACGAGCTGAACGCCGATGCCGAGCAGCGCCCCCGCGGCGGCGCCGAGGAAGCCCATCACGACGGCCTGGATGAGGTAGATGCCGAGCACCTGCCCGCTCGTCGCGCCGAGGCAGCGCAGGATGGCGACGGTGTCGATCTTCCGCATGACGAACGCGTTGACCCCGCTGGCGACGCCGATGCCGCCGAGCAGCAGCGCGACGAGACCGATCACGCTGAGAAAATCCCGGAGCTGGTCGATCGCCTGGGTGAGATTGAACTCGGTCTCCGCCACCGTGCGCGCGCGCACCTGCGACGAATCGAGCGTCCGCTTGATCTGGAAAAGGAAGCGTTGCGGCGGCAGATCAGGGGGCAGCTTGACCAGCGTCTCGCGCTCCGAACGGCTTCCGAACAGCAGCAGCGAGGTCTCGTCGACGTATCGCGCCGGGATGTAGACGCGTGGTCCGATCGCCGAGGAGACGCCGACGTCGCCCGGAACGCTGACGAGGGTGCCGATGATGATGAAGCGCGCGAAGCCGAGCGCCAACGTGTCCCCGACGTGACCGTCGACGGCGAGCAGCAGCGCCGGATCGACGAGGGCATAGCGCCCCGACTGGAGACGCGCCCACTGGCCGGCCGGCTGGGTGAGGATGTCGCCGTAGAACGGATAGCCGGGCGTGACGCCGCGAATCTGCGCGAGCCGCGTGCCGCCCGTGCGCTCGACGAGCGCCATCGAGGTGAACGTCGTCACGTCCGCGACGCCGACGCCGCGCGTCCTGAACGAATCGAGCTGCGCGAGGAGCGCCTTGGAGAACGGCTGTCGCGACGTGAGCGAGATGTCGCCGCCCAGCAGGGCGCGCGCCTGCTCGCGCACGCTGCGCTGGGTGTTGCTGGCGAAGGAGTCGATCGCGACGAGCGCGGCGACGCCGAGCGAGATGGACGACATGTAGAGCAGGAGTCGCCGGCGTGCAGTACGGCTTTCCTTCCACGCGAGCGCGAGCAGCTGTCCGGTGCGCATCGGTCGCGTCAGCCGGCGAGCGACGTGACGGCGCGGTGTCCCGCGGACGTCGTGGCGTCGTCGCTGACCACCGCGCCGTCGGCGAGGCGGATGACGCGCTGTGCGCGGCCGGCGAGGGTCAGATCGTGGGTCACGAACACGATCGTGGTGCCGGACTCGCGGTTCAGCGTGAGCAGCAGCTCGACGATGCGCTCGCCGGTGTCGCTGTCGAGGTTGCCCGTCGGCTCGTCGGCGAAGAGGAGGCGTGGTGCGTTGCTGAAGGCGCGGGCGATGGCGACGCGCTGCTGCTCTCCGCCCGAGAGCTGATTGGGAAAATGATCGGTGCGGTCGCCGAGGCCGACGCGGGCGAGGAGCTCGCGGGCGCGGGCGGGGGCGCCGTCGTCGCCGCGCAGCTCGAGGGGGACCTGGACGTTCTCGAGCGCGGTGAGCGTCGGGATGAGCTGGAAGCTCTGGAAGACGAAGCCGACCTTGGCGCCGCGGAGCTGGGCTCTCTTATCTTCCGACAGGTGGGTGAGGTCGGCGCCGTCGAGCCACACGCTGCCGCGCGTGGGGACGTCGAGGCCGGCGAGCAGACCGAGCAGCGTCGTCTTGCCGCTGCCGGAGGGCCCCACGATCGCGACGAAGGCGCCGTCGGGGATCGTGAAGCTCACGTCGCGCAGCACGGTGAGCGTGTGTTCGCCGCTGCGGTACTCCTTCGTCAACTGGCGGGCTTCGAGCATGAGATGTGTGAGAGGGGCGGGTGCGGTGCTGCTCTGCGGATCGGTCGTGCTCGCGGCGTGTGGCGGCGATCGGCGGTCGGCGAGGCGGGCGTCGTCGGGGGAGCCTGCCTCCAACAAGACGGCAGCCGCGCCGGAAGGTTCCGGTGCCCTGGCCGCCGGCGCGACGTCGGGTGCGCGGCAGACCGTCCTCTTTCTCGGTACGTCGCTCACCGCCGGGCTCGGTCTGGAGCCCGACAGCGCGTATCCGCAGCAGCTTCAACGCAAGATCGACGCTGCGGGGCTTCCGTACCAGACGGTGAACGCGGGGGTGAGTGGAGAGACCTCGGCGGGGCTGCTGCGCCGGCTCGACTGGGTGCTGCAGCGTCCCGCCGCGGTGATCGTGGTGGAGACCGGCGCGAATGACGGGCTGCGCGGACTTGCCGTGGAGGCGACCAAGGCGACGATCGGGCAGATCCTCGAGCGGATTCGGCGCGATCGGCCCGAGGCGCGGGTGGCGCTGATGCAGATGGAAGCGCCGCCGAATCTCGGAGCGTCGTATACGCGGGCGTTCCACGCGATGTACCCGGCGCTTGCGCGCGAGCACGGCGCGACGCTGCTTCCTTTTCTGCTGGACAGCGTGGCGGGGCATCTTTCGCTCAATCAGCCCGACGGGATCCACCCCAACTACGTCGGGGAGCGGCTCGTGACGGAGACGGTCTGGCGCGGGCTCGAGCGGCTGCTCCGGGCGCCGGCGACGCCGGCCCATTGATCCCGCTGGTCGAGTCGGCTAAATTTCATGGCTGTCCCGGGTTACGACATTTTTCGGATGGGGTCACATGGCAGTTCCGGCCACACAGATTCGGCGCGGTATGGTCATCGTCTTCGAGGGCGAGCCTGTGCGCGTCGTCGAGTTCCGGCATCACACGCCCGGCAACCTCCGCGCGATGGTGCAGGCGAAGCTGAAGAGCCTGCGCACCGGCTCCAGCTTCGATCATCGGTTTCGCGCTGCGGACTCGATCGAGCCGGCGTCCATGGAGACGCACGAGCTGGAGTACATGTACGACGCGGGCGGCACGTACCACTTCATGAACACCTCGAACTACGATCAGATCGAGATGGATGAAGAGGCGCTCGGTGACAACGCCCCGTGGATGCAGCCCGGGATGAAGATCCAGGCGGAGTTCTACGACGGGCGTCCGATCGGCGTGCGGCTGCCGAACTCGATGACGTTGACGATCGTCGAGACGAACCCCGTGATGAAGACGGCGACGAAGACGGCGTCGACCAAGCCGGCGAAGCTGGAGAACGGGGTGACGGTGAACGTGCCCGAGTTCGTGGCGACGGGCGACAAGATTCGCGTCAATCCGGGGACGGGCGAGTACATCGAGCGGGCGAAGTAGGGGCTGGCGCGCGGGGCTGGACGGCTGGGGTCGCCGGTTGAAAAGGCCGGTTCGGCCGATTACAATCCAAGCTCTCTGCGGCGGGTCGAGCGCGGAGCCCGTGCAGGGCGGCGGGACCATGGTGGCTGTAGCTCAATCGGTTAGAGCACCGGTCTGTGGCACCGGGGGTTGCGGGTTCAATTCCCGTCAGCCACCCCTATGGTCGGGAGCAGACGCAAGGAACGGCGGGTCGGGCCCCCGGAGGTCCGAAGCGTCGTCGGTTTAGGTCCGTAGCTCAATTGGTAGAGCACCGGTCTCCAAAACCGGCGGTTGGGGGTTCGATTCCCTCCGGGCCTGTGGATCGCGGTGAGACGGTTGGACGGTTGAAAACGGAAGGGGAAGACCTCACGCCGTCCCCGGCGAGAGGAGGGGGAGCGAACGCAGCGCGTTCGCGGCTTCCAATGAAATGACCGCCAAGGCATGCCGCCGAGGCGGCATGCCTTGGCGGTATCGTCTAGGGGACTAGGACACGGCCCTCTCAAGGCTGGAACACGGGTTCGAATCCCGTTACCGCTATTCGGTTCGTCGGTGCGGCCCGTTCGTCTATCGGTTCAGGACGGCACCCTTTCACGGTGCAGAGACGGGTTCGACTCCCGTACGGGCTATTCCGACGGCGGCAGCGGCCGCCGTCGGAGGGCAGAATTCCGCGGTGACACGCGGTGCAGGAAGATCGGAATCCGTGGCGGCGGGAGTGCCACGCGAGCCCCGATTGGAAAAGGGGCCGTAGCTCAGCTTGGTTAGAGCACTCGACTGTCACTCGAGAGGTCGCGGGTTCGAGCCCCGTCGGCCCCGTTGGATATGCAGTTGCCCTGGTGGTGAAACTGGTAGACACGCCATCTTGAGGGGGTGGTGCCGCAAGGCGTCGCGGTTCGAATCCGCGCCAGGGCATGTCAGTGGAATTCGTCGCCACAGTAGCTCAGGGGTAGAGCACTCGATTCGTAATCGAGCGGTCGTGAGTTCAATTCTCACCTGTGGCTCTGGTCACTCGCCCGATCGGGCGGCACATCACGACAGGACCACCGTGGGCCCCCGTACTCGGGGGCTTTTTTGCGTCCTTGTGGGCGAGGTCGCGTGGGTCGCTAGAGGCTACCGGCGAGGCGGCGCTCGATCGACTGGCGGAGCGATTCCTCGAGCGCGCCGGTCGAGGCGCAGACGATGGGATCCGTGCTCGTGCCGTCGTTCCGGCGGAGGGTGCCGGTCGCGTAGGTGCTGGCCAGCGTCGTGCCGGGCTCCGTGCCGGGCCGGAGCGTCGTGACGACGTTCGCGGTGAGGCGGCCGCTGTCGATGTTCGGCCCGGTGAGCCCGGAGCCGCAGTGGTAGAACTGGGCGAGGGGCCGGCCGTTGATGCGCCGCGGCGCCTGGAAGTTGGCGTTGCCGTACCGTCCTGCCTCGCGGTCGACGACGGCGGGCTCGATGCCCATCTCGGCGTACGCGAGGACGAGGGCGGGCCAGACCTTGTCGATCGGGGCAGCGACGGTGAAGCGCGAGTGCTCGTCGGCGGTGGAGCGGCGGATCACGTCGCCGTTCGCGTCGACGGCGAGCACGCGATCCGGAGCCGGTGTCGCGGGTGGCGCCGTCGGGGCGCAGGCCGCTGCGGCGGCGAGCAGCGCAAGCAGGGCGAGCAGGGCACGGTGATGCATCGGAGCAGGGCCGCTGAGGGTGGCGACGCGCGACGATCGAGCGCGTGTTCGATTGCGGGGTGCACGATCCCAGGCACCGTCTACGTTGCAGCGCGGTGCCGGTGCTGGCAAGCAGCGGTGGAGCGCCGCGTGCCGAGTTGCTGTCTTGTGACCGCTTTGCGCGAGGGGTATATTCTGGATCGCTGGCCGCTGGTCGGCTCTGCGGGCGTAATTCAGTTGGTAGAATGCCAGCTTCCCAAGCTGGACGTCGCCGGTTCGAGTCCGGTCGCCCGCTCTGTAACCAGTTGGAATATTGAAGTTTACAAGAATCGGCTGCCAATCTGGGCAGCCGATTTGTTTTTGCGTTGCAACGGTCACCAAACGGTCACCGGCTACCTCATCGCGTGGTGAACGGATGCGCCGCGTAGTGGATCAGCTGCACTCGACTTCCTTACAGCGGCGAATCGACATCGGCTAATCGAGCAGTTGCCCGAGGTGTGAGAGCCCATTTCTGGCTCCCGCGCTCTCAAAGACCGTTCACCGTCGAAGGCTTGTGCGATGGTTGGGTGCGCGGCCGTTCGCTCTGCTCTGAGGGCCTCGTGGCAGTTGAGACCGACTGGGTGACGAGTAGTCCAGGGCACGGCGTGTCGCCCGTCAGGTTAGGGGCTGCCACGAATCCTGAGTTCGACAATGGTTTGCCCCTCCGGTACATGAACGGAAAGGGCGAAGCCGGCGCCGGGGGAGCTGACCGCGCGCTGGTGCAGCCGGCGAGCAGCAGCGCGGCGGTGATCCTGGAAAGCGCGGTGTCGCGATGGCCGCAGCGAGCCCGTGTCATCCCGCACTCGCGGAGCGAGTGCGGGTGCCTTCTGGGCAGTCTACTCGCCCTGAATGGGAACGAGTCAAGGACAGTAGATCCCGACAGGCCCTTCGGGCCTGCGGGATGACAGCGCAATGATCGCCGGCGCGCGCTCATTTCAACACAAGCAGCAGGGTGGGGTCAAGCGGATACCGCCCGAATCGCGCGCCGTAGATCGCCAGCCCCCCGGCGCGCGGCTCCGTCGCCTCCAGACGGACGATCATTTCCTCAGTTCGCGCCGACTCGGCGATGGCGGCGGCCGGCACCGTCACGCGCACGAGCTCCCCGTACGACCCGGCCTCGTAGAGATGGCCGTCGTGCGGTTGCGCGTGCCAGCTGAGGATGCCGCGCGAGTCGGCGGGGTCGTCGGGGAGCGTGACCTGCGCCGCGACGCGGCCATTCACCCGCACCGTCAGATCGCTGGGGAACTTCGATGCGCTCGTCATCGGATAGCTGTTCGGGTTGCGGCTGCGGTCATGAAAGCCGCCGCCCCGCATGTAGTCGTCGTTGCCGGCCGCCGTCGTATCGCGATCCTTGCCGTTGAGTCGCTTGGCCGACGCCTCGACGAGGAAGGTCGCGCTCGCGACGCTCGCCGGGTCGAGGCCGGCCGGCCAGGGGATGCGATACTCGAAGAAGCCGCTGCCAGCTCCATTCAACTTCCGGTCCCCCAGCACCGACCACTGCTTGAGCGACCAGTGCGCGTCGCGCACCGCGGTGGCGGGCACGTGCACGACGCGCACGCGGCGACCGTCGGCGAGTGTGCCGCTCGCGGGCACGTCCCCCTCGACGACGAAGGCCGTGAAGTTCCGTTGCAGCACCCTGCCCGACGCATCCTCTAATCGCACGGCCAGCGTCGCGACCGCCCGCTCATTCGGCATCGTGACCGGAAGGGGCGCGAGTGACCCGGTGAGCCAGGGGCGATATCCGATTCGACGGACAAAGGTGCCGTAGCTCCGCCGCTCCCCGAATGCATTCCAGCCGGAGAGCTCGGCACGCAGCGTGAGCGAGTCGCCGAGCGGCGCGGTGGTGAGGAACGACGCGAAGAGCGGGACGTCGACGCGCTCACCCGGCCGCACCGTGCGGCTCAGCTCCGGATCGCCCACCGCCACGTACAGGGGAGCGTGGAGGTCCCGCAGGGTCATGCCCGGCACGATCTCACCGAGCCCGGTCTCCTTCACCGACCTGTCGAATCGCCAGTAGCCATTCCATTCGTTGATGACGTCGTGGTGCTCGGTGTAGAGCCACCCCGCCATCTTCGGGTGCCGCCTGAACGCGTCGATCGCGCGGTGATAGTCCCAGCTCCAGTCCACGTCGCCCGTACTGCCGGCATATCCCCAGACGTTCCCGAACTCCGAATTGAGCATCGGTTGACGCCCCTGCTTCCAGGGAGACTGGAAGTTCCACGTCGATCCGGCGAAGGTGCTGTCGCTGATCCGCTGCACGTGCTCCTCCCAGCGCCATCCCGGGAGATACTCGTGCCACGAATTGAGGTCGGTCTCCGTGTGGCCGACGTGGCAGCAGACCGAATTGTCCTCCACCAGGCGCGTCGAGTCGAGCGACCGGGTGAGCCGATAGTCCGCTGCAACGCGGCGCTGTGTCTCGGGGAGATAGCGATGCCGCTCGGCGCCGCCCACGGTGTCGGTCGTCCGCAGTCCCCAGGTCTCGTTGAACAGCACCCACGAGAAGACGGAGGGGTGATTGTAGTCGCGATCCAGCATGCCGCGCAGCGCGACATCGTGCTCGGCGAACGCCGCCGAATCGGGCTGGCCCCACCAGTTCGGTACGTCGGCCATGATCAGCACGCCCAGCCGGTCCGCCCAGTAGAGCTTGCGGGGCGCCTCGATCTTGATGTGCTCGCGCAGGCCATTGAGGCCGATCTGCCGGGCGCGCAGGATCTCGTCACGCAGGATGCTGTCGGTGGGAAAGGTGTAGTAGCCGTTCGGGTGGTAGGCCTGGTCGAGCGCGAGCTGCAGGAAGACCGGTGTCCCGTTGAGCGCGACGTAGGGAATGCTCGTGCCCGGCACGTCGACGACCGAGATGGTCCGCATGCCGAAGTACGTTGTGACGCGATCGGCAAAGGCACTTCCGCTCGCACTACCATCGCTCGACAGGCTGACGACGACGTCGTGCAGGAAGGGGTCGTCGAGGGACCATCGCCGCGCGCCGGGGAGCGACACGTCGAGGTGCGCGGTGCTGTCGCCTCGCGCGATGCGTCTCGTGACGGTCGGCCGGCCTCGGCGATTCGTGAAGGCGACGCGCAGGGTGAGATCGCGTGGCGCCGGCTCCAGCAGCCGCACGTCGACACCGACGTCGGCAAGGGAGGGGCGCGGCGTGAAATGCACCGATCGGATCGGATCGGCGCCGCGCGCCTCGAGGTAGACCGTCTGCCATATCCCGCGCGCTTTGCCGTAGCCCTGCTTTCCTTCCAGCTTGAAGGGATGCGGCGAATCGTCGACGCGCACGACGAGCTGCTGCGGGGTGCCGGAGTGGACGTGCGGCGTCAGCTCGAACGAAAAGGGCGTATAGCCCCCTTGGTGCTCGCCCACCTTCTTCCCGTCGATCCAGGCGCTCGTCCGCCAATCGGACGCGCCGAACACGAGGAACACGCGACGTCCGCGCCATGCCGTGGGGATGGAGATCGGCCGAGCATACCAGCCGATGTCGGCGCCGTCGGGCACGCCGGAGAGAGGGGCGCCCCAGGAGAACGGCACGAGGATGCGCAACCCGGCCGGCATGCGGCCGCTCGGCCACCCGAGCTGTTCACCGCGGTCGGTCGAGTCGAAGGCGAACCGCCAGTGGCCGTTCAGGTTGAGCCACTGGGGGCGCGCGAAGTCGGGGCGGGGATGCTCGGGCAGCGGGATCGTGTCGACGCGACCGGTCTGGGCGCCGAGCATGCCCGCGCCGAACGAGAGGGTCCAGGCCAACTGGGCGGCGGTGCGGATAGTGTGGGGAGTCGCTCGCATCGCGGAAGAGTACAGCGCTCTCGACGATTGCGCGAGAATTCTAGGGACCGCTGACGAGCTTCTGGACCGTCGCTCCCTTCTGCGCCGCCGGGCCGCTCTGATTGATCACGTGCGCGATCGTCCCGCGGCCGCCGCCGAGCGAGACGGTCAGCATGTTGCGCAGTCGGACGCCGGCTCCGACGGGGGCCTGGAAGGCACGCTCGGCGACGACGTCGGGATTCCGGTTGAAGAAGCAATAGCTCCCGAGCCCCCACGCCTCGTGACGGGTCACACCGTCGTCGACGCGATAGGCCGCGAATCCGCGCGTCGTCCCGCTCATCCACTCGGTCTGGCCCGGCACGTCGTACGGCATCTCGTTCTGGAACATATAGGTGCGCCCGCGATTGCCGGCCCATCGCACCTGATCTTCCTGGTAATGCTCGACGAAGAGGCCGTACATCGTCACGTCGCTGCCGTTCACCACGAGACCGTTCGCCGCGGTGTTGGACGTCCATCCCACGCCGTCGCCGTGATCAGCGCGCCAGAGCCACAGATGGTCGCCGATCACGTCGTTGCTGTTGATCTCGAGCGAGCGGGTGGCCTTCCCCACCCCCGCGCCGCCGACTCGCACGAAGAGATCGCTCAGCAACGTCGGATTGGACGAGTGCCTGACCGCAGCGCCGGGCGCCCCGATCTGCACGAGCACCGGCGACTCGACCGGACCGGCTTCGACGAGCAGCCCCGCGAGCGTCGTACCATCGACGTCGTCGACCACGATCGCGCTGACGCCACCGTCCGCGACGAGCGTCGCCAGCCCGAGACCGAGCACGATCGTGTTCCGTCGCACGATGTGGAGCGGTGTGTCCAGGTGATAGACGCCGGGTGTGATGATGAGGCTCTTGCCACGCGTGAGCGCGTCGTTCATCGCCGCCGCGGAGGCGCCCGGCTTCACGATGACGAAGTCGCTCAACGGCCGCGCCGCGCCTGCCGGTCGTCCGGAAGCCCAGGTGGTGCCGGCGGCGCTCGCGCGGAGCGCGGGGACGAATACCCGCCACGTGCCGCGCGCGTCGACGAAGAGAAACGGCTTCTCGCGGATCAGCGGCGCGCTGTCGATCCTGGTGTACGGCGGATCCGGAAAGCTGTTGGCCGGCGCGTGCTCGGTGCCGACGAACACCATGTTCCAGTTCGCGCCCTTCCATTCGCCGATGGCGCTGTTGCGCGTGAGCCATTGCTGCTGGCTCCCGGAGCGCACCTGGCCGTCGACCCTCGAGTCGGCAAGGAAGCCGCCGCTGGACCAGCCGCCGTCGTCGAGCACGAGATCGCCGCGGATGTGCATGCGCCGCATCGGCGCAGCCTGGGACACGGCCCACCGGTTGAAGCCGCCGGCGGGGACGACCGACATGTTCTCCACGACGCGCCAGAAGTTCAGCGTCGCGTTCCCCTTCCTCCAACGCGCGTCGGCGCGCATGCCGCCGTTGATGACGACGTCGTCCGGCGACATGCCGAGGCCGGACACCTGCGTGTAGAATCCGATGCGGGCGTCGACGTCGTACGTGCCGGGCGTGAACAGGACGGCATACCGGCGGGCCCCGAACTCGCTCGACTCCTGCGACGCGAAGATCGTGTCGAGGGTGAGCTGGATGGTGGCGGCGGGCGTCGCCGGATCGAAGACCGTGACGTTGGGGCCGAAGTCCGGCGGGGTGCGACGCGGCTGCGCCCCGACCGGCGC
>JABFYH010000116.1 GCA_013361335.1 Gemmatimonadaceae bacterium | reverse complement strand
CTCCACGTCGTGCCGAACGACCGTGTCTGGCTTCGTGACTCCGCGCCGACCGTCGTGCACGATGGTGCGGGCCGACCGACGTTGATGAACTGGGGCTTCAACGCCTGGGCGAAGTACCCCAACTTCTCTCGGGACGCCGAGGTCGGCCGCGCGATAGAAAAGATCAGCGGCCTGCCTCGCGTGGAGCCGATGCGTCCCGACGATGGCACGCGGCTCGTCCTCGAGGGAGGCGGCATCGAGACCGACGGGCAGGGCACGCTCCTCGTGACCGAAGAATGGCTGCTCTCCGACGTCCAGGTGCGAAACCCCGGCCTGACCCGCGACGGGTACGAGCGCGCGTTTCGCGAGCACCTCGGTATTCGCGAGACGATCTGGCTGGGGGAGGGGTGTGTCGGCGACGACACGCATGGCCACGTCGACGACATCGCGCGCTTCGTGGCGCCGGGCGTGATCGTGCTCGCCTATGAAGCCGATCCGGCGGACGACGAGAACCATCGGCGGTCGGTCGACAACATGCGCCGGCTCGAGCTCGCGGGCGCGGCACGCGGGGCGTTGAAGGTCGTGACCCTTCCCTTCCCGCGCCCGGTGACGATGCACGGCGACCGGCTCCCGGCGAGCTACGCGAACTTCTACATCGCGAACGGCGTCGTGCTGGTTCCCACCTTCAACGACCGCAACGACCGCGTGGCGCTGAACACGATGGCCGAGCTCATGCCGGACCGTCATGTCGTGGGCGTGCATGCCGTGGATCTGGTATGGGGCTTCGGCACGCTGCACTGCCTGACCCAGCAGCAGCCGGCGGCGGTGCACTCCTTGCACCGTTGAGCTCCCATGAAAATCACCCTGCTCGGTGATGATGCCATCCGGCTGGAACCGGTACCTGGTGCGCTGACGATCGAGGCGCCGTCGGCCGACGCGAGCTACTCGCCCTTTCACATGCTCGGCAGCAGTCTGGCGAGCTGCACCTTTTCCGTGCTGAGCTCGTGGGCCACCCACGCCAGGATTCCGATCGACGATCTCACGATCGACGTGCGGTGGCGGTTCGCCGATGATCCCCATCGCGTCGGCGACATCGACGTGTCGTTCAAGTGGCCCAGCCTCCCGGCGAACCGGCAGACGGCCGCGAAGCGTGTGGCGGAGATGTGCACCGTGCACGCGACGCTGATGCATCCGCCGCGCATCACCATCGGGGCCATCGGTGACGCGACCATGCGGCCCGGTGCGGCCGACGCGACGGCGGGAATCGCGCATCCAGCCGGGGCGCCCCTGTGACCGTTCCCGTCGTTCGCTTCACCGTCGCCGGGCGGGACACGTCCGCGCCCTCCAGGGGTCTCGGTCGCGCCTACACCGTCGTCTTCGACGGCGACTGCAAGGTGTGCACGCGCCTCTCCAAGGTTCTGCGGAACTGGGACGGGGGCCGCGAGCTCGAGGTGGTGTCGTCGCAGCAGCCGGGCGTGATGGCGCGCTTTCCCTGGATCCCGGCGCGCGCCTACGCCGACGCCCTGCAGATGATCGCCGCCGACGGCACGACCTGGTCGGGCGCGGCGGCGATCGAGCAGCTCCTCACGGTGTTGCCGCGCGGACGCCTGATCTCATGGGTGTTCAAGGTGCCATTCGTCCGCACCCTGGCCGATCGGTTCTATCGCTGGTTCGCGCGGAACCGGTACCGGCTCGGCTGCGGCTCGCACTGCCAGTCGCGGCCGCCCGACGTGATGTGGGCGGAAGCGGAGCGCGGCGCCTGAGGGCCGTCTGAGCCGCGCCGTCAGCGGCCGGCGCTGATCCGCTCCGCGTTCTCCTCGCGCTTGCGACGCACCGCCAGATCGGCCAGCCAGCGCTCGATCGTCGCCGCGCCTGCCTCGTCGAGCGACTCCTCGCTCTGCTGCACGCCGCCCGGCGCGCGGCCTCCGCTGCGCTCGATCATGGCCCGCACCACCTGCTCCCAGGTGTGATTCTGCAGGCGGTCGCCGAGGGTGCGCATGGCGACGAGGTCGAGCATCGTCGCGGGTCGATCATACACCTCGATCTGGAAGCGCACCATGCCGTCGGCGCGCGCGCTGCAGAAGCGCACCGCACCGGCCAGCGGATGTCCTTCGAGAGTGAGCAGCGTCGCCTGGGTGTCGTCGAGCTCCGCGACACGAACCTGCACATGACCGCGCAACGGCAGCGCGAGCGTGACCGTCTCCCCTTCGTCGATCAGATCGGTCGTGCCGGGTTCCGGCGCCGCCTCCACGAAGACGGGGGTGACGTCGTTGAAGTTCGTGCGGAAGAGCGCGAACAGCTCCGCCGGCCCGTGTGGACAGGCCGCGATATCGGCCCAGAAGCGCTTGCGCTTGAGCGTGCCGATCCCCGACGACGGCAGCTGCTCCTGCTGTGCGTCGGCGAGCCGGCGAAGGCCGTCGTCCAACGGCGTGGGCGTCACCTTGAGCACCGTGTCGAGCGCGTTCACGCCGCCCGAAGGGATCGCGTTGCCCTCGTGCAGCATGGTCACCTGCTGCTCGTTGAACGACATGTCCCAGCCCACGAGCGAGACCAGCTTCGAGCCCATCGTGGCGAGGACGTCGGGCACCGAGACAGCGTGCACGTCGCGTCCGGTGATCCGGGCGAATCGATCGACGAGATCGTTCTGCGACGTCAGGTCCGGACCGGCGATGTCCAGCTCGCGGCCGCCAAGGTCCGTGCGCTCCACGATGTTGGCGAGCGCGATCGCCACGTCCTCCCACCAGACCGGTTGAATCGGCTGGTCGCCGTCGCCGATCTTCGGAATCACCGGACTGGGGCTCCGCACCATGCGGAGCAACAGCGAGATCTGTTCGTCGCCGGGACCGTACACGTTGCCGGGACGGGCGATCACCCACTGGCCGTGGAAGCCGCGCACGAGCGCTTCGGCCTGACGCTTCGAGGCGTGGTACGCGGAGCGACCGGTGGGTGCGCCGAGCGAGGAGACGAAGATGAAGCGCCGGACCTTCGCGCGCTCCGTCTCGGCGAGCATGTTGCGCGTGCCGCCGACGTTGACGTCGGCGAAGGTCGCGTGCTCGGTCTCGTCGACGATGCCGACCATGTGGAGCACGACGTCGCAGTCGTCGGCGGCGCCGCGGAGCGAGGCCGCGTTCGCCACGTCGCCCGGATGGGGAACGACGCCGCTCGGCCACTGACGGGCGTCCTCCGCGGCATGCCGCGACACGAGCACGACCTCATGCCCGCGCGCGATCAGCTCGGTGACGGTGCCCGTCCCCACCACACCTGTCCCACCTGTCACGAGAACTCTCATGGGGGCGAGAGGGGCAGAATGGGTGCCAGCGACACGCGCACGGGCGCGTGTCGGAGCGCCGCCCCCCTACTGCCTGCAGCTCCCCATCGGATCCGGCTTCGGTTTGTCCACCACCGGCCGATGATCGAGGTCCGCGACACGCTGCGCGAGATCGCGCACGAAGGTCGCGATGCGAGCCATGTGCGGGTAGTCGATGTACTGCGGCTCGTCCGTCACCTGATGGTAGTCGCCATGCAGCCCCGTCGTGAGGAAGACCACCGGAATGCCGTAGCGCGCATAGTTGTAGTGGTCGCTGCGGCAGTAGATGTTCTCCGGGTGTCCGTTCGCGTCGAAGGCGTAGTCGAAGATGAAGGGCATCGGCTCGCCGCGGTTCACCGTTTCCGTCAGGTCGCCGAGCTCGGTCGACAGCCGACGCGAGCCGACCAGCTGGAGGTAGCGCGGGCCGCCTGCCGCGAGGTCGGCCGCCGCGCCGCGGCCCACCATGTCGATGTTGATCTGGGCGACGATCGAATCACGCGGTACCGTGGGATGATCGGTGAACCAGCGCGAGCCGAGGAGCCCCTTCTCCTCGCCGGTGTGCCAGACGAAGATCAGCGAGCGCTTCGGCTTCACCGACGCGCCGGCAAAGGCCTGCGCCACCTCGAGCACCGTCACGGTGCCCGACCCGTCGTCGTCGGCGCCGTTGTTGATCGAGTCGCGACGCGCCGGACGAAGTGCCCGCAGCGAATCGACGTTCACGCGGATCGCCGAGACGCTCGCCTGCACCATGCGCTGCTCCTCCGGCGTCAGCCGACGGCCGGTCGGATTCTCCGTCGCGAACCAGCGCCGCGTGCCGTACACGTGCAGCGAGTCGTGGTCCACCGGGCCCGCCGCGCGCAGCCCGATGTGATCGCTGTGGGCGCCGATGGCGACGAACTCGCCGCGCAGCGCCGGATCGCTCCCACGCAGGACCGCCACGACGTTCCGCGTCGGAGCGTCGGCCTCGACGAACTGCGGCGTCGCCGTCACCGTCTTCCCCGTCGTGCCCACCGCCATGCCGTCGAGCGCGGCGCCGAGCAGCCGTTCGGCCGCGCTGCGCGTGACGAAGAGCGTCGTCGCCACCGCGGGCGCACCGGGCGTCGGCCGCAGCGTCATGGATGCCGCGCGTCCCTGCGCCATGATCGGGGCGCTCAACGTCGGGCCGGCAACGATGGCCACCGCGGCCGCACCGGCCAGCGGTGATCCCGGTGCGAGGCGGAACTGCTGCGCGCCGTTGGTCGTCAGCACCACCAGCTTGCCCGCCGCCTGCGCCGCCGAGATCGTGTTGACGGTGTCTCCCGCAACGCCGCCGTACACCGCCTGCACCCCGTCCAGAGGGCGCGGGTATGCGCCGCGGAAGGAGCCGGTCACGTAATCCTGCAGCGCGGTGAGGGTGGCGCCGTCGACCGAGAGCGTCGCCGTCGGGCTGAACCGTCGCGAGATGAAGGGCACGTTCTGGAAGAAGGTGCCGTTGTCGCCGGCCGGCTCGAGTCCCATCCGGCGCAGCTCGCGCTCGATGTACGCGGTGCCGCGCATGTGGCCCTCGGTGCCCGCTTCGCGCCCCATCATGGAGTCGTCGGCGAACGCGTAGAGCCGCGTCATGAGGTCGCCGGCCGTGATGGCCGGCGTCGTCGCGGGGCCGGAGTACTTGAGCGGCAGCGTCGCCGGGACGCCGCTCGCCGCGACGTCCGTCGAGGGATGGCTGGAAGCACAGGCAGCGAAGAGCGCCGCGGCGGCGAGCGCCGAGACGCCGACGATCGAACGAGGCATGGACACGGTGAATGCTGGGGGCAGGGTGAGCTGACGGTGGGCCGACCCTCAAGCTACGCAGCGCCCGCCGTCCATGTTGCCCGTCCGGCCGCGCGGCTAGACTTCCGGCGTTGCCGGCAGGGCCGGCTCTTCCCGGACATTTCGCCATGCGCATCGAGACTCTCGCCGTGCACGCCGGCCATGGAGTGGACCCGGCCAGCGGCGCCGTCACGCCGCCGATCCACCTCTCCTCGACCTTCGAGCGCGACCCCGACGGGGGCTACCGCGCCGGCCACATCTACACTCGCACCTCCAACCCGAATCGCACGGCGGTCGAGCAGGCGCTCGCGCAGCTCGAAGGAGGTGCTGTCGCCATCGCCTTCAGCTCCGGGTCCGCGGCGACGCAGGCGGTCTTCCAGGCGCTCGCGCCGGGCGACCACGTGCTGGCGCCGAACGACGCCTACTACGGGACGCTGCGCCAACTCCGCGAGATCTTCGCCCCGTGGGGGCTGGAGGTCGACGTCGTGGACATGGCGAACCTCGACGCGGTCGAACGGGCGCTGCGTCCGAACACCCGGTTGGTGTGGGTGGAGACCCCGTCCAATCCGCTGGTGCGGGTGGTCGACATCGCACGTCTCGCCGAGCTGGCGCATTCTGTCGGCGCACGCTGCGCGGTGGACAACACCTGGGCGACGCCGGTGCTCCAGCTGCCTTTGCGCGAGGGCGCCGACCTCGTCATGCACTCGACGACGAAGTATCTCGGCGGCCACAGCGATCTCCTTGGCGGCGCGCTCGTGGCGCGCGTCGACGACGAGCTCACCCAGCGCCTCCTGAACATCCAGAAAGTCGGCGGTGCGGTGCCCTCGCCCTTCGACTGCTGGCTTCTCCTCCGCGGGATCCGTACCCTGCCCTGGCGCATGCGCGCGCACTGCGAGAATGCGTCGCTCGTCGCGACCTTCCTCTCGACGCATCCCAAGGTGGAGATCGTGCACTATCCCGGCCTCGCGTCGCATTCGGGCCACGAGATCGCGCGCCGTCAGATGAACGACTTCGGCGGCATGCTCAGCGTCCAGGTGCGCGGCGGCCGCGAGGCGGCGCTGGAGCTCACGCGCCGACTCTCGCTGTTCACCCGCGCCACGAGCCTGGGGGGCACCGAGTCGCTGATCGAGCACCGCGCGTCCGTGGAGGGCGCCGTCACCCTGGCGCCGGAGAACCTCCTGCGCGTGTCCGTCGGGCTCGAGCATCCCGACGATCTGATCGAGGATCTGGAGCGGGCGCTCGCCGGCATCTGAGGCCCGGCGTCACGCCGCGCGGCGGCGTGAGTAACTTTGGTGGATGCCCGAAAAGCGCCGCGCCGTCCTCCTCCTGTCGGGCGGCCTCGATTCGACGACGATGCTCGCCTACGCCATGTCCAACGGCTACGACGTGCACGCCATGACCTTCCGGTATGGGCAGCGTCACGCCGGCGAGATCGAGGCGGCGCGCCGGATCGCGCGCCGGTATGGGGTCGCCGACCACGTCGTGGTCGACATCGATCTCCGCACCTTTGGCGGATCGGCGCTCACCGCGGACATCGCCGTGCCCAAGGATCGCGGCGCGGACGCGATCGCGACCGGCATCCCGATCACCTACGTCCCCGCCCGCAACACGATCTTCCTCTCCTTCTGCCTCGCGTGGGCCGAGGTGCTCGGCGCCTCCGACATCTTCATCGGCGTCAATGCGCTGGATTACTCCGGCTATCCCGACTGCCGTCCGGAGTACGTGGCGGCATTCGAGCGGATGGCGAATCTGGCGACGCGGGGCGGTGTCGAGGGCACCAATCCCATCCACGTCCGGGCTCCCCTGCTCAACCTCACCAAACGCGAGATCGTGGAGCTCGGCCGCTCGCTCGACGTCGACTACTCGATCACCCTGAGCTGCTACGATCCGACGTCGAGCGGCGAGGCGTGCGGACACTGCGACGCGTGCACGCTGCGATTGAAGGGGTTCGCCGAGGCCGGCGCCCAGGACCCCGCACCGTACGCCCGGAGCTGAGGCGATGGGCTACGTGGTGAAGGAGATCTTCTACACCCTGCAAGGTGAGGGGCAGAACGCCGGGCGGCCGGCGGTGTTCTGCCGCTTCAGCGGGTGCAACCTGTGGACAGGGCGCGAGACCGACCGGCACCGTGCGGTCTGTCAGTTCTGCGACACCGATTTCGTGGGGACCGGTCCCGATGGCGGGCGGTTCTCCGACGCGGCCTCGCTCGCCGACGCCGTGCTCTCCCGCTGGCCGACGGTAGAAGATGGGCGAGCCGCGGGGGGGCGTCCGCTGGTCGTGTGCACCGGCGGCGAGCCGCTTCTGCAGCTCGACGAGCCCGCGGTCGACGCGCTGCATGCCCGCGGCTTCGCCGTGGCGGTCGAGACCAACGGAACCCAACCGGCGCCGCGCGGGCTCGATCACATCTGCGTGAGCCCGAAGGCGGGGGCGCGTCTCGTCCTCACCAGCGGCGACGAGCTGAAGCTCGTCTTCCCTCAAAGGCAGCCCGAGGCGCAGCCCGAGCGGTTCGCCGGCCTCGCCTTCGACAGCTTCTTCCTCCAGCCGATGGATGCCGGCGACGAGGCGACCACCCGGGAGAATACCCAGGCCGCGCTCGCGTACTGCCTGGCCCATCCGCAATGGCGCCTCAGCCTCCAGACCCATAAGCTCGTCGGGATTCGATAAGACGCCTGCTGTTCAGCTCGCAAGTTGTTGGCGGGCAAGGCATTGAAGCGAGCTGTGCTGGACGTCACGTCCACTGAGAACGATCGTCCTTACCGTTGACCCTCCTCTCGGCGCGGGATACGATCCCTGTGCGCCGTGCTCGACCATCCGATCCGACCTCTGCAGTCGGACTCGATCGAACCCTTCAGCGCGCCATGGTCATGACTCCTCTGCTCCGACGTTTTGCCCCGCATTCGGTCGCCCTGGTGGCGACCCTTGCGTCGTCGGTGTCGACCATGGCTCAAGGGCCCGCTCAGTTGCAGGACCCGAAGGCCGCCGTCGGCAGCGCGTCGGGGACGGACGGGGCCGCCCGCCTCGCGGCGAGCGTGGCGCGGATGAGCGAGGCCAGCACCCCGCGGCCGGCCCCCCGCACCGTTCGCCCCTTCACCGACCTGAGCCTGTCCGCTCGTGGCCTTCGGGACTCGATCCTGGTCTCCGTCGCGCGCACGGCGGTCGGCACGCGATACGTCCGCGGCGGCCAGTCGTTCGAGGGCGGGTTCGACTGCAGTGGATTGGTTCGCTACGTGATGGCGGCGCTGCACGTGCCGGTCCCCCGCACGGCGGCGCAACAGGCCGCCACCGGGCTGGCCCTCCAGCGCGACACGACCCGACTGCGGCCCGGTGATCTCCTCACCTTCGGGCACTCCCCGCGCAGCGTGACGCACATCGGGATCTACCTCGGCAACGGCCGCTACGTGCACGCCAGCAGCGTGGCCGGTCAGGTGATCGAGAGCCCGATCGATCGGCCACGCTCCCCGCTGATCAAGCCCTGGCGCGGCTCGCGGCGCATCCTGTCCGACGCCGGCGCCGACTCCGGCCGCAAGGGCGACAGCTAGCGCCGCACGCGGGGCCGCAGCTTCCCCGTCCGGTCGACGCGCGCACCGGTGTCGGGAAAATCGAGCGTGCCGAGTGAATCGGTGAGCGCGGCCGCCCGCGCCTCACGATCCACTTCCAGCACCCCTGGCGCGCGCTGCTTCGTCGAGCGCACTTCGGCCGAGCTGACCCGCCCCGTGACGTCGATCGTCGCGCAGAGCAGCGCGCCGCGATTCAGCGGCTCCTTGAGCACGAATGGCCCGTACGTGAGCAGGTTGCCGAGCGAGTAGGCGATCAGCGCGCCGCGATCGCGCCACTCGAGCGCACGCAGCACGTGCGGCCCATGTCCCACGACGAGCGCCGCCCCGCCGCGTACGGCGGCCTCCGCGAAGGCGACGGGATTGCCCCGATCGATGCCGAGAAAGACCTCGGTCGAGTCGCCGGTGCGCTGGGCATCCATCCCTTCGGCGCCGAGGTGCATCGTCGCCACGACCACCGGATACTGCCCGGCCGCGCGAGCCACGTGTCGATGGACGGCCGCGGTATCGCGCGCATCGGGCGCCTCCGCCGAGGTGTAAAACCCGAGCACACCGATCGTGTCGCCGGCGGGCGTGGGCACCGGCGTCGCGAGTGTGTCGGCCCCCGTCACGAGCACCCCGGCCCGACCGAGCGCGGCAATCGTGCTGTCGAGGCCACGCGGGCCCGCGTCGCGGGCGTGGTTGTTCGCCACGTTGCCGACGATCGTGCGCCGCGGCGCGAGGGCCCGCAGGGCGCGGGCGCTCGACGGTGGAGAGCGGAACGCATAGCAGTTCGTCGAGTACTGGCTGCACTTGGACGCCGTGCGGCCGGCGCCGATCGCCGATTCCACGTTGAGCAGCACGACGTCGGCGGAGCGAATGAGTGGGCGCAGCGGCGCGAGCAGCGTGGCGGGTCGGTCGTCGCGGTGAAACCTCTCCCGCATGCGCTTCGACGCCTGATGCGCCCACGCCGTGTCGAGATTGGTGCCCAGGGTGACGTCGCCGCCGGCGCACAGGCCGAAGGGTGCACGGAGCGGGCGCGCGGCGATGGTGTCGTTGCGGACGGGTCGCGCCCGTTCGCGCGCCGCCGCCGCAGCGGCGCGCGCTGCCACCTCCCGCACGCTGTCCTGGCGAGCGCGCGCTCGTGCGCTGTCGGCCCGCGCCGCCGCCCGCTCCGCCTCGGTGGGCCCTCGTCGTGCGGGCGCAGGTGGGGCCGTGACGCGTGGTGCGCAGGCGAGACCGAACAGCAGGAGCGCACCGAGCGGTACGCGCGCCGGCCAGCGGGCGTGCGCCGGGCTGACGGAGAGGGACCTCACGCGCGGAAGCTCATCCGCGCGGCACGATTCGTCAATTCGCCAGCTCGAACGCAGAACGGGCGGCCCGGAAACGTTCGGGCCGCCCGTCGTGCGCGCCGTCGCCTCGCCGAGGTTACGCGAGCGTGGGGATGAAGAACGGCTGCACGATCTTCACGACGTCGGCACGGTCCAGCGGTTCGTCGAACGCTTCCTGGGCCGCCTCCGTGCCGAACTGGGCGGCGGCGAGCGTGGAGACGTTGACGCCGGCCTGGGTCACGTTCGCTTCCGACGGTGCCGTCGTCGCGTTCGCGCCGGCGCCGTAGATCGCGTTGAAGGCGGCGGTGACCATCGCCGCCTGAGGGCCGGGATCGGTGGCGCCCGCCGCGGCCGCATCGCCGCCGCGTACGGTCCCGCTGTAGCGCACGACGTCGGGGGCGCCGGCCGCTGCGCGCCGCATACGCCGGATGCGCGATGCATGCCGCGCTTCCACCGAGTGAATCCGCAGCGCCGTCTCCAGAACCGCCGGCTGGCTCATCAGGTTCGCGGCCTGTCCCTTGTACGCGCGTACCCCGGTATCCTCGGCACCCTGCGCGACCTCGAGCAGGAAGGCGAGGTCGGTCGTCGCCTTGGCGAACGGCCCGTTGCCCGCGCCGCGCGCGCCGGTGAAGTCGAAGCTGGTCGCGCTCAGGTTGAGCGCATTCTTCGCGCCGGCGGTCGTGAGCGTCGCCACGTGCGCCGCCTCGTGCTTCTGGATCTGCTGCAGCGTGTTCACCGCACCCGGCACGCCGGCCGCTGCGGCACGCACCGTGGCGAATGCATCGTTCTGCGCGGCCGACGAGCTGGTTCCCAGCACCGCCTTGTAGAACTCGTTCTCGAAGATCTCCAACGCGAGGGCGAAGTCGAGCACGCCCTGGATTCCGGACGTGGCCTGACCGAACGCGTCGCGGCTCAGCGCGGCGAGCGCGATCGGCACGGAGCCGAGCGCCAGTGCGGCCACGACACCCGGTCGCGCCGGGGACCCCTGTTCGATCTCCTTCTTGCGGGCGACGAGCCGATCCAGCTCTTCGGGATCGATGGCGTCGAGAATTGGCGAATTGTCCATTGCTCTGTATCTCCAGTCGACGGATCGACGGTTAGGCGGGGGTCGGCGCGTTTGCGTCGGGCGTGGCGGCGCCGGTCGGACCGGTGCCGATCGACAGGGGGCTCGTGAGGACGTTGAGGCTGGCCACCGAGGCGAGCACGGTGCTCGGCTCGGACTTCACGTCGAGCCCACTCCCGTTGACGACATCATCGCCCGCGAAGAGTCGCCCGTTCGTGCCGTCGCGAATGTCGCGGATCGCCGCGGCATGGCGCGCCTCCACGGACACGATCTTGCCCGCGACGAGCAGGTTGGCCGGAACCGTCAGATACTTCCCTGCGCCGTTGTACGCCGAAACCCCGGTATCCTCGAGGAGCTGCGAGGTGCTGAGGAGCACGTCGCGGCTCGCCGTCTTCGTGCCCACCGTCGTCGTGTTGAAGCCGATCGCGGGCAGCGCCGCGCTGCCGAGCACCTGCTTGAAGAACTCGCGGTGGATGACCTCGTGCTTCTGGAGGTCCTGCAACACTTCCTTCTCCGCCGTGCTCAGCGC
>JABFYH010000013.1 GCA_013361335.1 Gemmatimonadaceae bacterium | reverse complement strand
CCGCTGCTCGTCGTCGCTCAGCTTCGGGTAGGCTTCCTTGAGCTTGTCGACGCTGCGCTCCTCGATCGCCCGCGCGTAGCGCCCGATCGCGCTCTCCACCGAGCCCGGCGCTGACACCGTCACGACCAGCGGACGCGAGGCGGCCGCCGCGGTCGGGCTCTCGACCTTTGCCGCGGCGCGAATGCTGTCGCGCCGCTGCCTGGCCGCGATCGCACGGGCGCGAGCCGCAGAGTCGACGACGGGCTTCTTGACCGTGGGCGCCGGCGTCGGTGGCGTCACCACCGGTGCCGGCGCGGCCGCAACCGGTGCACCGGCGCTCGCCACCTCGCCCGGCGCGGTCTTGTCAGTGCCGGAATCGCGGACGACGAAGGCGGCGCCCACGAGCACGACCACGGCGGCGGCCATCACCGCGTGACGCGCGCGAGGACGCCTCGCCTGCTCGGTCTGTTCCGTGGGCGCGAGCGCGGCCGTCTCGAACGCCTGCGTCGGCGCGCTGCGCGGGGTGATCGCGGGCTGCCGTGTGGCGCCGTCGACGTCCTGCCGGCGGACGTGCGTACCGGCAAGTGCGTCCCGCACCTCGGCGGCCGACCCGTAGCGGTCGGTGGGGGTGCGGGCGAGCAGCCGGTTGACGACCCGGTCCAGCGAGTCCGGCAACCCGGGATCCAGGTGCTGGATGTGGGGCGCCTCTTCGCTCAGGCGCCGCTTGATCATCTGCTCCCGCGTCGGCGCCGAGAAGGGAGGCGACGCGGTGAGCATGAGGTGCATGATGCACCCCATGGCGTAGAGATCGCTCCGCGCGTCGATCGGGTCGCCGAGCAGCTGCTCGGGGCTCATGAACTCCGGCGTCCCGATGACCAGGCCGGTGCGGGTCAGGGCGTCACCCGCATTCTCCTGAATCGCCTTGGCGATGCCGAAGTCGACGACCTTGGCGACTTCCTTCCCCGCCTTGTTGCGCGAGATGAGGATGTTGTCCGGCTTGAGGTCGCGATGGACGATGCCGAGGTCGTGCGCGGCGCCGAGCCCGTCGGCGATCTGCCGCGCCAGGTCGAGGGCGCGCTCCACGGAGAGAGGGGCCTCACGCGCGAGGATGCGCGACAGCGGCTCTCCTTCGACGTACTCCATCACGAGGTAGACCAGCCCCTCGCTCTCGCCGTAGTCGAAGACGGCGGCGACGTTGGGATGGATGATGCGCGCGGCGTTCGAGGCCTCGCGGGCGAACCGCGCCGCCGACTCGTGATCGTTCACCAGGGCCGGGCTCATCACCTTGATGGCGCACTGGCGGTTCATCTTCACGTGCTCGCCCAGATACACGCGTCCCATCCCCCCCTCGCCGATCCGCTTGAGGATGTGGTAGCGTTCGGCCATGACCCGGCCGATGAGGGAGTCGGTGCCCTTCGGGCGAAGGGAGGTGCCGTCGGAGGGGCAGAAGCGCGCCGACGTCTCGTACTCGTTGCCGCACTGGGGGCAGACCTTGTGGACGGCCGGCCGTTCACCCGTCGGCAGAAGGGGCTGGCGGGCGAGCGACCCCGACCCCAGCCCGCTCTCCGCCAGCGCGCGCTCCTCGGCATCACGCATCTCCCGCTCCGCCACGAGATCGACGGGCGGCGGCGGGGCAGGCGTGGCCGGAGGGGTGCGGGACTTCACGACGTCATCGGGTGTGTCGGCGACCATCGCCGTAGAGTACGCAGGGAACGGGGAAACGCGTAAGACCGCCGGAGACCTGCCCCGGCGCCCATGAAGCCCGAACCGCCGGCCGGCTCTGCCGGTCCGCGGTTCAGCCAATCAGTGCCAGATTAGTGCCTCGCGTCGAGGCGAGAGAACGGGCGTCTTTCCAGGGTCGGCACGAGTGGCTCGTACCTGTACCACAAAGGACGAGCCACCCTCCCCGGGGTTAAACCGATGTCCTGGGTGCGCTTTCGTACCTGCGCGTCCCGCCGAGCCTCAGATGTCGCCCCGGCGCATCACGAGATCGCGTGAGAGGGTGAGCCGCATGGCGCTGCCCTGGGGCAGACAGGCGAAGGTCGATCGGGCGCTCCGGGCCGCCGCGGTCCCTGCCGCGGCGCCGGCCGCGGCCCCGATGACCGTGGACTTGGTGCTGTGCCCGAAGATCTGGCCGAGGACCGCCCCCGCGACCGCACCCCCGATCACCTTGGTCTTCTCGTTGCCGGCCGACGTCTGCGCCTTCTCGAGCGAGGCGAGGGTCGTCACGTCCCCGTCCGCCTGGCGTGCCGAGCCGTCGACATCGATCGCGCGGACGCGGAACTCGATGCGGCTGTCCTCGACCGGATCGGCCCGGTCCACCGACGCGACCTCGAGCACGACGGTCGCCCCCGCCGGGATCATGGCACCGTTGGACCCCATGGTCGCGCTGGTGACGGTGGCGGTGAACTTGTCGCCGGCCAGGGCGGTGTTCGTGCAGACCCGGCCATTGATGGTCATGCCGATGCGCGAGCCGGCTCCGATGACGCCAGCCGCCGGGGCGGGCGAGGGGGCGGGCTCCGGCGTCGGGGACTCGGCGCGCGGCGCCGGCGTTCGCGGTGCCTGGGCAACCTGGGCAGGAGGGCTGTCTCGTCGTGGCGTGGGCCGCGGCCGCGGGGTGCTGGTTCGCGGAGGCTCGGGACGAGGAGTCGGCCGCGCCGCCACCGGGGCCGCCGCAGCGGGGGCGCCGAGCGGCGCATCGTTGAACACCTCCGGGCCCGGGCCGGCGCGCTGGGCCATCGCCAGGTCCTGCGCGAGCGAGGAATCGGCTGCCGGCGGGGCCTTGTCGCGGCATCCGCTCGCCAACACCAGCGCGGTGGCCAGCGGCAGCGCGACGAGGACGGTTCGGGAGCGGACGGGCATGGCAGATCGGGAATGAAGCGCCTGGCGACGGAGCATGTGCCCCTCGCTACCCCGTCAGGGCAGCGAGGTTCGCCGGGAAGAGGTCGGTCTGCGGCAGGGCTGGCTCCACCCGGGCCCGGACCCGGGCGGCGATCGGCTCGATCGCCGTGGGGTCGCCCACGAGATCGTAGTCTCGAACGTCGAGGCTGAGGACAGGGCAGGCGCGGAATCCGGCGATCCACCGCTCGTATCGTGCATGGAGCGCCGCCCAATACACGTCCGGCGTCTCGCGCTCCATCGGTCGTCCGCGCCGCCGGATGCGGGACACGATCGTGTCGAGGGGGGCGTGCAGGTACACGAGCAGCCTGGGCGGGCGCGCCGCGGGCGAATGCAGCAGCTCGACGTAGAGGCGGCGATAGAGCTCCCACTCGAGCGCGGACATGAGCCCCTCCTCGAAGTGTCCGCGCGCGAAGATCTCCGCGTCCTCGTACCAGGTGCGATCCAGCACCCAGCTCCCGCCCGCGCCGCGCATTCGCCGCATGCTCTCGAAGCGCGTCGCGAGAAAGTGCAGCTGCAGATGCAGCGCGTGGGCACGCATCTCGTCGACCCCGCCGCCGTAGAACTTCTCGAGCCACGGGTTCTCGTCGTCCACACTCTCGAGCGCCAGCTGCAGCCCGAAGCGCGTCGCCAGGGCGCGCGTCAGGGTGCTCTTGCCGCTGCCGACCATGCCGGCGATGCCGATCAACATTGCGCTGGAGGTGACGTCGTGTCCGGAGCCGCGGTCGTTGTGGTGGCGTGAGAATGGAGTATGCTGCACAGAGCCCCGCGCCCGCCGCGACCCCGCCAAAACATACTGGGGCGTCCCCGCCGCGAGCACTCCCCGATGTCTCCGATCCACCGGGAGCACATGCCGAGCGACCGAACGATGCCGGAAATGACGGCGGCAGCCGCGATGCCGGGTGCGGCCGAGTGGGTTGCCCTCGCTGACGACCTGTTGGCGGGACTGGTGCATGCGCTCAACAACCGGGTCACCGCGATCAGCGTCTGCGCGGAGCTGGCCGGCCTCGGCGACGAGCAGATGCTCGCTGGGGGCATGCTCGCCGCCGAGGTGGCGCGTCTGCAGCAGGCCGGTGCGCTCCTCGCGCTGCTGCCGGCGCGGGGCAATCCCGAAGCGCTGGAGATCGGACCGGTTCTACAGGACGCGGTGGCGATCCACGCACATCATCCGCGCATGCGGGCCGTCGACTGCGTGATCGAGACCGCCGATACCCCGCCGCCCGTGCGCGCGCCGCGATGGGCGCTGCTGCGTGTGCTGCTCATCATGGTGGACGTCGCGAAGGCCGGCGCACAGGATGCGGCGGACACGCCGGCGATCGTGCGATTGTCGGGCGACGCGGGTGCGGTTTGCGTCCGTGCCGCCGCCCGGGAGCGGGGAAGCTGGGGCGCCTACGCGACGGAGATGGCAGCGCTCTGCCAGGGAACGCTCACGCGCGAGAACGAGGAGCTCGTCCTCACGCTGCCCTCGTTGAGCGAGCTGCGTCGCCGCGAGCGGACCGGTTGGCCCACCCGCTGATCAGGCGCTCACCTGCAGGGGCGCGAGCATCGTGCGGAGCTGAGCGAGCGCCTTGGAACGGATCTGCGAGATGCGCGATTCGCTCACGCCGAGCACCTCGGCGATCTCGCGGGCCTTGAGCTCCTCGAAGTAGTAGAGCGACAGCACGGTGCGCTCCTGGTCCTTGAGGCCGAGCAGCGCTTCGCGAAGGAGTGCGACCTCCTCTTCCCGGCTGAGACGTTCGTCGGTGAGCTCCTCGCCGTTGCCGAGGACGTCGGCGGGAGTCACGCTCGCGCCGGCGTGGTCGGCGGTGCTGCGGTCGAGGGGCACCTGCACCGCGCCCTCGACGTCCGCCTGCCAGCGCCAGAGCGTCTCGGCATCGACGCCGAGGGCAGCGGCGAGCTCGCTCAGCGCGGGCGCGCGTCCGAGGGTGCGCGTCAGCGCCTCCCGCGCGGCGGCAATGCTGCGGGTCTTCCGACGTACGGACCGCGGCACGTGATCCTGCCGCCGCAGCTCGTCCAGAATCGCCCCGCGGATGCGCGGCACGGCGAAGGTGCTGAACGCGAGGCCGCGCCCGACGTCGAAGGATTCGAGAGCGCTCATGAGCCCCATGGTGCCGGCGCTCACGAGCTCGTCCACGTCCGCGTCGGCGGCCAGCCCACGCGCCAGCTGCCGCGCGACATGGTGGACCAGGCTGAGGTTCTCGCGCAGGAGGGCGTCGCGCGCGTCGACATCACCAGCAGCGTAGGCCGCCCAGAGTGTCCGAGCATCCATCTGAAGCTCCGGCATCGGAGGGGGGACGTCGGTAGCCGTCGGTCCCGGGGAGGAGGGCGCGGCGAATGGGGGGTGGCCCGCGCACCAGAGTCGCCGCACCCACAAGGCATGCTGGGGGCCATGCCAGCGCGGGCTCGGAGACGCCCTGTCACGTGCGGGGCGGCCAGGCGTAAGCGCGCGCTAACCCCTTGCGTACCAATCGACAACGGGCGCGAGCGGGCAGCGGGCGGGCCCTGTTCCGCCCTCAGGCGTCGCCGGCCAGCATCCAGGCAAATTTTGCCGAGCGGCATCTTTTGCCGAGTCGTTTTCGCCGACGCCTTTCTAGCTCGCGGTGGTGCCGTGGCCGTTGAGCTTGTTGCGCAGGGTACGGATGCTCATGCCAAGGAGGTCCGCGGCGCGTGTCCGATTGCCGCCGCTGACCTCGAGGGCGCGGGCGATCAGCCGGGACTCGGCCTCGCCGACGTCGAGCGAGGTGAGCACCACCGCACCGGGCGGGGCGGGTGCTGCTTGATCGGTCGCTGGCGCGGTGGGTGCGCGCGCCGGGCTCGGGCCGCTGCCTCGCGCCGACAGCCCGAACCGATCTCCGTCGAACGCGTGCGGCTGGAGGATCTCGTCGGGTGAGAGGATGACGGCGCGCTCGACGGCGTGCTGAAGCTCACGCACGTTCCCTGGCCAGTCGTACCGCTGCAGCATGGCCACCGTCTCCGGGGCCAGCCCCCGCACGTTCTTGCCCATCTCCGCCGAGGTGCGCAACGCAAAGCGGGAGGCGAGCAGCGGGATGTCCTGCGGACGCTCGCGCAGCGGGGGAAGCGAGATGGGAATGACGCTGAGCCGGAAGAAGAGATCCTGCCGGAACTGTCCCTGTGCCGAGAAGGTCGCGAGGTCGCGGTTCGTGGTGGCGACGATTCGAACGTCCACCTTGATCGGCTGTGAGCCGCCGACGCGCTCGAACTCCTGCTCCTGCAGCACGCGAAGGAGCTTCGCCTGGAGATCGATCCGCATCTCGCTGATCTCGTCGAGCAGGAGGGTGCCGCGGTGCGCGCGCTCGAACGCGCCCTCGACGCGACGGATGGCGCCGGTGAACGCTCCCTTCTCATGGCCGAACAGCGCGCTCTCGACGAGCCCTTCGGGGAGAGCGGCGCAATTCAGCTTGATGAACGGGCCGTCGCGCCGGTCGCTGGCGTCGTGCAGCGCGCGCGCGAACAGCTCCTTCCCGGTGCCGGACTCTCCCTGAAGCAGCACCGTCGCGCGCGTGGGCGCAGCGGTGGAGATCGTCTGCAGCAGCCGCCGGATCTGCGGGCTGTCGCCGACGATCGTGCGCTCGTTGCGGAACTCGGTCACCTCGCGGCGGAGCGCGTCGTTCTCCCGACGGAGCCGCGCGACCTCGAGCCCCTTGGATACGGAGAGCTCGAGCTGCTCGGGGCGGACCGGCTTGGTGATGTAGTCGATCGCGCCGGCCTTGATCGACTCGACGGCATGCTCGATCGTCGCGAAGCCGGTGAGCATGATCAGGGGCGTGTCGTGCCCTTCCTGTCGGAGCAGCTCCAGGAACTCCAGACCGGTGAGGCCCGGCATCCGGTAGTCGGAGATGATCAGGTCGACGCCCCCGCCGGAAAGCGCCTGAAGCGCTTCGGGCACCGTCCGCGCGCCGATCGCGACATGCCCCGCGCGCTCGAGGGTGTCCTCGAGGATCAGGCCGATCGCCGGCTCGTCGTCCAGATAGAGAATGTTCGCCATGCAGCGGGCGGCAGAATCTGCCGGAAAGGGGGACGACGATGCGTCATCTTGCATACACAGTCTAGCGGCGCGACGCCGCTGTCGAGAAGCTGGGCGGCGAACGCGACAGAATGCCCCGGGCCTCATCGCGTCGTCGTGAGGGGCGATACCCGGGCAAGCTCGAACGTGGGGAACGGGCTCATGCCCGGCACCGCGGCTGCCGATACCGAAAGACAAGGACACGATGAAGCATCGTCCCAACTCAGGACCTCGCCGACTCGAGGGGGCGCGCATGGCGGAGAACAGGGAGTGGCTCGTGTCGATGTCGCCGGTGCGCAACGCCGATCGGCGCGTCGCCCCCGTCGGCGTGTCCCTCCCCGCCCCCCAGCGCACGGCGCGGGTGGCCGAGCTGCGCCGCCTCGCGCTCCGCGGCTATTACGCCTCGGAATCGATGATGGATCTGGTCGCACGGCGTCTGCTGGCGAGCGGCGATCTGTAGCGACCGACGCGGCCGGTGACTGGCGACCGGCTCGCTCCTTGCCGCCGGGGCGCGCATGACAGCCGCGCCCGTCCACACCGAAGGTCCTCGTACCGTCGCCGTCACGGGCTCGACGGGGCTCATCGGCACCGCCCTCGTCGCACAGCTTCGCGCGAGCGGCTACGCCGTGCGCCGGCTGCTTCGCTCGGCGAAGGGCGCAACGGCGAGCGACGTGGTGTGGGATCCCGCGCGCGGTGCACTGCCGCCCATGGCGCTCGAGGGGACCGACGCGATCGTGCACCTTGCCGGCGAGCCGGTGGCGCACCGCTGGACGGCGGAGCGCAAGCGCGCCATCCGGGAGAGCCGCGTACGGAGCACGGAGCTGCTCGCGCAAGCCATCGGCGCGCTCGCACGGAAGCCACGGGTGCTCCTGGCCGGCTCGGCGATCGGCTACTACGGCGACCGCGGCGACGCGCTGCTCGACGAGGCGTCGGCGCCCGGCAGCGATTTCCTGGCGGCGACCTGTGTGGAATGGGAGCGCGCGACCGCCCCCGCCGCCGACGCCGGCGTGCGTGTGGTGCTGCTACGCACGGGGATCGTGCTCAGCCCACGAGGCGGCGCGTTGGGACGACTGCTGCCGATCTTCCGCCTGGGTGCCGGTGGTCCGATCGGCAGCGGCAGGCAGTGGATGAGCTGGATCAGCCTCGGTGACCATGTGCGCGCCATGCTGCACGCACTGGTCACCGAGTCGATGCACGGGCCGGCGAATCTCGTCGCGCCGAATCCGGTGACCAACGCGGACTTCGCGACGACGTTGGGCCGCGTGTTGGCACGGCCGGCGTTCATGCCGGTGCCGGCCTTCGTCCTCGAGCTTCTCTACGGTGAGATGGCGCGCGCCACGCTGCTGGCGGGGCAGCGCGCGCTGCCGAAGAGTCTCATGGCCAATCGATTCGAGTTCGCGCACCCGACGCTCGAGGGAGCGCTTCGAGCGGAACTGCGTCGTGATCCGTGAACCGTGAATGGTGAACCGTAACAGCGGTGGTCACGGTTCACCGTTCACCGTTCACGGTTCACACCTTTACTACTGGGTGCTTCAGGTGGAAGTCGGTCGCGTCCTGCCACGCCTTCGCGACGGCGAGGAGCTTGGCCTCCTGATAGAGGCCGCCAAGGAAGGTGAGCGACACCGGCACCTGCGTCGCGTCGGTCTCCGAAGTGTCGCGGAAGCCGCTGGGCACGATGACCGCCGGGTGACCCGTGAGATTGGTCGCGGTGAGCTGCGCCCCGACATTGGTCGGCGTGACGATGACGTCGACGGTCTGGAAGAGGGTGTGCCACTTCTGCATGGCGAGCGTGCGCGCGCGGTTGGCGTTGACGTAATCCACCGCGGGGATGAACCGCGCCGTGCGGAAGGTGTTGGCCCAGTCGCGCGGCGTCTGCTGGACCAGCTCCCGGTCGCGCCCTGACCGCGTCAGCTCGTCGAACGCCGCGGCGCCCTCGGCGGTGAGCACCAGACGCATCGCACCATACGGCATCTCCGGCAGCTCGACGGGAATCAACCGCACGCCCAGCTTGCGCAGCACGTCGAGCGCGGCATCGTCGAACCGCTTGGTGCCGTGCTGCAGCTGATTCTTGTCGTTGCGCTCCGGCAGCTCGAAGGCGGCCTTGTTGTAGCCCACGCGCAACGTGGTCGCCTTGAGCGTCGCGTCCCAGCTGAAGGGGATGTCTTTGACGGTCCGGTCGAGATTATCAGGACCATGAATGGCCTCGAGCACCAGCGCGCAGTCTTCCACCGACCGTGCGATCGGGCCGATCTTGTCCATCGTCCACGAGAGCGCCATGGCGCCGGTGCGCGGGACCCGCCCGAAGGTGGGACGCAGCCCGGTGACGCCATTGCGCGTCGACGGCGAAGAGATCGAGCCGAGCGTCTCCGTCCCGATGGCGAAGCCGACGAGACCGGCCGCCGCGGCCGATGCCGGCCCAGCGGACGAGCCGCTCGAGCCCTGCGCGAGATTCCAGGGGTTCTTCGTCGTCCCGCCGAACCAGATGTCGCCCTGAGCGAGCTCACCGAGGGTGAGCTTGGCGATCAGCACGGCGCCGGCCGCGTCGAGCCGCTGCACGACGGTGGCATCGGCGTCGATGATCTGGTCGCGATAGGGGCCGGCGCCCCAGGTGGTCTTGTAATCCTTCACCGCGAGCAGGTCCTTGGCGCCCCACGGAATGCCGTGCAGCGGGCCGCGGTACTTGCCGCGGGCGATCTCCGCATCGGCGGCGGCGGCCTGCCGGCGCGCCCGCTCCTCCGTCACGGTGATCACGGCCTTGAGCACCGGATCGTACCGCTTGATCCGACCGAGGTACATCTCGGTGAGCTGCATCGACGTCACCTTGCGGCGACGGACCAGCTCCGCCAGCTCGGTCACGGGAAGGAAGGCCAGCTCCTCGAGGTTGGCGGGGACCGCGCGCGCGGCGACGCGGCTGTGCACCGAGGGGTGCTTGGCCGGGAGGTCCAGCGTCGCGCCTGGCGGCACCGGGTCGAAGATCACCGCCGGTGCGACGGAGTTCTCGAGCTTGATGGCGTGGAGCTGCTCGATCTGCGACTCCTGGCTCCGAAGTCCTTCCACCATCTGCTGCCGCTGTTCCTCGCTGAACCTGAGGCCGGCGATCTCCTCGGCGCACGCGATGGTGGCGACGGTGATCTCCTCGCCGCCGACAGCGCGTGCCCAGAGGACGCCGGGGAGCAGCGTGCCGCCGAGTCCGATGGCGGAGAAGTAGGCGAGGAATCTCCGGCGGTCGTGGCCGGCGGTGAGCGCGTTGTCGTGATTCATGAGCGGCATGCTGCCAAGGTGGAGTGGCTGTTGACGTTACGAGTATGGCTCGGACCGAGCGACCGCAAGACGTTCGACGGATGCTGGCGTCTCGCTGCCGTCATGATGCAGATTCGGTCCGAAACAATTTCCCGTGCGGGGCGTCGTGATGAGCAAACGTTGGCGCGCGCGTCGCGCCGGGGTGAGATCGACCAATGGGCGTGATAATCGTTGAAGGGGTGCTCTTCGTCGCGTTGCTCGCGGCGGGCGGCGCCCTTCTTTATTGGATTCTCCTCGTGTTCACGCCGGCGGGTGTTCGCATCCGCCAGGTACGGAACCGCAAGCGCCTCGACCGCGCGGCCGAGCTGGAATGTCCCATCCACGGCCTCAAGACGGAAGGTCAACTGGTACGCCTCGCGAGCGGTGAGCAGGTGTGCCCCGACTGCTACAGGGAGACGCTCCATGACTAACACCATCTCGGATCGCTTCGGCACCATGCAGTTCGACCCCGGCACCGACGGGCGACAGCGGTTGCGACGCATCGCCTTCGCGGTCACGGCGCTGCTGGCCGTGCTGGTGCTGCTGCCCAACACGTTCACCTACATCAATCCCGGATACGTCGGCATCGTGATCCATCGCGCCGGGGGTGGCGTGGATCCCACGCCCCTCGGCCCGGGGGTACATCCGCGTCTGCCCTTCGCCACGGGGATCGAGGAGTACCCGGTCTTCCTGAAGACGCTGGTGCTGACGCGGAACGGTTCCGAAGGCTCGTCGCAGAACGACGAGATCAACGTCAACAGCGTGGAAGGGCAGCCCCTGTCGCTCGACGTGTCGCTGTCGTTCGAGATCGACCCGGCGCAGACCCCGAAGTTGTACTCGACCTTTCGTACCGACATCAACATGATCACGCACGGCTTCGTGAAGCAGACGATCCGGCAGGCGCTGCAGGAGGTGATCGGGCAGGAGCCGGTGGCGGACGTGATCGGCCCCAAGAAAGCGGAGGCGACGAATCGGACGCTGGCGCTCATCGCCGCGCGTCTCGCCCCGTACGGCTTCCAGGTGAAGCAGTTCACGATCAACGAGCTGCGGGCGCCGAGCTCCGTCATGGACGCGATCAACACGAAGAACGTGATGCAGCAGCAGGCGCTGACGGCGCAGAACGAGCTCCAGAAGAATCAGTTCCAGGCGCAGGGCGACTCGATCAAGGCCGCCGGCCGTGCCAAGGCTATCACCGCCGAGGCGGAGGCGCAGGCGCGCGCGAACGAGCTGCTGGCCCGCAGCATCACGCCGACCCTGGTGCAGTACGAGCTGACGAAGAAGTGGGACGGGAAGCTGCCGCAGGTCTCCGGCGGCGGGACTCCTCTCATCCAGTTGCCTGGGAAACCGTGAACGGTTGACGGAGCCTCTCGTAGACCAGGGCGCATTCGGCGGCGACGCCGAGGCCGGTGAGCCAGCCACCGATCACGTCAGAGCTCCAGTGCCACCCCAGCACGA
>JABFYH010000010.1 GCA_013361335.1 Gemmatimonadaceae bacterium | reverse complement strand
GCGTGCAAGGGAGGGCGGGAGCGTTCCTGGAGACGGCGTCTCGGCGTGCTCGGGCCGGGGCACCCCGGCACCGAGCGTTCACGCCGAGTCCCGCCGTCGGAAGGAATGCTCCCGCCCGACCGGCCGCGACGAATCAGGAATGCTCACGCCCGACCGCCCCGACGAGGCCAGACTACGGACGCCGGTAGCTCGGCGGGAGCGTTTTATATCGCTCCTCGAGGAGATCCTGACGCGACGGCTGACGGATCTCCTGGCCGCGCACGAACACGTGCTCCGGTTGCGACGCGAAGTCGAGCGGGTCGCCGCTCCAGATCACGACGTCGGCCACCTTGCCCGCCGCGAGCGACCCCACGCGATCCGCGACGCCGAACGTCTCCGCCGGCGTGAGCGTGATCGAGCGCAGCGCCGTGTTCCAGTCCATGCCGTACGCCACCGCGTTCCCCGCCTCGAAGCGCACGTTGCGGACGTTGAACGCCTCCTCGTCGCCACCGCCCGCGTTGCCCACGACCGTCACCTGCACGCCGGCCTTGCTCAGGAGGCCGGCATTCTCCTGCCGCTGACCGAGCGAGGAGAAGCTCTCGGGGATGTTGTTCATCGCGCCCGTGAGCACCGGAATCCGTGCCGCGGCGAGCTTGTCGGCGATCTGCCAGCCCTCGGCGCCGCCGGCGACGATGAGCCTGAAGTTGTAATCCTTCGCCAGCTTCATCGCCGCTTCGATGTCGCTCGCCTTGTCGGCCTCGACGACCATCGGGATGCGGCCGTCGAGCACCTGGAGCATCGCCTCGAGATCGAGACGGCCCGCGGCGAGGGTGCGCGTCTGCGCGCGCTCGAAGTCGGCGCGGCGGGTGCGATACACCCGCGCGTCGTCCAGGATCTCGCGCAGCCGCATGATCGTCTCCGCCCGCGGCGAGCCGTTGGGACCGCGGGAAGGACCGAGCGACGCGACCATCGCCACCGGCGCCTTGAGCACCATGTCGGCAGCCGTGCCGGGCACCAGATGCACCACCCCCGCCTGACCCGAGATCAACCCGCCCGATGGCGCGACGAGCACCGTCGTCACGCCGGCGTTGCGCGCCGGTGAGATGAGCACCGACGTCGGGTTGAGCCCTTCCCAGGGACGGAAGGCAGCGGCGATCCCTTCGCGTCCGCGCGCCTGCGCCTCGCGCGTGGCGCCGACCGCGCCGATCTCGACGAGCGTGAGCTGGGTCGCCGCGTTCACCAGGCCGGGGGTCACCACCTTTCCGGTCGCATCGATCCGCTGGGCGTCGGCCGGCACGGCGACGTTGGATCCGACGGCGACGATCTCGCCACCGCGGATCACCACGGTGCCGTTCTCGATCACGGGACCGCTCACCGGATAGACCTTGCCGCCGGTGATGGCGATCGTCTGCGCGCCGAGTGCGGGCGCGGCCGCGAGGGCGGCGGCAAGAACGAGAGTCGGGCGCATCACTGGGCTCCTCCGCGGTTGACCGGCACGAACCCGAGCTCGAAGTCGGTGCGCCACTGCTGTGACGGATCGAGACGATCGAACATCATCGCGCCGTCGATCCAGACCTTCTCGGCACGCGAGTACACGCTGAATGGGTCGCCGGACCAGAGCACGACGTCGGCATTCTTCCCCGCGACGAGCGAGCCGGTGCGGTCGTCGATGCCCAACGCCCACGCGGCGTTGATCGTCACCCATTTGATGGCGTCGTCCTCGGTCACCGGCACGCCGATGCGGTTGCCCTCGGCCATCGCCTTCGCCGCTTCCTGGTTGAGCCGCTGCTCGCCGGAGGCGTCGTCCGAGTGAATGATCGTGCGCACGCCGGCGCGGTTGAGCAGCGCGGGATTGCCGCGCACGCCGTCGGCCGCCTCGAGCTTGAACCCGCCCCAATCGGCCCACACCGAGGCCGAGATGTCGTTCTGCGCGAGCAGATCGGCGACCTTGTACGCTTCGACGCCGTGGTGGAAGGAGCGGATCTTGTAGCCGAACTCCTTGGCGATGTCGATCATCTGGGCCATCTCGTCCGCCCGATAGCAATGATTGTGGACGAGGATGTTCCCGCGCAGCACCTCGGCGAGGGTTTCGAGGCCGAGGTCGCGCGTCGGCGGATCGCCTTTCTTGTCGGCGTTCCACTTGTCCCAGCGACGCCGGTAGCCTTCCGCCTGGATCCACGCCGCGCGATAGCCGGCGACGTTGCCCATCCGCGTCGACGGCCCGCGCTGCGCGTACACGCGCTTCGGGTTCTCGCCGCACGCCATCTTGAGCCCGTACTTGGCGCCGGGGAACTTCATCCCCTGGACGGTGCGCGAGGGCACGACCTTGAGCGTCGCGCTCCGCCCGCCGATGAGGTTCGCCGAGCCGGGGAGGACCTGGATCGTCGTCACGCCGCCGGCGAGGGTGCGCGGGAACTGCGGATCCTGCGGCCACACCGAGTGCTCCACCCACACGTGCGCGGTGACCGGGGCGGTGGCCTCGTTGACGTCGTTCGTCTGCGCCCCGTTGTCGTTCGGAACGCCGCCGGCGCCGATGTGCGAGTGGGTGTCGATGATGCCGGGCGTGACGTACTTGCCGGCGCCGTCGATCACGAGCGCATCCGCGGGCGCGGTGACGGACGCCCCGACCTCGGCGATCTTGCCGTCGCGCAGGAGGATGCTCCCATTGCGGATGGCGGGACCGGCCGCGGTCATGAGGGTGACGTTGCGGATGACCGTCGTCCGCGACGGGAAGGGCTTGTAGGTGCTGGGAAACGGATCCGCGTTGGGCGTCGACACCGCGCCGAGCATCGGCGCGACGCGAACGGTGTCGGTGGTGCGGGCAGCTGCCGCGGGAGTGGGCGGGGTCGCTTCCTGTGCACGCCCGGAGGCGCACGCGCTGGTGACGAGACCGGCGGCCAGCGCGATGACGGTATGACGCATCGGGCGAACTGGTCCTGGTGTGTGGGGTGGCGAGCGATGGAGTGGCGAGAACCTACGACTCGATCGCGCTCGCGCCAGTGCTGGAGGCAGCACGGACCGTTGTCACCGCGATCTCAACAGAGAGATCCGCGGCATCCGCGTTCTGCAGTTGCACTGGCGTGCAGGGCAGTCCATCCGAGCACGAGCAGCTAGAGAATGCGGACGTCGTCCCCGCAGAGCCCATCCACGCCGAGCGACGCGAGCGCCTGCGCGGTCGACGGGTCGTTCACCGTCCACGGGATCACCCGCCCGCCCGCCTCGTGCACCTCGGCCACGAGCTCCTCGGTGACGAGCTTCCAGTGCGGCCACACGTCCAGCGCTCCCGTCTCGGCCATCTCCCGGGCGACGCCGACCGGCGCGTCGTCGTAGAGGATGCCCAGTCGACGCTCCGAGCTCAGCCGAGCCGTGCGGCGGATCATCGCATGATCGAAGCTGTGCAGCGCGACCGGACCATCATACCCGGCGAGGACGTCCAGCACCGCCCGCTCGACCGCCGCCCCCTTGAGCTCGACGAACAGGGTTGCGCGACCCTGGACCAGCGTGCACAGCTCCTCCAGCGTCGGAATCGGCACGCCCGGCGCGGCTTCGTGCCGGCGCAGCTCGCCCAGGGCCAGGGCGTCGATGCGCGGGCCCGCGGCGACATCTGGGTCGTGGTGCACCACCACCACCCCATCCGCCGTGGTGTGGACGTCGAGCTCCAGCCCGTCCGCCCCCACGTCCAGCGCCAGCTGGAAGGAGGGGAGGGTGTTCTCGCGAGCGAGGCGCGGCATCCCGCGGTGGGCGATGCGGAGGGGAGAGGGGGGCACGGCCGGTTGGTGAGGGAAGTCGTGGCGGCTGCGTATGTTATCCGCATGCTCCGGCCCCGCCAACGCCTTAACGTCGTTCCCTCGCGCGCGTCCAACCCGCCGACTGAATGACCGGCTCCGCGAGCGAAGGCCACGACCTCACCGACCTCGACCTCGTCGCCCGATGGAAGGGGGGCGATCAGCGGGCGGCCACGCGGCTGGTGGAACGGCACGCGGAAGCGGTGACCCGCTTCGTCAGGAGCCTCGGCGCGCGGCAGGAGATCGAGGACGTGGTGCAGGAGACCTTCGTTCGCGCGTTCGGCTCCATCGATGGCTTTCGCGGTGAGAGCTCGCTCCGGACCTGGCTCTTCACCATCGCACGGCGGCTGGTGCTGGACCACCGGCGCTCGGACCGACGACGAGGAGAGCAGGTGGGAGTGCACGACGCGGACGTCCGCACCGAGTTCGATGCGCTGGACGCCGTGCTGGCGGACGAGACGGAGCAGCGCATGCGCGCCGCCGTCGACCGGTTGACGCCCACCCAGCGCGAGGTGTTCGTGCTGCGGGTCGGCGAGGGGATGTCGTACAAGGAGATCGCCGACAGCGTCGGCACCACGGAGGGGGCCGCCCGCGTGCACTATCACAACGCGATGCGCGCCATCAAGGAGCTTCTCGATGACTGATTGTCCGAACGGCGACGTCCGCGATCTGCTGCCCGCCATGCTGCACGACCGGCTGACGCCGGAGCGCCGACGCGAGGTCGAGGCACACCTGAGCGGATGCGACGACTGCCAGGCGGAGCTCGCGCTCCTCCGCGCGATGCGCTCGACGCTGCGCCGCACGCCCGCGGTCGACGTCGCCGCGATCGCGGCCGCCATTCCGCCCTACCGCGCGCCGAGCCGGCGCAGCTGGGGCCGTTGGCGTGCCGCCGCGGCCGTGCTCCTCGTCGCGGGCGGGACGTCGGTCGCGGTGCTCCGGTCGCGCGACACGTCGCCGGCGATCGGCGACACGACGGTCGTCGTCGCGGCGCGTACCGCGGATTCCATGCTGCCCCGCGGATCGGCGACGACCAGCGCCGCGTCGACGGCGCCAGCCCCGCGCGAGCTCGCGATCGGCGGGGCCGCGGTGAGCGACCTCGACGACACCGAGCTCTCGACGCTCCTTGCCGGTCTGCAGACTCTCGATGCGGTCCCGTCGACCGACGTCGAGAACACTGTCGCGGTGTCGCCACTCCAGCCGACGGGGACCAACTGATGCGCCAGCTCCGACACCTCGCGCTCGCCGCCACGGTCTCGACCGGCTCGCTCGTCGTTCAGCCGCGGATCGCCGCGGCGCAGCCCGCCGCGAAGCTCGACGCTCGACCGCGCGGCGGGCCCGCGCGCGCGCAGATGGAGCAGCAGCTCCGGCAGCGCCTGTGGGGGATCGCCAAGGAGCGGGTCGGGTTCACCGATGCGCAGATGACCCAGCTCGAGCGCACCAGCCGCAGCTACGACCAGCGCCGCCGTGCGCTGGCACAGGACGAGCGCGCGCAGCGCGTCAGTCTGCGCGAACAGCTCCTCCTCCCTGACAGCCAGGTCGACCAGGATCGCGTCGCGAAGGCGCTCGACCGACTGCACGAGCTGCAGCGCGACCGCGTCGACCTCCAGATCGCCGAGCAGAAGGAGTTCGCGTCGTTCATGACGCCGGTGCAGCGGGCGAGGTACGCCGCGCTGCAGGAGCAGCTCCGCCGGCGCGTGGACTCGCTGCGCCGAGCACGCCCTGATTCAATGACGGGGAGACCGTAAAAAGCGCCGTCCTCGCCGTTGAGCGATGGGCCCTCCAAGGCTACATTGACCGCTCGGCCCGGGTGGCGGAATCGGTAGACGCAGGGGACTCAAAATCCCCCAGCACTCACGTGCTATACGAGTTCGAGTCTCGTCCCGGGTACTTCAGCGTCCGTCGCTCCCGCGCTCGTCGATGACGCGGACCGTCGGCATGCCCACGATCTCGTAGGTGCCGGACGCGACCTCAAGCCCCGCCGCCTCGAAGCCAGCCACGATCTCACGGCTCATCGCGTCCTTCAGCGTGCGCACCCCGTGCACGGGGGCGACGAACCGCAGCGCCAGCTCGATCCAGTTGTCGGTGAGGCGCAGGTACACCTTCGGCTCGAGCGTCGACGTCTCGGCGATCAGGTAGCGCGCGCGCAGCCGCTCGAAGGCCGGCGTCGCGTGGGCGACGATCTGCCCGGTGTGCTTGCGGGCCGCCTCGAGCAGGATGGACTCGGCCTTTGCCCGATCCGCGCCGTACTTCACCGGCAGCCGGAGCTCCTCCCACATGAAGGGGAACTCGCGCGTGTAGTTGTAGACCGGCGTGTCGAAGATGCGATCGTTGGTGACCTGGATCAGGCGCCCCGTGTACTGCCGCGCGCCGACCCACACCACCGGATCGCCCGACTGCGCATGCGGCGGTTCGCCCATCTCCATCACGGTGGTCTGCATCAGGCCGAGCGCGACCACGTCCCCGCGCACCCCGCCGATCGTGATCCGGTCGCCGACGGTGAAGATCCGGCCGCGGAGGATGATGAGGTACGCGGCGAAGGCGGTGATCACCCGCTGCAGCGCCACGGCGACGCCGGCGGTCGCGAGGCCGACGACCGTCGCCAGCCGCGCGGGATCGTCGAACCAGATCTGCACGATGCCGCCGACGATCACGACCAGCGCGAGTAGCGAGACGACCTGCGTCGTCACGAACCGACGCGACGCCGCGTCGCGGCGCAGGGGACCCTCGCCGGCACTTCGGCGCAGCATCGCCGCGACCAGCATGCGCACGAGGACGACGGCGGCGACGAGCGCCAGCGTCCATCCGATCCGCGCCAGTACCGTGGTGGTCATGAGAGCCATCGCGGGGCGCAAAAGCCAAGCCGAGCGGTGCCGCATGCGCGACGACCCTCGCTTGCTGCGTCATTGGCACCCCGGTAGCTTTCTCGCCTGCCGACACACCTCAATCAGACATCAGGCACGAGCATGGCGAGCTACCGCTTCGCGACCCGCCCCGCCGAGGGCGACGCGATCGCGTTCGAGAAGGGCGTCCTCCAGGTTCCGAACAACCCCGTCATCCCCTACGTCGAGGGCGACGGCACCGGTCCCGACATCTGGCGTGCGTCCGTGCGCGTCTTCGACGCCGCCGTGAAGCTGGTCTACGGCTCCGAGAAGCGGATCAGCTGGATGAAGGTCTACGCCGGCGAGGAAGCCCACGCGAAGCACGGCGAGTGGCTCCCCGACGAGACCCTCGAGGCGTTCAAGGAATTCCGGGTCTCGATCAAAGGTCCCCTCTCGACCCCGGTCGGCGGGGGCATCCGCTCGCTCAACGTGACGCTGCGGCAGGTCCTCGACCTCTACGCCTGCATCCGTCCGGTGCGCTACTTCGAGGGAGTGGGCAACCCGATGAAGGAGCCGGAGAAGCTCAACGTCGTGATCTTCCGCGAGAACACGGAAGACGTGTACGCCGGCATCGAGTGGAAGGCGGGCTCGAAGGAGGCGGAGGAGATCGCCGACTTCCTGCGCACGAAGTTCAAGAAGGACATCCGCGCGCATTCGGCGCTCGGCATCAAGCCGATGTCCGAGTTCGGCTCGAAGCGCCTCGTGAAGATGGCCGCCGAGTACGCGATCGCGAACGGGCGCCGCTCGCTGACGCTCGTGCACAAGGGGAACATCATGAAGTTCACGGAAGGCGCCTTCCGCGACTGGGGCTACGACGTCGTCGCGACCGACTTCCAGGGACAGTTCTGCACCGAGGCGGACCTCTCGAAGGGCGGCAACGGCTCGCGCGCGGACTGCCTCGTCGTGAAGGATCGCATCGCCGACGCGATGTTTCAGCAGCTCCTGCTGCGCCCCGACGAGTACGACGTCATCGCCACGCCGAACCTGAACGGCGACTACATCTCCGACGCGGCGGCCGCGCAGGTGGGCGGGCTCGGCCTCGCACCCGGCGGCAACGTCGGTGACGGCGTCGCCGTCTTCGAGGCGACGCACGGCACGGCGCCCAAGTACGCCAACCTGGACAAGATCAACCCGGGGAGCGTGATCCTCTCGGGCGTCATGATGTTCGAGTACATGGGGTGGAAGGAGGTGGGCCAGCGCATCGTGCGCGGGCTCGAGAATGCGATCAAGGGCAAGCGCGTGACGTACGATCTGGCGCGGCAGATGCCGGGCGCCACCGAAGTCAGCACCTCGGCGTTCGGCGACGCGATCATCAAGGGCATGGGCGCGTAAGCGCCGGCCGCCACGGACTACACGACCATGACGCTGTCCCTCTCCAGCGGGCCCGCCGACCTCGGCGCGCTCGACGCGCCGCTCCTCGTCGTCGGGCTGCCGGCCGGCGCGACGCTCGACGCCGTCCTCGCGCCGCTCGACCGCACCCTCGGCGGCGCCCTCACCCGTACGCTGGATCGCCGCGACTTCCGCGCCGGCCGCGACGAGACGCTGCATCTCTCCGGCGCCGCGCAGGGTCCGCGACGCGTGCTCCTGATCGGGCTGGGCAAGCCGGCCGAGCGTGCGGGTGCCTTGCGTCGGGCCGGCGCGATCGCCGCGCGGCAGGCGGGGCGCATGGGCGTGGGCGAGCTGGCGTTCTACGCGGGCGCGCTCGACGCGACGGAGACGGAAGCGCTGGCCGTCGGCCTCGCGGCCGGTGCCTGGGACTACACCGACACCAAGACCGCGCCCCCTGCCGAGGAGCGCCGCGCGCCGCTGACCAGCGCGCGGATTCTCGGGGCTGACGCCGCCGGGCTCGCGAGCGGGAGCGCAATTGCCGAAGGCCACGGGCTGGCGCGCACGCTGGGCATGATGCCGGGCAACCTGTGCACGCCGGAGTTCCTCGCGCAGACCGCGCGCGAGATCGGCACGCGCCATGGGCTGACGGTGCAGGTGCAGGGCCGCGCGGAGCTCGAGAAGCTCGGCGCGGGCAGCTTCCTGTGCGTCGCGCAGGGCGCGCCGCAGGAGGATCCGAAGCTGATCAGCCTCGAGTACTGGGGCGGCGCCAAGGGCGCGGCGCCGGTGGTGCTCGTCGGCAAGGGCCTGTGCTTCGACTCGGGCGGCATCTCGATCAAGCCGGCGCAGGGGATGGAGTGGATGAAGTTCGACATGTGCGGCGCGGCCGGCGTGCTGGGCGCCATGGAGGCGATCGCGCGGCTGAAGCTGCCCGTGAACGTGGTCGGTCTCATCGGGTCGACGACGAACATGCCCTCCGGCACCGCGGTGAAGCCGGGCGACGTCGTGAAGGCGATGTCGGGCAAGTTCATCGAGATCATCAACACCGACGCCGAGGGACGGCTCGTGCTGGCCGACGTGCTGTGCTACGCGCGCCGGTACAAGCCCGCCGCGGTCATCGACGCCGCCACGCTGACCGGCGCCTGCGTGATCGCGCTCGGCCACACCGCGACCGGCGTGATGGGCAACGACGCCGATCTGGTGCGCGAGGTGATCGGTGCCGGCTCGCGCGCGGGCGAGCCGGGTTGGGAGCTGCCGATGTGGGACGACTACCGGGAGCTGATCAAGTCCGACGTCGCCGACATCAAGAACTCCGGTGGACGGCCCGCCGGCACGATCACGGCCGCGCTCTTCCTGAAGGAGTTCGCCGACGAGTTCCCCTGGGTGCATCTGGACGTCGCCGGCACGGCATACACCGAAGCCGATCTGGGCACGGTGCCGCGCGGGCCGACGGGGGTGCCGGTCGGCACTTTCGTGGAGCTCGTGCGCGGACGCGCCGGGTGATCTCCCCTCGGGGCCGGCGCGTCCTTCTCATCGGCCTCGGCATCGTTGCCGGGGCCGTTTTGCCCACGACGCTCGCCGCGCAGGTCCCCGTGCGACCCGACACCGCGCGCGCCCGCCGCGACACGACGCCCACGCGAGTGGACACGGCGCGGGCGCGCGAGGTCCGTGCGCCGCAGGGGCGCGACACGATCCGCGTGCCGACACCGCCGCGCGCCGACTCGATGGTGAAGAACGACTCGCTCCTGCGCGGGATCGTACCCCTGCCGCCGAACGTCAATCGCGACTCGGTGAAGAAGGACACGATCAAGCCGCCGCTCGCGCGCGCCGAGGCGCCCCCGGTGCTCGAGATCGGCGCGGCGCGCGTCTACGATCGGACGGCGATGTTCGCCACCGGCGCGCTCACGCTGTCCGATCTGCTCGGCCGCGTGCCGGAGGTCACCGAGCTCACGACCGGGTGGCTCGCCGCGCCGGCGGTCGTGGCGTCGCAGGGCGATCTCCGGCACGTGCGCATCTTCCTCGACGGGCTCGAGCTCGATCCGCTGGAGCGGCGAGGGCAGGGGATCTCGCCGGTCAACGACCTGTCGCTGTACGCGCTGGAGGAGCTCCGGATCGAGCGCGGCGCGGAGGAGATCCGCGTCTATGCGCGGAGCTGGCGCGTCGACCGGGTGAGCCCGTACACCCGCGCCGACGTCGGGCTCGGCGACCAGAGCACGACGCACTACCGCGCGTTCTTCGGCCGGCGCTACGACCACGGCGAGGCGTTCCAGGTCGCGGCCGAGCAGTTCAGCATCCAGCCCGATCGACGGCTGCCGCTGTCGGACGTGCTTCACGTCATGGGCCGGTTCGGCATGACGCGCGGGCCGTGGAGCGTCGACCTGTTCGGGGAGCGGGGCGACGTGGATCGCGGCCCGTGGGTCGGCACCGGCAACGTCGACGACACGCGCGACACCGTGAACGCGCTCCAGAACCGGCGCATCACGGCGTACGCGCGGGTCGGCAACGGCGATCCGGAGAACGGCCGGTGGTTCCAGCTGCTGGCGGGGGCGGAGGGCTATCGCGGGAGCCCGCACCGGGCGGCCTCCTCGTTCGGCACGACGACGACCGCCACCCAGGTCCCCGACTCGACGACGTACGAGAACCAGCTCCTCGTCACCGGGGGTGCGACGCTCGCCGGCGTGCGCGTCAGCGCGGCGGAGCGGATTCGCCGCGCCTATCCGCGGACCTCGCACGTGCTTTCGGGACGCGCCTCGTTCGAGCGGCCCTGGCTGGCGGTCTCCGCGTTCGCCGAAGGAAAGAGCGCGCTCTATCCGGCGCGGGTGGAGGGGACGGTGCGGCTCGCGCCGCTGCACCGGATCGCGCTGGTCGGATCGGCGTCGCGCACGGGGTCGGGGCTGTTCATCCGGAACTTCGGTGTCTTCGAGAACACCCCCGTGCTCTCCGCGACCGGCGTCGTCTCCGCCCCGCCGACGCTGGACAGCCTCGGTGCGTTCGACCAGTCGCGGATCGCCCGGTACGAGCTGGCGTCGCGGACCAACCTGCGCGCGGAGGCGGGGATCCGTCTGCGCGACGTGTGGGTGAGCGGGGGCGTGGTGCGGCGTGGGGCGACGACGCTCCTTCCCCCCGCCGACCTCGGGGCCGGTGGATCAGGCGCGGGAGCGGTCCGGGTAGAAGGCGAAGCGACGGGCGCGACGGCGGCGCTGCGCGGACGCCTGTACAAGGCGGTGAACGTGGATGCGTGGGCGGTGCGGTGGAACGATTCCACCGGGCTCTACCGGCCGCAGTATCAATCGCGCGCCGAGCTGTACATCCAGACGAACCTCCTGAATCGCTTTCCGCGCGGAAACTTCGGCCTCCTCGGCTCGCTGGCGCACGAATATCGGAGCAACACCTACGTCGCGTCCGGGGACAGCACCCGCGTCGCGCAGGGGTTCCGCACGGTCGCGTTCAAGCTGGAGATCCGGATCGAGACGGCGGTGATCTCGTACCAGTTCCGCAACCTGCTCCAGGAGCGCTACGCCCAGGTGCCGGGCTTCTTCATGCCGCGCCAGATGCAGTTCTATGGGGTGCGGTGGGATTTCTGGAATTAGTGAGACGGTGAGACGGTGAGACGGTGAGACGGTGAGACGGTGAGACGGTGAGACGGTGAGACGGTGAGACGGTGAGACGGTGAGAC
>JABFYH010000227.1 GCA_013361335.1 Gemmatimonadaceae bacterium | reverse complement strand
AGTCGAGCGCGAGATGGTTGTAGTAGTCGGCGTCGAAGTGCATGCCCACCGCGCCCGCTGCCTGCAGCGGCGCCGGCGCGCCGACGGTGAGGAAGTCGTGCACCTTGCGGATCGCCGCCGTCTGCGCCTCGGGGGCGATGGTGTAGCCGAGCCGCCAGCCGGTGCAGCTGAAGGTCTTGGAGAGCCCGGAGATCGTGATCGTGCGCTTCCGCATCTCGGGCCAGGTCGCCATCACATGGTGTTCGCCCGCGTACCGGATATGCTCATAAATTTCGTCCGTGATGACCCAGACGTCGTGCTTGATGCACAGCTCGGCGATGGCGGTCATCTCGGCGCGGGTGAACACGCGGCCGGTGGGATTGTGCGGCGTGTTGAGGATGATCGCCTTCGTCCGCTTGGTGAACGCCTTCTTCAGGCGGTCGAGGTCGAGGGTCCAGTGCGGCCGCTCGAGGGGGACGAAGTTGGGGATGGCGCCGGCCAGGATCGCGTCCGGCCCGTAGTTCTCATAGAACGGCTCGAGGACGATCACTTCATCCCCCGGATCGATCAGCGCGAGGAACACCGACGCCATCGCCTCCGTCGCGCCGCAGGTGACCGTGACCTCGCGGTCGTGATCCACCTCCATGCCGTACCATCGCCTGTACTTCTCGGCGATCGCGATGCGGAGCGCCGAGCTGCCCCAGGTGACGGCGTACTGGTTGATGTTCCCGTGAATCGCGGCGCTCGCGGCCTCCTTCATCGGCTCGGGCATCGGGAAGTCGGGGAACCCCTGCGCGAGGTTCACCGCCTCGTGCTGGTTCGCGATGCGGGTCATCTCGCGGATGACCGATTCCGTGAAGGTCTGGGTGCGGCGGGCGGCGAGCATGCAGTGGTGGCTCAGGTGAGGTCGGGAAGCTGTGGGGGCGGACGACGAAGAGCTAGGGGCGTCAGCGCCCGCCGATCTTCGCGAGCGCCGCGCGAATGAGCTCCGGGGCCGACATCCCCTTCGCCCCGCCGTCGATGGCCGATCGCACGGCCTTTTCAGCATCGGCCGTCGAGTAGCCGAGCGACACGAGGGCGCGGATCGCGTCCTCGGTGCCGGGGCCGGCGCTGCGGCCGACGCCCGACTCGGCGCCGGAGAGCTGCAGCTGATCCAGCTTGTCGGCGAGATCGAGGATCAGCTGCTCCGCCTTCTTCCGTCCGACGCGCGGCACCGACTGCAGGGTCGCGACGTCCTTCTCGCGGATCGCCCGCACGAGCCGGTCGGCGGTGAGGCTCGACAACAGCCCGAGCGCCAACGACGGTCCCACGCCCTTGGCGCCGAGCACCTTCTGGAACACCCGGCGCTCGTAGACCGTGGTGAAGCCGAAGAGCTGCCAGCCGTCCTCCTTCACGACGAGGTAGGTGTGGAGCATGCACGGGTCGCCGGTCCTCGGCAGCGCCTCGTACACGTTGAGCGGGACGGACAGCTCGTACGCCACACCGCCCATGGTGAGGATCTCCACGCGATCGAGCTCCTTGGTGAGGAGCTGTCCGGCAACCTGAACGATCATCGGCGGGTGGTGCTGGGTGGTGGGACGAAGCGCGACGGCTCGCGCACGCGGGCGCCGTCGTCGATGCGCGGTACGCGTGCACCCATCAGGCAGGCGAGGGCCGCGGCCACGCCGTCCGCTGCATCCGAGGGCTGCGGCACGCTCTTCAGTCGGAGCAGGCGGGTGAGCATGAACTGCACCTGCTCCTTGGTCGCCCCGCCGGTGCCGACGACCGCCTTCTTGATCTCGGCCGGCGCGTACTCGTTCACCACGAGCCCGTGCTGCGCCGCCGCGAGCAGGATGACGCCGCGCGCGTGGCCGAGGACGACGGTCGTGCGCACGTTGCGCGCGTAGAACACGTCCTCGACCGAGAGCGCATCCGGCCGGTGGCGCTCGATCAGCTCGACGATGCCGTCGTGAATCTCGAGCAGCCGCGCGGGGAGCGGATCACGCGCCCGCGTGCGGATCACGCCGCACTCCACGAGTGCGGGGAACGCCGCGCCGCCGCCGCGAACGACGCCGTACCCGGTGTTCGCCGTGCCCGGATCGATGCCGAGGACGAGCACGCGCGTCGCCTTGAATGGGAGTGGACTAGAGGTCCGCCAGCTCGGCGTCGTCGACGTCGAAGTTGGCCCAGACCTTCTGCACGTCGTCGAGATCCTCGAGCGCTTCGATGAGCTTGAACAGCGTGTCGACGTCGGCGCCGGCGACGGGCACGGTGGACCTCGGCACCATCGCGAGCTCGGACTCGGTGGGGACGATCCCCTTCGCCTCGAGCGCGCTCTTCACGGCGTGGAAGGAGGCAGGGTCGGTGGTCACGACATAGCTCTCGTCGTCCTCGCGCCGGAAGTCCTCGGCGCCCGCCTCCAGCGCCGCCTCGAGCACGGCGTCCTCGTCGCGGTGCTTCGTGGCGTCGAGGGTGAGCTGCCCCTTCTTCTCGAACATGAAGGCAACGGAGCCCGGGGTTCCGAGATTGCCCCCGCCGCGCGACATCTTGTGGCGGACGTCGGCCACGGTGCGCGTCGGGTTGTCGGTCACGGCATCGATGATGAGCGCGACGCCGCCCGGGCCGTAGCCCTCGTACGTCACCTCCTGATAATCGACGCTCTCCAGCTCGCCGGTGCCCTTCTTGATCGCGCGATCGATGTTCTCCTTCGGGAGCGACTTGGCCTTGCCGGCCTCGATGGCGACGCGCAGTCGCGCGTTACCCGCCGGATCCCCGCCGCCCATCTTGGCGGCCATGGTGATCTCGCGGATGAGCTTCGTGAACAGCGCGCCCCGCTTCGCGTCGGTGGCCGCCTTGTAGTGCTTGATCTGCTTCCATTTACTGTGTCCAGCCATGCGCTCGCTCGTCGGTCGGTGTTCGAATGCAATATAGGCTACCCGGTCGCACGGCTCACCGGTCGGGCTCGAGCATGTCCTCGAACCGCATCCACTGCGCGTAGAAGTAGAGGTCCACGTAGCCCGTGGCGCCGTTGCGGTTCTTGCGGACCATCAGCTCCGTCGCGCCCTCGATGCCGCGGGCGCCGTCGTACATCCCTTCGCGGAAGAGGCCGAGCACGACGTCGGCCCGCTCCTTCACGGCACCCTCGGCGCCGAAGTCGTCGAGCAGGGGACGCCGGTCGTCGCGCTCGGCGAGGCGGGGGAGTGGAGTGGTCAGCAGCACGGCCACCTTCGCGTCCAGCGCGAGCTGCTTGAGCGCGCGGACGGCGACGCCCTCCTCCTCGGTGCCGGCGCGGACGCCGGGGAGGAGCGCCTCGAGCCCGTCCACCACCACCAGCTCGACGGCGCGCACCGCCTGGACCTCCTCGGCGATGGCGGCCACCCCGCCCGCCGGCACGCGCTCGATCACGGGCAGCTCGTCGCGCAGGCGGATCGCCGCGGCTCCGACGCCGGCGCGCGTCGCCTCGTCCAACGTCCCGCAGCGCAGGTCGTCGATCCGGGCCCGCCCCTCGATCGCGAGCGCGCGCTCGAGGATCCGCTCGACGATCATCTCCCCCGAATAGAAGAGCGTGGACCGGCGCTGCTGCGCCACCCGGAGCGCGATCGCCAGGGCGAGGGCGCTCTTCCCGCTGCCGACGTCCCCACCCAACACGATGAGGTCGCCCCGACGCAGTCCGCCGCCGAGGAGCTTGTCGAGGCTGGGAAATCCGGAGGGAACGGTATCGGTCGGCGTCGCGCCATCGGCTACGGCGTCGACGCGGCCGAGGAGGAGTGACAGGGGAGAGATGTCGGCACCGCGCGGCATGCCTCAAGATAGGGCTGGGCAGGACGTGGGCAAGGAACGCGGATCCATCGCGCCGGGGCTCGAACGGCAGCCTCTCGCGCCAGGGCTCGACCGGCGGAACGCGGATTACGCGGATGCACGCAGATTGCGCGGATCTATCGTGATCGGGATGCCTCCGGGATGCCGCCAAACATCCCGAACCATTCCAAAGCATTTCAAATGCTTTGGGGGTCACAGGGCTGGCATTGGTGCACGGGCCGTCGTTCCTCTCGGGGCGATCTGCGGGATCAGCGTGCATCCGCGCAATCCGCGTTCGCTGTTGGTAGTTGTAGCTGTAGCTGTAGTTGTAGTTGTAGTCGAAGTGGCACGTGTCGTTGCAGACGTGCCCGCAGCTGCCGCTGCGCTGCCGATCGCGCTCAGGTGCGGAGCGTCGCGGCCAGAGTATCGAGCTCGGCGCGCGAGCCATTATCCAGGTAGCTCGCTCCGGCGGCGGCGAGCGCGGTGAGCTCCTGCGCGACGGCGCGTGCCGAGCCGTCGGCCGTGGACTCCACGCACCGCAGCAGAGGGCCCCGCAGCTCGGCCGGCAGCGTCAGCGTGCCGAGCCAGCCCTTCGCCCCGGCGACGCGAGCGGCGCGGGCGGGGTCTTCCGGGTCGGCCACGCCGGGAGCGCACTCCGCCGCGAGCCGCGCCGCGACGAAGCAGGCGAGCGCCACCTCCCGCGCTCCCCCGATCGGCGCTCGTCCCGCCAGACCCGCCAGATGTGGAAAGGGAAAGGTGGGCGCGGCGAGCGCGTACGGAGGGAGGGGCGATTGCACGCGAGAAATGTGATCGGAGAACGGCGGAGCGGAAGAGCGGACGAGCGTAACCGCTCCTCCGCTCCTCCGCTCCCCGCGCTAGCTTTCCCCCATGCCCCATCAGGTCAAGGCCGTCCTCTGGGTCGACGACGAGGCCGAGCTGCTCGAGCCACACCGCATCTTCTTGCGTGACAAGGGCTTCGATGTAGCGACCGCCACCAATGCCGACGACGCCGCCGAAATGGTCCGGCGGCGGCCCTTCGATCTCGTCCTGCTCGACGAGCAGATGCCCGGCACCCGCGGCCTGGAAGCCCTCCGCGAGCTGCGCGAGATCGAGCCCAGCATTCAGGTGGTGATGGTCACCAAGAGCGAGGAGGACAACACCCTCACCGAGGCGCTCGGGCGGGACATCGGGGGCTACCTCGTGAAGCCCGTGACGCCGCGGCAGGTCTATGCCATGGTCGCCCGTCTCCTGGAAGGGCCGCGGATCCGGCAGCAGGCCGTCGCCCGCGCCTTCGTCGACCGATTCCGCGCGATGCAGAACGAGTCGCCGCGCGAGCTCGACTGGCGCGGCTGGATCGACCGCTACCTCGAGCTCGTCCAGTGGGACCTGGATCTCACGAGCGCCAACGAGATGGGGCTGCACGACTCGCTGCGCGGGCTGTTCCCGGAGATGCGCCGCGAGTTCGCGCTGTACATGTCGAGCGCCTACCCGCAGTGGCTCGCCGCGCTGGACGGTCCCCGGCCTCCCCTCTCGATCGACATCGTCAACGAGTTCCTGATGCCCGTCGTGCGGCAGGACCGCGCAGCGGTGTTCATCGTCATCGACTGCCTGCGCCTCGACCAGTGGAAGGTGATCGAGCCGGTGATCGCGCCGCTGTTCGACATCGAGACGACGCACTACTTCGGCGTGCTCCCGACCGCCACGCCGTACGCCCGCAACGCGCTGTTCAGCGGGCTCTTTCCCAACGAGATCGCGGCGCGCTTTCCCGACTGGTGGGGCGAGCGCGAGGACGAGACGCTGAACGCCCACGAACGCGAGCTCCTGGAAGCACAGCTCGAGGAGATCGGGCACCGCGTCCCCGTGAAGTACGACAAGATCTCGTCGTCGCACGAGGCGGACGAGCTCGAGCGCCGGCTCGCCAACGCGATCGCCCCCGAGGGGATCAGCGCCTTCGTCTTCAACTTCGTCGACCTGCTGACGCACGGGCGGTCCGAGTCGGCGATCCTCTACGAGGTCGCGCGCGACGAGATCGCCCTCCGCCAGCTCACGCTGCAATGGTTCCGGCGCTCGGCGCTGTTCAGCGTGCTCCAGGAAGCCGCGCGACGAAAGGTGAAGGTGCTGGTGACGAGCGATCACGGCTCCATCCACTGTCACACCCCCGCCACGGTCTTCGCGCGGCGCGACGCGACGCTCAACCTCCGCTACAAGTTCGGCGAGGATCTGCGAGCCGAGAATCCGGACTACGCGCTGCTGTTCCGGAACGAGGACGTGCTCAAGCTGCCGCGAAAGGGGATGGGGGCGAACACCCTCCTCGCCACCGGCGACAGCTTCTTCGTCTACCCGACCAAGCTGCGCGAGTACCAGAGCCGCTACCGTGGGTCCTTCCTGCACGGCGGCGTCACCCCCGAGGAGTGCATCCTGCCCGTGTCGCTTCTCACTCCCAGGCGCTAGGCATGTACGGCCGTCTGCTGCGCTACCTGCGCCCGCACTCGTGGCGCATGGCGGGGACGATCGCCTGCAACGTCGTCGCCGCCGCGCTCGACGTCTTCTCGTTCACCCTGCTCGTCCCCTTCCTCAACGCCCTCTTCGGCGAGGCGCAGCTCATCCCGAGCACCTCGCCCACCTGGATCACGCGGCTCCAGCAGCAGCTGGTCGGCGCCTTCCTCGATCCTGCCGACCGCCTCGGCTCCGTGGAAGTGATGATGGTGGCGATCATCGCCATCGTCGCGGTCAAGAACGTCTTCGTGTGGCTCGGCGGACAGCTGGGCGCCTCGCTCCAGGAGAACGTCACCCGCGACCTGCGCGACGGCGTCTTCCGTCATCTGCAACGGCTGCCGCTCGGCTACTTCCAGCGGACGAAGACCGGCCAGATCATCTCGCGCGTGCTGTCCGACACCGAGCAGACCAAGGCGCTGATCACCGAGCTGGTCACCCGGACGCTGCAGAACCTCGCGCAGATCGTCGGTACCATCGTCATCCTCCTCAACTACTCGGTGCGACTCACCTTCGTCGCGCTGGTCATCGCGCCGCTCCTCACCCTGTCGCTCCAGCCCGTGCTGCGGAAGCTGCGTCGCGGGCATCGTCGCCTGCGCGGCGATTACGGCGAGATCACGAGCGTGCTTCAGGAGGTCGTGAGCGGCGTGCGACTGGTGAAGTCCTTCCGCGGCGAGCCGTACGAGGACCGGCGCTTCACCGACGCCAGCCATCGCTACTCGAGCGGCATGGTGCGGATCACCCGCGTCGCGTCGCTATCCCAGCCGATGACCGAGATGATCGGCACCTCGGTGGCCATGCTCATCCTCTGGATCGGCGCGCGCGAGGTGCTCTCCGGCGCGGGGACGATGGACAGCGCGACCCTGATGACCTTCATGATCATGGTGATGCGCCTGCTTCCACCGCTCAAGCAGCTGTCGCAGGCTCCCACGACCGCCCAACAGTCGTTCGCGTCGGCGGAGCGGCTGTTCGAGGTGCTCGACCTGCCGACCGAGGAGCAGCTCGATCAGGGCGGCACGACGGTCACCGGCCTGCGCGAGGGGATCGAGTTCCAGGACGTCTCGTTCGCGTACGACGAGGACGGCCCCGTGCTGCGCGACGTGAGCTTCGCGGCGCGGAAGGGCGAGGTCATCGCCCTTGTCGGCGCCAGCGGGGCGGGGAAGAGCACGCTGGTCGATCTGATCCCCCGCTTCTATGAGCCATCGGGAGGATCCATCCGACTAGATGGAATCGACACGCGCGAGATCAACCTGGCCTCCCTTCGCGGGCTCACCGGCATCGTGAGTCAGGACACGGTGCTGTTCAACGATACGGTGCGCAACAACATCGCCTACGGCGCCGCCAGCCGCTTCACCGACGCGCAGGTGCAGGAGGCGGCGCGGGCGGCGAACGCGCACGCGTTCATCCTCGAGCTGCCGCAGGGCTACGACACCGTGCTCGGCGAGCGTGGCACGCGTCTCTCGGGGGGCCAGCGCCAGCGCCTCGCCATCGCGCGGGCGCTGCTCACCGATCCGCCCATCCTCATCCTCGACGAAGCCACCTCCGCGCTCGACACCGAGTCGGAACGACTCGTGCAAGAGGCCATCGACCGCCTCCTCGCGAACCGCACCGTGTTCGTCATCGCTCACCGTCTCTCCACCGTCGTGCACGCCGATCAGATCCTCGTTCTCGACCGCGGTGAGATCGTCGAGCGCGGCACCCATGCCGAGCTGCTCGCGCAGCGTGGGCTCTACCACCGTCTGCATGCGGCCCAGCTCCGCCGCGACGAGGGCGAAGCCGCGATCTCGCCCGCCCCGGCGGGGGTGCGCTGAGCATGCGCGTCCTCTTCTACCACACCGCCGCCGACTGGTCGGGCGCGTCGCGCGCCTTCGCCGTCGCGGCGCACGGGTTCGTCGCGCGGGGTGAGACCGTCACCGTCGCCTGCCGCGCCGACAGCCCGGCGGAGCAGGCCTTCGCCAGCCAGGGGCTCGACGTCGTCTCCCTTGCCATCAGCGGATCGGTGAGCCGCGACGCGTGGCGCCTGCGCCCGGTGCTCAAGGAGCGGGGCATCGACGTCGCCTTCGTGCACACCGAGACCGAGCAGCTCGTCGCCAGCTCCGCGCTGCGCTTCTCCGGCCGAGGGACGGTCATCCGCCGCGTTCCCGCGGGTGGCGTGCCGACGACGGGACGCGGTGCACGCTTCGCCGCGCGAATGGCCGCCTCGCGTCTGCTCTTCAGCACGGACATGGATCGCCAGCGCGCCAACGTCGGCGAGGGCGCGTTCCTCGCCCCGCTCGGTGTCGACGTCCAGAAGGCCGACGAGATGCGCATGACCTCGCGAGGCACGCTGGGCGTCGAGCCGGGCACCCAGCTGATGGTGTGCGTCGCCGACCGCAAGGCGAAGGGACGCATCACCACCGCGCTGCGAACCGTGGCGCTGCTCGCGCCGCGCCACCCCGATCTCCGGCTCGCGCTCGTCGGTTCCGGCTGCGACGACGACGACACCCACATGCACGCGTCGGCGCTCGGCGTCACCCCGCTCGTGCGCTTCCTCGGCGAGCGCGACGACATGGCGGCGGTGGTCGGCGCGGCGGAGGTGGGCTGGGTCGCCGCCGCGGGCGACGACGGCGTCTTCGGCTGTCTCGATTTCATGGCCGCCGGCGTGCCCGTGATCGCCGAGCGGTCGCCCCTGCTCGCGCACTACGTGCCGGATGGCATCGCCGGCGTGATGTTGCCCCCCGCGCATCCCAACGACACGGCGGCCACCGTCGCCAACTTCCTCGCCGACAACAATCAACGGGTCGCGATGGGCAAGGCAGGACGTGCGCGTGCCGCGCGCGAGTTCACCGAGGCCGCGATGATCGACGGGTTCGTCGCGGCGGCGAGCGCCGCCGGTCACGCGGCGCTCGGGGCGGCGCGGTGAGTGCGCCGCGCCTCCCGCATTACGCCCAGTACGCCGCCATCCGCGGAGCGGTCGCGGCGCTCGACCGGCTGAGCCTCCGCCGCGCCGGCCGCATCGGCGAATGGCTCGGCGCGCTCGGCTACCGTCCCCTCGGCATCAGGCGCGGCGTCGTCGAACGGCAGGTGCGCGCCGCATTTCCCGATCTGGCGGAGGCGGAGGTGCTCCGCATCGCCCGGGCGTCGTACGAGCACCTCGGCCGGACGTCGATCGAGGCGGCGTTGCTCGCGTCGCGCACGCCGGAGCAGGTGCGGGCGATGTTCGAGCGCGTCGAGAACGCCGAGGCCCTCGACGCGGCGCGCGCGGAAGGGAAGGGGATTCTCTTCGTCACCGGGCACCTCGGGAACTGGGAGCTGGCCGGTGCGTTCGTCGCGGCCAGCGGCATGCCGCTCGAGGCCGTGGCGCGCGGCATGGAGAACCCGCTCTTCGACGGGTACATCACGCGCACGCGCCGCCGGCTCGGGATGACCGTCATCCACGACTCCGACGCCGTCCGACGCGTGCCGCGCGCCATGCGTGAGGGGAAGAGCGTCGCCATGCTGGTGGATCAGGGCGCGGCGGGGCTCGCATCGAGCTGGGTGCCTTTCTTCGGGCGATATGCCAAGACGCCGCGTGGGCCGGCCGTGTTCGCGCTCCGTTTGGGCGCGCCGGTCGTGTTCGGCACGGCGCTTCGCCAGCCGAACGGCAAGTACGTGATGTACTATGAGCGGGTGCCGGTGCATCCGACCGGGGATCGGGAAGCGGACATCGACCGCATCGTGGCCGATTACACCGCCACGCTCGAGCGCTGGATTCGGCGCGCCCCGGAGCAATATTTCTGGCATCATCGTCGCTGGAAGCATCAGCGTCCGGGAACGCCGCCCGAGCTGGGAGATCCATCATGAACGAGCGCGTGAAGCGGGCGCTGCGCGGAGATGCGCGCGCCTGGTTCGGAATCGGGGTCGTCGTGCTCATCGTGCTGTTGGCGGTGCTCGCGCCGCTGGTGTCGCGCCACGACCCGCTGCGCATCGATCTCGTGAACCAGCTCCAGGGCCCCTCACCGGCGCACTGGCTCGGCACCGACATCCAGGGCCGCGACGTCTGGGCGCGACTCGTCTACGGCGCACGGGTGTCGCTCTCGGCGGGGATCGTCTCGCAGACCATCGCGCTGTTGATCGGGCTGACGATGGGGCTGATCGCCGGCTACTACGGCGGCTGGGTGGACGAGCTAGTGATGCGGCTCGCCGACGTCACCCTCGCCTTCCCGACGCTGCTGCTGCTCATCGCGATGGCCGCGGCGCTCCAGCCGTCGCTCGGCGTGGTGTTCCTCACGATCGGTGTCGTCGGATGGGCAGGGATGGCGCGCCTGGTCCGAGGCCAGGTGCTCGTGGTGCGTCAGCTGGAGTTCGTTCAGGCCTCGAGGGCGCTGGGCGCTCGCGACACGCGTGTCGTGCTCCAGCATGTGCTGCCGAGCGTCGTCGCGCCGGTGCTCATCGCGGCGACGCTCGGCGTCGCGGCGGCCATCATGGCGGAGTCGGCGCTCTCCTTCCTCGGTCTGGGAGTCCAGCCGCCGACGCCGAGCTGGGGGTCGATGATCGCCGACGGGCGCGATCTCAATCAGCTCCGCAACGCACCCTGGACGTCGCTCGCCCCGGGGCTCGCGATCGGCGCGGCGGTGCTCGGCTTCAACCTGCTCGGCGACGCCCTGCGCGACGCCCTCGACCCGCGCCACGCCGCGAAGAGCGGGACGATCGAAGCACCTCCCTCGGCGCGGACCTGAGGTGACGCTCGACGTCGAGCGGCTCCGACGCGAGGAATTTCCGTGGATGGTGGACGGGGAGTCCGTCTGCCTGAACGTCGCCAGCACCGGCCCGCTGCCGGCGCGCACGGTGCGTGCGCAGCAGGAGTTCACGCGAAAGCGCGCCGCGCCGCACCGCCTCAGCCATGAGGAGCAGTTCGGCGTGCTGTCCGACTCCCGCGAGCGCATCGCGCGGCTGATCGGCGCCGACGTCGAGGAGATTGCCCTTTCGGTGAACACCGGCGCGGGGATCAACCTCGCCGCGTGGACCTTCCCGCTCGGCAAGGGCGACGTCGTCGTCATCCCCGATCTGGAATTTCCGGCGAACGTCTACCCGTGGATGGCGGCCGCCGAGTCGCGCGGCTTCACCCTCGTGCGCGTGCCGGCACGCAGCGGGCTTCTCGACGAGGAGGCGCTGCTCGCCGCGCTCGACCGGCCGCGGGTGCGTCTGCTCGCCGTCTCCTGGGTGGGCTTCTCGACGGGCGCCGTCGCGGACCTGGATGCCCTCGGTCGTGCCTGTCGCGCCCGCGGCATCCGGTTCGTCGTCGACGCGATGCAGGGGCTCGGCCCGCTCGTGCTCGACGTCACGCAGACGCCGGTGGACCTCATCGCGTGCGGCGGGCAGAAGTGGCTGCTCTCGCCGTGGGGAACCGGCTTCACCTACGTGCGCCGTTCGCTGGTGCACGAGCTCGCGCCGCAGCCGGTGAGCTGGATGGGGGTGCAGGGCTCGGACGACTTCTCGCGTCTGCTCGCGTACGACATGACCTGGCGCGCCGACGCGCGGCGGTTCGAGCAGATCACGCTCCCCTTCCAGGATTTCGCCGGGATGGCGACCAGCCTCGAGCTGCTGCACGAGCTCGGCCCCGCGGCGATCGCCGCCCACACGCGGCGCTGCGTCGAGGCGCTGATGAACGGCGCCGCCGAGCGTGGCATCCCGGTCGCGACGCCGAAGTCGCGGCATGCCGGCATCGTGTCGCTCCGTCCCGCCGACGCCGCTGCTGTCAGCGCGCGGCTGACCGCCGCACGCGTGGAGCACTCAATGCGCGAGGGGGCGATCAGGTTGGCGCCGTACTGCTACACGACGCTCGGGGAGATCGAGATCGCGTTGCAAGCGCTGTAGGCCGTGCGCGGAGTGGCCGTCGGGGCAGGCACAAACCCGGATCGAGGTGAGATCCGTGCGATCGGTTCCATCCGTATGAACCGTATTCACCCTGGGTCAGTGTGAAGTATCCGGCACGCCAGACCGACCAACGCGCGATGCGCCCTGATGACCCTGATCAGCCCCGAACCTTGAGCACCGCGTAATCCCGCTTCCCCTTGCCGACGACGATGTGTCCGCCGCGGAGCAGGGCATCGGCGCGTGGGATGAGGCGCTCGGCGGCGCCGATCTTTCGCTTGTTGACCGAGACGCCCCCCTGCTCGAGCAGGCGCTTCGCGGCACCGTTCGACGCCGCCAGCCCGGCGGTCGTCAGCAGCTTGAACGCGTCGAATGCGGCTGCATCCGTCTCGGCGCTGAGCGCGGCGCCGTCCGTCTCCACGTACGGCGCCTCGATGCGCAGGATCCCGAACGCCTCGTCCGTCAGCTCGTGCGGATCGAGGCCGCCGAAGAAGAACGTCGAGACCTGCTCCGCCGCCTCGAGGGCGGATTCCCCATGCACGCGTCGCGTCACGTCACGCGCGAGCGCCCGCTGCGCGGTCCGCTGTTCCGGCGCGGAGGCGGTCGCGGCGTCGAGCACATCGATCTCGGCGTGAGGGAGCAGCGTGAAGAAGCGCAGGTAGCGCCCGACGTCGTGATCCTCCACCCCGAGCCAGAACTGATAGAAGGCATATGGTGAGGTCCTCGTGGCGTCGAGCCACACGGCACCGGCCTCGGTCTTTCCGAACTTCGTGCCCGAGGACGTGGTGACGAGCGGCACCGTCAGCCCCTGCGCCTCGACGCCGTCGACGCGCCGGATCAGCTCGATCCCGGCCGTGATGTTCCCCCACTGGTCGCTCCCGCCGAGCTGCAGCATCACACCGTCGCGGCGGCGGAGCTCCAGAAAATCGTAGGCCTGGAGCAGCATGTACGAGAACTCCGTGAAGGAGATCCCTGCCTCCATGCGCGACTTCACGGACTCCTTCTGGAGCATGTAGTTCACCGTGAAGTGCTTGCCGGTGTCGCGAAGGAAGTCCACCAGCGGCAGCGCGTTCAGCCAGTCGGCGTTGTTGCGCATGCGCGCCGCGCTCGGTCCCTCGAAGTCCAGGAAGTGCGCGAGCTGCGCGCGGATCCCGGCGACGTTGGCCGCCACCTGCTCGGGCGTCTGAAGCTGGCGCTCCGCTGACTTGCCGCTCGGGTCGCCGATCATCCCGGTCCCGCCGCCAACGAGCGCGACCGGACGATGGCCGGCCCGCTGCAGGTGCACGAGGATCATGATCTGGACGAGACTTCCGACGTGCAGGCTGCTCCCGGTGGGATCGAACCCGATGTAGGCCGAGGTCGGCCCCGCGGCGAGGAGCGCCGGCACGCCATCTGTGTGCTGGGACACCAAACCGCGCCACTGAAGCTCGTCGAGCACGCCAGTCGTCTGCATGGCACAAAAATAGGCCGGCGGGTGTCGAATTGTCAGGCGACGCGTCATCCAGACGTCTTGGTGCGGGCCACCGCATCGCGTTAACCTTCCCCTCCGCATGGTCCCGCGCGTCGACGCGCGGGCGGACCTCAGTCGAGAGTCGATGGACCTCCCGTTCTCCCGGAACTTCCGCCGGCGCTACCCGAAGTTCTCCCGCTTCCTGGGCCTCGCGCTCGCCTTCGTCGCCGCCTTCGGGATCGGCCTCCTGTACGCGAGCTGGGCCCTCGTCTGCCGGGCGGGCGCCTGTCCGTCGGTCGACGTGCTCGACGAGTACCAGCCGCGCCAGACCTCCAAGCTGTACGCCGCCGACGGCCGCTTCATCGCCGAGCTGGGGCTGGAGCGCCGCACCCTGCTCAAGCTCGACCAGATTCCGCCCGTCGTCCGCAACGCGTTCATCGCCACCGAGGACAAGCGCTTCTACAAGCACAAGGGGCTCGACTTCCAGAGCATCCCGCGCGCGATCCTCACCGACCTCCGGCGCCGCAGCTTCGCCGAAGGGTTCTCGACGATCACGATGCAGCTCGCGCGAAACATCTTCCCCGAGCGGCTCTCCCGCGACAAGTCGCTGGTCCGCAAGCTCAAGGAGATCAAGGTCGCCCGCGCGATCGAGGCGAAGTACCCGAAGGAGAAGATCCTCGAGCTCTACCTGAACCAGATCGCCCTCGGCAACCAGTCCTTCGGGGTGGAGACGGCGTCGCAGCGCTACTTCGGCAAGTCCGCGCGCGACCTCAACGTCGCCGAAGCGGCCACGCTCGCCGGCCTTCCGAAGGCGCCGGAGCGGTACAATCCCCGCCGCTACCCGGACCGTGCGATCCAGCGCCGCAACACGGTGATCGAGGTCATGCGCGATCAGGGCGTGATCAACGACGCCGACGCGAGCCTGGCCAAGGCGTATCCCCTCCAGCTCGCGCGCAAATCCGAAGCGGGCGACGTGGCGCCCTACTTCGTGGAGTGGGTGCGGCAGCAGCTCGAGCAGCAGTTCGGCCAGCGCCTCTACGAGCAGGGCCTCAAGGTGTACACCACCCTCGACGTCGACCTGCAGTCGGCCGCCGAGCGCGCGCTGGAGAACCAGCTCAAGGCGGTGGAATCGGGACGCTACGGCGCCTATCCGCACACCACCTTCGAGGCGTACATGGCGAAGGCGTCGAACCGCGGCGGTGAGGGCGCAGCCAACTCGCCCTATCTCCAGGGGGCGTTCATCGCGATGGATCCGCGCACCGGCGCCGTGCGCGCGCTCGTCGGGGGCCGCGACTTCGACGACTCCAAGTTCAACCGCGCCACCCAGGCGCTCCGCCAGCCCGGCTCGACCTTCAAGCCGATCGTCTACGCCGACGCGATCCAGAACGGGCGTCCGCCCTCCTACATCGTGGACGACTCCCCGCTGTCGGTGCCGCAGGCGGGCGGCGGCGACTGGACCCCGCAGAACTACGACGGGAAGTTCGAGGGGCCGATGCCGATGCGCCGCGGCCTCTACCAGTCGCGCAACATCATCGCGATCAAGGTCGGGATGGAGCTCGGCGAGCAGAGCGTGATCGACATGGCGCGGAAGTTCGGCATCACGACGCCGATCCCGCCGTATCCGTCCATCAACATCGGCGCGGCGGACGTCTATCCGATCGAGATGGTCGCCGCCTATTCGGCCTTCGCCACTCTCGGCACGCGCGCCAGCCCGACGTCGATCACCAAGGTCGAGAACGCGCGCGGCGACGTGCTCTGGGAGCCGGCGCCGGTCCGCGCGCCCGTGATGTCCCCCGAGGAGTCGTGGCTGATGGTGAGCATGATGAAGGACGTCGTGCAGCGCGGCACGGCCGCCGGCTCGGTGGGCTCGTCCTTCCGCATCCCCGCCGGCGGCAAGACCGGTACGACCAACGACGGCGCCGACGTCTGGTACATCGGCTACACGTCGGACCTCGTCGCCGGGATCTGGATGGGCCTCGACAAGCCGCAGAAGATCAAGGCGAACGCGCAAGGCGGCGTGCTCGCCGCGCCTGCGTGGACGGCGTTCATGAACGAGGTCTACCGCCGCAAGCCCGCGCCGCCGGATTGGCCGCGCCCGGAAGGCATCGTCGTCCGGGAGATCGATCCGGTGAGCGGGATGCTCGCCGGTCCCGGGTGCTCCGGCGCGGTCGCGGAGTACTTCATCGCCGGCACCGATCCCACCCAGCCGTGCATCCCGACCGGATACGGGGTCGACACGACCTACAGCTATCCGCCAGGGTACACGCCGGTCCCGCGCCCCTCGCCGGACACCGGCATCTCGCGACCGATCGTGCCGCCGTCGGACGCGATCGTCATCCCCGGCGCGGCGCCGATCCCGCGTGCCGCGCGCACTCCCCGCACGCCGCGCGACAGCACCCGGCCCACCGTACCGCGCGACACCGCACGTCCGGCACCGCGCGACACGACGTCGAACCCCTTCACGCTGCCCCCGGCTCGATGAGCGCGTGGCAGCCGACCGACTGCCACGCGCATTCCCGGCACTCCGATGGCGCGCTGACCGTCGCCGAGGTCGTGGAGCGCGCCGCGCGCCTCGGCGTGCGTCCGAGCATCACGGATCACATCTCGCGCGACGCCCCAACCGAGGTGAGCTCGCCGGAGGCGGTCGCGCGCTACCTCGATGACCTCGAGCACTACCCGGTGCTGCGCGGCGGCGAGTTCTGCTGGCACGACGCGCTCTGGCGCGAGCTTCCCGACGCGACGGTCCGGCGCTTCACCCACCGCGTCGGCTCGCTCCATTCGATCCGGCTGGCGAGTGGCCTGCTGTTTCGAGCCTTCTCGTCTGAGCTGCCAACCTCACTCACCGCCCGCGTGTACATCGACGCGCATGTGAGCTCGCTCGAGTCGCTCGCCGCGGAGATGCCGGTCGACATCCTCGCGCATCCGACGCTCGTCCCGCCGCCGCTGCGCCTGCTCGATCCACTGGAGCTCTGGACGGAAGCGCACGAGGAGCGCGCGGTGCGGGCCCTGAAGTCGGCGGGCATCGCCTTCGAGATCTCGGCGCGCTATCCGCCGCACGAGCGGATCGTGCGCCGCGCCGCCGACGCGGGGGTACGGTTGTCGCTCGGCTCGGACGGACACCGGGCGGACCAGGTGGCGAACGTCGCCGCGCCGCTGGAGCTGGCGCGCCGCCTCGGCGTCGCGGACGAGGCGCTGTACGATCCCGAGCGGCACGGGTCGCGCACCGGCGCTTATGCGCCCCACGCCGCGGCCGAGGGCCGCCGGGCGTGACCTTCGGCGCCTTTCCTCAGTCGCATTGATGGGGGCGCTCTCTTGTAGCGGGTGTGGCGCCGCCATAGCTTCAGACGTACGCGGTGTCCTGGAGGTTTTGTGATCCTGGGGTGTCTGGCTCTGAACGCGTCCTTCGAGCCCCTGACCATGGTTCCCATGCGTCGGGCCCTGCGGCTCGTGATCGACGGCAAGGCCGAGATCGTGGAGGCCGAGCAGGACAAGCTCGTGCGCTCCGAGCGGCTGACGATGCCACGACCCGCCGTCATCCGGCTCACGAAGTTCATCCACGTGCCGCGCCGCTTCCGCCGCCAGGTGACGAACACCTTCCTGTTCGCGCGCGACCACTACCGGTGCCAGTACTGCGGCCGCCCGTCGATCGAGCTGAAGCCGCGCGAAGCGCTGACGCGCGACCACGTGATCCCGATCTCCCGCGGCGGCACGAACGACTGGACCAACGTCGTCACCGCCTGCTCGCCCTGCAACACCCGCAAGGGCAATCGTCTGCCGCACGAGATCGGCATGCATCCGATCACGCATCCGGTCGAGCCGCACTTCGTGCATCTCTCGTGGGCGGTGCGCCGGCTCACGACGACCCAGGCGCGCTACATCCGGACCTTCTACGGCGACACGATCCTCCATCAGCTCGAGGCCCTGGAGCATCGACATGGGCATCGTCCGCCGGAGGTCAGCGAGCATCCCGGGGCAGCTACGGCGTAGCTGCCCCTCTTTGCGGGTCGCCCTCAGCGTTCTGCCGTGAAGGTCACGCTGCGGCGATCGTAGACGCGCTTCTCCCCGCCGAGCATGCGGAGCATGAGCGTCCGCATGCCGCTGCCGAAGGCGGACGCCGCGGTGCCGCCGCGCACGCCGCGCAGCCAGCGCTCGAGCTGGTCCATGTCGCTCACCGAGAGCGCTTCAATCGTCAGCGTGAAGTTGTAGTAGTACCGCGACCCTTCGCGCTCCGGCGCGAGCAGGATGCGCGTCGGCCGCTCGAGCACGGCCTGCGCCGTCGACAGCGTAGCGAAGCTTCCCAGGTCGTCGAGGCGGCTACCCTGTCGCTGCACGACCCGGTAGCGCTGCGCGGAGGGATCGTACTGGACGATCAGCTCCCACTCGCGCTGACCTTCGAGGTCGTTGAAGAGACCGCCCACCCGCCACAGCTCGAGCCGGAACCGCAGCGATGCGGGGAATCCGCTGCGCACCAGGTCGCGCATGTCGGCGTCGCCGAACAGGTTCGTCGTCGTCACCGTCGGCGTGCCCGCCATGGTGATCGGCGGCGCGACCTCCAACGCCACGCGCCGCTGCGCCCGGAGGGGGGCGCCGCGGGCACCGAGCAGCGCCATGGCCAGCAGGACGGCAGCGACGGGACGACGCACGCTAGAAGCGGTGGCGCACGCGGAGAAACACGTTCAGCGGCTCTCGCGGGACCGAGAGCGCCTTCGCCGCGTAGATGCCGAGCACGTCGAAGTCGAGGCCGGCGCCGAGGTCGGTGCGATACGTCGACAGTGGCGGGAAGTCGCGGCGGCCGTAGTTGAGGGGCGTGCCCGGTGCGTTGACCAGCCACCCGCGTCCCGCGTCGGCGAAGAAGATCCACGCGCCGTCGGCGCGGAAGCGCGTGCGCCGCTCGCCCTGCCGCACGTCGGAGAGGGAGATGCGGAGATCGCTCCGGTACTCGAGCTGCGCGAGCCCGACGCGCTCGCACTGGGCCGGCCGCCCGGCGGGGGCGACCGCCGTCGTGCAGGTTCCGACGTCGTCGGCGCCGCCGGAGCGGAAGTCGAAGCCCGGCACCGTGCCGGGTCCGTCGATCGACAGCCGGCGCTCGAGGGGAAGCGGGTCGCCGCTCACCCATCCGCCCAGCACCATCCGGAGGTTGAGCGCCGAGCTGGGGCTGATGCGGTTGTAGCGCCGAACGTCGAAGAAGGCGCGCTGGTAGCGCGTCATTCCCCCGGCGAGCGGCCGGACGCCCGGCGACGTCACCCCGGCCAGATCGATCGCCCCCGTGCCGCGCTCGTAATCGGCCAGCAGGTACCAGCCCGCCCACGGGTTGAAGGTGTCGTTCCGCGTGTCGATGCGGAGCGTCAGGTTCGCGACGTGAAAGCGTGCGGCGTCCATCGCCGGGTTCGGCCGCCACGCCAGCCCGTTGTCGAACAGCGCGAGCGGATCTCGCGTCTCGCGCGAGCTCCAGCGCTCGTCACCGTACGACAGCGTCAGGTCGGCGTTCTCCGTCGCCCGCAGCGCGGCGAAGAGCTGACCGCCATGTCGGCCATAGTAGTCGCGGTAGTCGCGGTGAAAGAGAAAGGTCGCCAGCCCCACTTCCGCGTTGCTCAGCTGCCAGGTCTCGACGCCCTCGACCTGATCGTACAGGCGCCCGCCGACGGTCGCGCCGAACTGCCGGCCGATGCGCACCTCGCCGAGCACGGTGTGGCCGACGTCCGGGGTCGACGACGAGAAGCTGCTCGCCGTCCGCACGATGGCGTTGGCCGAGAAGCGGATGTGCCCCCATCCCTGATCGCGATAGAGCACCGGTCCGATGCGCACCGGCAGCCCCTCGACGCGGTTGTACACGCCGGCCGTCGCGATCTCCAGCCGGTTGGCGTTGTCGCGCCCCAGCCGCTCGAACCGGCGCCACCACTGGTCGGCCACCTCCGGTGCGCCGAGCTGCGGCACGAGCAGGTCGCCTTCCATGGTGTAGCGAAGCGGTGGATGGTACACGCGGATCTCTCCGCCGATCGTCGCGAACTCGGCGCCCTCGACCTCACCGCCCACCACGAGGAGGTCGCCATCGATACGCGCACCGCGCCGCAGCAGCACGTCGGCGTTGATCGCGAGCACCCGTCCCGCCACATGGCCGGCGATGATCACCGGACCGTTCAGCACCGCGACGTCGCCCTGCACGTCGCGGCCGGCGGGGATCTCCGTCTGGTCGGTGGCACGCAGCGTGGTCGTCGCATTGAACAACCCGGCGACCTCGCGTGCGACGTCCGCCGGCAGCCGCATGATCGTGGGCAGGGTGTCCCTGACCTGCGCGCCCAGCGGGAGCGGAGACGCGGGCAGCGCCGCGAGCACGAGCGCCGCGGCTCCTATCCGCGCCCGGATCGACGTTGCGCGTCTCATTCGTCCCCGACGGGGATGCCGAGCCGTCGCATGCGCCGGTAGAGGTTCGCGCGATCGGTTCTGAGCCGGCGCGACGCTTCAGCCACGTTGCCTCCGGCCGCCGACAGGGCGCGAACGATCAGGGTGCGCTCGTGGCCGTCCAGGGTATCGGTGAGCGACTCCTCGAGCAGCGACGGGTCCGGGAGGGGCGCGTCCGCGCGGCGCACGCCACCGTCCAGCGGGAGCACGGACCGCACGTCCCGCTCGTCCACGTCGGCGCCGGCATGGAGGATGGCGAGCCGTTCCACGATGTTCGCCAGCTCGCGCACGTTGCCCGGCCAGCGGTACTGCGCCAGCAGCGACAGCGCGCCCGTCGTCCACTGCGGCGGCTGGCGGCCGGTGCGCGCGCGGTGCAGAGTGGAGAAGTGCGCCACGAGCGCGGGAATGTCGTCCGGCCGCTCGTGCAGCGGCGGCACCTCGATCGGGATGACGTTCAGCCGAAAGAGCAGATCCTCGCGGAAGCTGCCGTCGGACACCGCCCGGGTGAGATCGCGGTTGGTCGCGCTCACGATGCGCACGTCGACGCGAATCGGCTTGCCGCCGCCGACGCGCTCGATCTCCTTCGCCTCGATCGCGCGCAGCAGCTTGGCCTGCGCCTCGGCGCCGAGATCGCCCACCTCGTCGAGAAAGAGCGTTCCGGTGTGCGCCAGCTCGAACCGACCGATCCGGCGGTCGGTTGCGCCGGTGAATGCGCCCTTCTCGTGACCGAACATCTCGCTCTCGACGAGGTCGCGCGGGATGGCGGCGCAGTTCACGCGGACGAAGGGCCGCTCCTTCCGCGCGCTGCCGAAGTGGATCGCCGACGCCACGAGCTCCTTGCCAGTGCCCGATTCGCCGGTGATCATGACCCGCGCGTCAGTGGGCGCGACGCGCCCGATCATCTCGCGCACGCGCTCCATGGCCGGGCTGCGGCCGATCATCTCACCCGCCAGACCGAGATCCTCGCGGAGCGCGCGCGCTTCGCGTCGCACGCGGCGCAGCTCGAGCGCCGACGCGAGGGCGAGCAGCACCCCCTCGGGCGAGAGCGGCTTCTCGAGAAAGTTGAAGGCGCCCAGCTTGGTCGCCTTCACCGCGTCGCTCAGCCCCGCCTTGCCGCTCATCATGATGACGGGGACGTCGGGCACCGTCTCGCGCAGCCGCGCGAGCGTCGCCAGGCCATCCAGCTCGCCGGGGATCATCAGGTCGAGCAGCACGACGTCGGGACAGCTCTCCGCGATGCGCTGCAGGCCGAGCGCGCCCTCGGCGGCGTCGCGTACCTCGTAGCCTTCGCTGGCGAGCAGCGCACCCACCATCCGGCGAATGTTCGGCTCGTCGTCGACGATCAGGACGCTGGACATCGCGGGCGCGTCAGCGGCGGTCCGGCGTCGACAGCGATCCGGGCGCGGGCACCCGGTCGGCGAGCAGCTTCGTCGTGAAGCGCTGCCCCTCCGAGATGCGCTCGACCTCGATCGCGATCGAGTCGATCGCCTGTTCCATGCGCTCGAGCCGCGCCGCCACGTCGCCCGGGACGGACGACGTTGGCTTCGCCTCGATACGCCGCGCCAGCGCACGCGCGATCGGATACCCGATCGCGATCACCGGCGCGCAGGCGATGGCCAGAATCGGAATCCACACGCCGTCAACCATTGCCATGAGCCGCCATCTCCAGGGTGGCTGCCGGCGCGACCACCGGCAGGAAGAGCTTGATCGTGGTCCCCATGCCGGGCGCGCTCTCGGCGGCCACGGCGCCGTCGTGGGCGATGAGGGTCTGCCGCACGATGGCGAGCCCGAGCCCCGTGCCGCCAGCCTTGTGGGTGACGTACGGCTCCCAGATCCGCGAGATTCGCGACGCGGGAATGCCGCACCCCTCGTCGCGCACCGCGACCTCCACCATGTCGCGGCCGTCCAGCGCGGCGCGGCGCACCGACACGCGCACCGGGGCGCCAGGTGGGCTCGCGTCCACGGCATTGAGCAGCACGTTGGTGAGCGCGCGCCCCAGCGCGTCGACGTGGCCCGGCACCATCGGGACGTCGTCGTCCACGGCGACGGTGACCGGCGAGTCGCCGGGTACGGCGCTGCGGGTGGCCGCGCGTGCCAGCTCGCCCAGATCCACCGGCGCGCGCGGTCCCTCGGGGAGCCGGCCGAACTGCGCGAAGCTGCGCGCCATCTCCTCCAGCCGCCGCGATTCGCTCTCGAGCACCTCGACCGTCTCGGTGAGCGCGGGGGGCGCCTCGCGACGCAGCCGCGCGATGGCGAAGCGGATCGGCGTCAATGGGTTCTTCAGCTCGTGCGCCACCTGGCGCGCGGACTCGCGCAGGGCCGTCGCGCGCTCGGCCTCGAGTGCGCGCACGCGACCGAGCCGCAGCTCCGTCGCCATCTCGCGCATGCGGTTCCGGAGCATCACGAACTCCGGCGCGCCCTTGCGCGGCGGGCCGTCGGGCAGGGGCTCGCCGCGGCTGATCGTCGCCGTCCATCCCACCAGCTCACTGAGCGGACGACTGAGGTTCCGGCTGAGGTGTCCCGCGACGCGCGAGGCGACGAGGCCCATCAGCAGTGCGGCGGCCAACGCCACCAGGCCCGCGGCCACGGGGGCACGGCGCGTCATGAGGAACTCCATCTGCCTGGCGCGCAGCAGCCCCTCCGTGAGGGCGCGCTCGTGCTCGTCCAGCAGGGCGCGCTGCTCGCTCGTCAACGGCGCGGTCCGCACCGCTTCCGCTGCCCGCGCGCCCGTCCCTGCGATCCGCTCCATCGCCGGCGTCGTGCCGAGCAGGGGAAGCGCGCGCACCACCGTCAGCTCCCACGCCGCCGCCAGCACGACCGTCGGGATGAGCGCGAAGCCGAGCAGGATGAGGAAGAGACGAGCGCGAAAACCGACCGGCTTCACTGGGTCTCCGTGCGAGCGCGCTGGGAGGGGATGCGCGGTAAGATACTGGCTGCCCCAGGAGGGGACTACCCTGTCACCGCGACGACGGCGTCACCATGCGTACCCACACGACCTACCGAACGTTCACCACGAAGAAGCGTCAGGAGATCATCGACATCACTGACGACGTCGAGGCCTGCCGCGCCGCCGCCGGCATCAGCGAGGGGATGGTGCTCGTGTCGGCGATGCACATCTCGGCATCGGTGTTCGTGAACGACCACGAACCGGGCCTCTGGGCCGACATCCTGGAATGGCTCGAGACGCGCATCGCACCGTGGGATCCGCCGACCTACCGGCACAACAGCGGAACGGGCGAGGACAACGCGGCCGCGCATCTTCGCTCGCTCACGATCGGCCACGAGGTGATCGTCCCGGTCACGAACGGCGCGCTCGACTTCGGGCCCTGGCAGCGGGTGTTCTACGGCGAATGGGACGGGCAACGGGCAAAGCGAGTGGTGTTCAAGGCCATGGGACTGCCGTGAACCGTGAACGGTTCACGAGCCCCTTACGTATCTCGTTGAGTCCCTGTAGATTAGGGCTCGGCCACTCAGGGAGGCGCGAGCGAATCGGCCCGCGGCGCCAGGGGTGACCGGTCAATGACGGTGTCGGCGTGATCGGTGCCGCCCTGGATTTTCTGCGCAACGCGCAGTGGGGCGAGCCGGTGTACGTACGCACCGCGAACCGCCTCGCCGGCGAGCGCCGCGCTTGCCGACCGATCCTCGGTCGGGCGGCCGCCGGTGAGTGCACGGGTGATGCCCTGCGCTGCAGACACACCCGCTCACATACCTGCGTCACGCGACGCAAGGGACAGCATGAATCAACGCTCTTCGCGGAATGGACCGTCGCGCTCCGGCGCCGCGCTCATCCACCGCGGACCCCAGGCGCTCAGCGCGCCTCACGCCTCGGCCGCTGGCTATCCGCCGATGCACGCTCCGAACGCGGCGCTCCTCATCGACTTCGACAACGTCACGATGGGCATCCGCTCCGACCTCGGCAAGGAGCTCCGCACCCTGCTCGGCTCGGACATCATCAAGGGGAAGGTCGCCGTCCAGCGCGCCTACGCCGACTGGCGCCGCTACCCGCAGTACATCGTCCCCCTCGCCGAGTCGTCGATCGACATGATCATGGCGCCGGCCTACGGATCGTCGAAGAAGAACGCCACCGACATCCGCCTCGCCGTCGACGCGATGGAGCTCGTCTTCACGCGCCCCGAGATCGGCACCTACATCCTCCTCTCGGGCGACAGCGACTTCGCGAGCCTCGTCACGAAGCTCAAGGAGTACGGCAAGTACGTCATCGGCGTCGGGATCAAGGAATCGTCGAGCGACCTGCTCGTCATGAACTGCGACGAGTACTACAGCTACAACGCCCTCGCCGGCCTGGTGAAGAACTCCGACGAGGAGCCGGTCAAGAAGTGGGATCCGTGGGAGCTCGTCACCGAGGCGGTCAACCGCATGAAGCGCAACGGCGACGTCATGCGCTCCGATCGCCTCAAGCAGGTCATGGTCGAGATCGACGACACCTTCGACGAGAAGGATCTCGGCATGGCGAAGTTCTCGCGCTTCGTGCAGGACGCCACCCAGCGCGGCCTCCTCTCGGCGACGAAGCTGGAGAACGGGCAGCTCGAGATCGGGCTCCCCACCGGCGCGCGCGTCGAGACCCGGGCGGCAGAGCCGGAGAGCGCCGACGCGGCACGCACCGAGTCGGCCGCCACTGCCGGCGACGGCAAGCGCGAGGGGGGACGCGGCCGCCGTGGACGTCGGGGCCGCGGCCGAGACCGCGACGATCGTCCGCGCACCGAAGGCGCCGAGGTGCCGATCGACGTGGAGTTCGTCGTCGAGCCGGATGTCGCGGCGTCCACACCGCAGCCCGCGGCCTCCGCCGAGACCACCCCGCGTCATGGCCGCGACCGCGGCGGACGTCCCGACCGCGCGCCGCGTCCCGCGCCGGCGGAGGCCGGCCCGGTCGCCGATCAAATCGGCGCGAGCGGCGAGCGCCTGACGCGCGACGAGGCGTACGATCTCGTGCGCCGCGCCGTCGCCGCGCTCACCACCGGCGACGAAGCGGTGCGCGCCGGCGAGGTGCGCGCCAAGGCGCGTGAGCTCCTCGGCCGCGACAGCGAGAGCCTCAGCGACCGCAACTTCCCACGCATCCTCAAGGACGCCCACGACGGCGACGTGATCGATCTGCGCCGCCGCGGCGACGACTTCGAGATCGCGCGGGCCGCCGAAGCGGAGTCGGTATCTGCGCAGCTGGCGAAGACCGCGGCGAACAACGCGCCGGCCGCACCGAGCGCTCCCGCGGCGCCGCGTGGCATGGGCCCACGCGGTGTGAGTGGGGGACGCACTCGCGGCGGCCGCCCAGGTGCACCGCCGGCCGATCTGCTGAGCAACCTGCTCAGCATCGGCGTCGTGGGTCCGTCGTCGAGCGCGACACCTGCGGCCTCGCACCAGGCGGTTCCGGCAGCGTCCACGCCGGCGCCGTCCACGCCGGCCGCGGCCCCGACGATCGCCGCCGCATCGGCGCCGACGCTCGTGGCCCCTGCGGCGACCGGGACCGCCTCGGCCGAAGCGCCGGAATCGAATGGCGCCGCTGCACCACGGGGACGCGGTCGCAAGCCGGCTGCACGCAAGGGCGGCGAGGCACCGGCACCCGCCAAGGCCGCGGCCAAGAAGGGCGCGGCGCGAAAGACGCCCGCCGCCAAGAAGACGCGAGCGAGAAAGGCTCCAGCCCGCGCCGACGCATGACCACCCGAGACGCCGCGCCCACCGCGCGGCGTTCTCGTCTCGGGACGCCGCTGCCGACGACGTTCTACGACCGCGCCACCGAGCTGGTGGCGCGGGAGCTCCTCGGCGCCGTGCTGGAGTGCTCGACGCCCGACGGCGTCACTCGTGGGCGGATCGTCGAGACGGAGGCGTATCTCGGTCCCGACGATCCCGCCTGTCATGCGGCGGCTGGCCTGACGGCGCGCACGCAGCATCTGTTCGGCCCACCGGGCCGCGCCTACGTCTATCTGATCTACGGGATGTACTGGTGCTTCAATGCCGTGACGCGTGAGCGCGGCCACGGTGCCGCGGTGCTCGTGCGCGGCGTGCACCCGATCGACGGCGTGGAGCTGATGCGCCGCCGCCGACCGAACGCCAGGCGCGAGCGCGACCTGACCAACGGGCCCGGGAAGCTGTGTCTCGCCATGGGGATCGTCGGCGCGATGAGCGGTGCGTCGTTGCGGAACGGTCCGGTCGTCATCCGCGCCGCCGAACCGGTACCCGACGTCGACGTGGAGGTGACGCCGCGGATCGGCATCACCCAGGCCGCCGAGTGGCCGCTCCGCTACCTCGTCCGCGACGACCCCTTCGTGTCGGCGACGCCGAAGGCGTTCTTCCGCCGCAGCTACGAGCGCTGACCCCGGACGCGAAAAGGGCCGCGCGATGATCGCGCGGCCCTATCCCCGTTCCTGTGCCCGACGACGAGCGTCGATCAGCGCTCGCGGTCGATCGAGCTGCCGACGTTGTAGCGGATGCCCGCCTCGATCGACCACTGCAGATAGTGCTTCGCCGAGAGGTTCTTGAGCAGGTACCCGTTCTGCAGCCAGGTCCCGCTTCCCTGCGCGAAGACGGAGAAGTTCGGCAGACGCTGCTGGACGCCGGCGATGAAGATCGGCGAGATGGCGACCCTCTTCGCCTGGACGCTGTCGATCGCCGCCGCCTGGAGGGCGGGGATGGCGAGCGGGAACTGGAGGGACGCGTCGCCAACCTGGTTCGCCGAGAGACCGATCCCGAGATACGGGTGCGTCATCGGCGACTGCATCGGGAACCACATGCCGGCGAGGGTGATCCGCCGTTCGTTCCGGAGCATGACGGCGGGATCGCCCTTCACGAAGGGGCGGCGGTAGAAGGCCGCACTGGTGAAGAACGCCTCGTCGATGCCCACATAGAGCCCGCCGCGCGTGCGCGTGATGAGCCAGTCGACGCCGGCCATCGGCGCGCCGGCGTTGTCGGTGCCGTCGTACGGTCCGAGCACCGGATCGGCGTCGCTCGAGTAGTTCAGTATTCCGCCTCGCACACCCCAGAACCAGGCGTCGCGAAACGGCCGTCCTTCCTGTGCCGCACTCGGTGCGGCGAGCAGAGCGGCGAAGCCCGTCGCCACCACGAGGACACGGAGGAGTCGCATAGCAGGAAACCTCGAAAGATGAGAACACGCCGGAACCGACCGGGGACCCGGGCTCATGCTGGGGACGAAGAGGCTGTGCCTGGCGTCACGGACCCGGGTGGCCGGTGGAACGGCCGGTGCGTATCGTAGCCCCGTCGGGGCCGCCCACTCCCGGGGCGGTGCACGACGCCACCCGCGACCGAAGGAGGCGCGCATGTCATCCATCCTGCCCGACACGCCGGCCTTCGAGACCCCCGTGTACGGGACGGTCTTCGCGCAGCGGGCGGCCGTCGTCCGGCGGCTGAAGGAGGGGGATCAGCTCATCCTCGTTCCCGATCCCCCCGGCGTGGACGAGCCGAGCGTCTGGGTGCACGCGCCGGGCGGCGACGTCGTAGGCCATCTGTCCCCCGACGTCAATCGATGGATGGCCCCACGGATGCTCGGCGGTGCGCGTTACGGCGCGAGCGTGCGCAGTGTGGGCGAGCCGGACACGGCCAGCTGGAAGCGGCTCGTGATCACGGTCCGCAAAGTGAATCGTGAGCCGTGAACCGTGTACGGTTCAGGAAATGAGGCGTAATTTTCGCCCCACCTTGATGAATGCCGCCACGGCTTCATCCAGATCGTCTCGCGTGTGCGCGGCGGAGATCTGGCACCGGATCCGCGCCTGACCCTGGGGCACGACCGGAAAGCCGAAGCCGGTCACGAACACCCCTTCGTCGAGCAGCAGATCGCTCATCTGGATCGCCGCCGACGTCTCGCCGACGATGATCGGAATGATCGGCGTCTCGCCGGCGAGCGGCCGGAACCCCGCCTCGATGATCCGCTCCCGGAAGTAGCGGGCATTGTCGCGCAGCGTCTGCACGCGCTGCGGATTGCTCTCGATGAACTCCACGGCCGCCAGCGCGCTGGATGCCACCGTCGGAGGCAGCGCATTCGAGAAGAGCTGCGGCCGCGAGCGCTGGGTGAGATAGTCGCAGAGCGCCGCCGAACCGGCAACGAACCCGCCCGCCGCCCCACCGAGCGCCTTGCCGAGCGTCGACGTGATGACATCCACCTCGCCGAGCACCCCGAAGTGCTCCGCCACGCCACGCCCTGTCCGGCCGAGCACCCCGGTGGCGTGCGAGTCGTCGATGATCAGCACGGCGTCGTGATCGCGGCAGATCTGGAGCAGGTCGGGCAGGGGCGCGATCGATCCTTCCATCGAGAACACCCCGTCGCTCCAGACCAGGCGCCGCTTGGCGCCCCGGGCCCCCGACAGCTTCTCGCGCAGGTCGTCGAGGTCGGCGTGCTTGTAGACCGCGGTCTGGCACTTCGCGATCGCCTTCGCCAGACGGATGGAGTCAATGATCGAGGCGTGGTTGAGCGCGTCGGAGACGACGAAGTCGCCCTCCTCGACGACGGTTGCCGTCAGCCCTTCATTGGCGTTCCACGCGGAGACGTACGACATCGACGCCTCGGTGCCGACGAAGCGCGCCAGCGCTTCCTCGAGATCGCGATGCACCGTGAAGGTGCCGCAGATGAAGCGTACGCTCCCCGTCCCCGCGCCGAACCGCTCCAGGCCATCGATCCCGGCGTCCACCACCGCGGGCTCGTTGCTCAGGCCGAGGTAGTTGTTCGACGACAGGATCAACACCTCGCCGCGCCCTTCCATCGTCACGCGGGCGCCCTGCGGGGAATCGAGGTAGTTGAGGCGCTTGTAGACGCGCTCGTCGCGCAGCTGCTGGAGCCTGGATTCGAGGCCGCGGGTGAAGTTGGAGTTGAGCGTCATGGTCATCCGACCTCGAACACCACCTTGCCCGCCTCGCCGCTCTTGATCGCCGCGATGGCGTCGTCGAAGCGCTCGAGCGGGAAGCGATGCGTGATCACGGGGGTCGGGTCGAACTGGCCCGACCGGAGGAATTGCGTCATCTGGATCCAGGTATCGTACATCCGCCGGCCCACGACGCCGTAGATGGTGATCCCCTTGAAGATGATCTCCGTGGCGAAGTCCACCTCCATCGGCTTGGCGGGAATGCCGAGCATCTGCACCCGCCCACCGACGCGCACCAGCGCAAAGGCCTGATGGATGGCGCTCGGCACGCCCGACATCTCGAGCACGACGTCCACGCCCAGCCCTCCCGTCGCCGCTTGGACCGCCTTCGTCGCCTCCTGCGGCGTCACCACGTCGTGCGCGCCCATCGTCCTGGCGAGCGCGAGCCTGGTCTGGTTCACGTCGCTGGCGATGATGCGCGACGCACCCGCGGCGCGGCAGATCCCCACGGCGAAGATGCCGATCGGTCCGCACCCCGTGATCAGCACCGTCTTGCCCGACATCTCCGTGCCGACCAGCGCGGTGTGGAAGGCGTTGCCCATCGGATCGTGAATGCCGCCGATCTCGTAGGACACCGCGTCGTCGAGATGCCAGACGTTGGTGGCCGGCATGGCGATGAAGTCCGCGAAGCAGCCGTCGCGATCGACGCCGATGATCCGGGTGTTCGGGCAGACGTGTGCGTTGCCGGTGCGGCACAGGTGGCACCGACCACACACGATGTGGCCCTCGGCGGTGACGCCATCGCCGACCTTCACGTCGGTCACGAAGCGGCCGACCTCCGCCACGTCGCCGGCGAACTCGTGGCCGACGGTGAACGGCGGGCGACAGCGTCCCTGCGCCCACGCGTCCCAGTCGTAGATGTGGACGTCGGTGCCGCACACGCCGGCGCGGCGCACCCGGATCAGCACCTCGTCGTCCCGGATCCTGGGCTGCGGCACGTCGCGAAGGACGAAGCCCGGGCCCGCTGCTGCTTTCACCAGCGCTCTCACACGCGCCTCACTCTCTGCACGAGATCATTCCCGACGCCGCGCCGAGCGCGCGGTCGTGCACGAAACCAAACGGGTCATGCGGGTGGAGGGAAGTGTGCGCGGCGTCGCACGTCGTCGACCTGTAATGAGACGCGCGCGATTCACTATTGCGTGCGATTTCGCCCGTTCCTATATTCGCGCCGGTTGCTCGTTGCTCATGCGATCTCGTCCGGGCGCGCATTGCAGGTTCACGAGTCGAAAGGATAGTGCGTGGGTTCAACCCGCCGTGAGTTCGTCAGGAATTCCTCGGTCGCCGCCGCAGCCCTGGCCGGTCTGGCCGCAGTGCCCGCCGCCGCTCGCGCCGCCGTCCTCGGCGCCGAGTCCTCGCCCACCTTCGGCGATGCGGATCTGAAGGAGCTCGCCGGTGTCGCGCTCGACGCGGCCCGCACCGCCGGCGCCACCTACGCGGACGTCCGCTTCAATCACAACCGCACCCAGTCGCTCTTCACGCGCGAGCAGCGGGTCCAGGCGATCGTCGACAACGAGACGCAGGGCTTCGGCATCCGCGCGCTCGTCAACGGCGCCTGGGGATTTGCCGCGAGCCGCGACGTCACGCGCGACGAGGTGGCCCGCGTCGCGCGCCAGGCAGCGCTGCAGGCCCGCGCCAACAGTGTCACCGTCGTGCGACCGATCGTGCTCGCGCCGGTGACCGCCACGCCGAACGGCACCTGGCGCTCGAACATCGAGATCGATCCCTTCGCGGTCGCCGTCGAGGACAAGGTCGGCGTGCTCCTCGCCGCCAACGCCGCCGCTCTCAAGGCCGGGGCGCGCTTCGTCAACTCGAGCATGTTCTTCCTCCGCGAGGAGAAGACCTTCGCGTCGACCGACGGCTCGTTCATCACCCAGACCATCTACCGCACGCAGCCCGCGATGACCTGTACCGCCGTCTCGACGGACGGCGGAGACTTCCAGACGCGCCAGTCCAACGAGATCGCCCCGATGGGGCTGGGCTACGAGCACGTGCGCGATGCGAAGCTCGTCGAGAACGCGCCCCGCTGGGCCGCCGAGGCCGTGCAGAAGCTCACCGCCAAGCCGGTCGAAGTGGGGCGCTACGATCTCGTGCTCCATCCGAGCCATCTCTGGCTCACCATCCACGAATCCGTCGCGCATCCGACGGAGCTGGACCGCGCCCTCGGCTACGAGGCGAACTACGCCGGCACGAGCTTCGTCGCGCCGCCGGCCGAGGTGCTCGGCAAGCTCAGATTCGGCTCGCCGCTCATGAACATCCGCGGTGATCGCTCCCAGCCCGGCTCACTCTCCGCCGTCGGCTGGGACGACGAAGGGGTGAAGCCCGAGAGCTTCGACATCATCAGGAACGGCCTCTTCGTCGACTATCAGACGACGCGCGAGCAGGCGCCCTACCTGGCCGACTACTATCGCAAGAGCGGCCGCCCCGTCCGGTCGCATGGCTGCTCCTATGGGCAGACCTGGGCCGACATGCAGTTCCAGCGCATGCCCAACGTCTCGCTCCTGCCCGGCGCGAAGGAGCAGAGCTGGGACGACCTCATCGCCGCCACCGACCGCGGCATCGCCATCATCGGCGACGGCAGCTTCTCGATCGATCAGCAGCGGTACAACGCGCAGTTCGGCGGCCAGCTCTTCTACGAGATCAAGGGGGGCAAGATCGCCGGCATGTTGAAGGACGTCGCCTACCAGATGCGCACACCGGAGTTCTGGGGCTCCCTCGACATGATCGGCGGCCAGAAGAGCTATCACCTCGGCGGTGCGTTCAACGACGCCAAGGGACAGCCGTCGCAGGTCAACGCGGTCAGCCACGGCTGCGTGCCGAGCCGGTTCCGCAACGTGAACGTCATCAACACGGGCCGGAAGGCGTGACCGAGCTTCGATCGCTGGCCAGCGCGCGGTATCTGTCGCGCGAGGAGTGCGAGGCGCTCGCGAAGCGCGCCCTCGCCTTCGTCACCGCCGCCGACGCCGCGCGAATCAACATCACCAGCGGCAGCCGGGGCAACACCCGGTTCGCGGTGAACCAGGTCTCCACCGGCGGCGACAACTTCGATACCGCGGTGACGGTGACGGCCTACTCCGGCCGCCGCAGCGCCTCCAGCACGACCAACCAGCTCGACGACGCCGCGCTGCGGCAGGCGGTGCAGATGGCGGAGCGCCTCGCCCGCCTGGCGCCCGAGGATCAGGAGTTCATGCCGGAGCTCGACCCGCAGCAGTACGAGGCAGGTCGAGCGTGGAGCGAGGCCACCGCCTCGCTCGATCCGATGGGACGGGCGGAGGCGGTTCGCGCCATCACCGCACCCGCCACGCAGGCCGGCCTGGTGTCCACCGGCTATCTCGACGCACGAGCCGGCGCGAGCGCCGTCGCCAACACGAAGGGACTGTTCGCCTATTCGCGCGCGACGGCGACGTCGCTCACGACGACGGTCCGTACGCCCGACGGCAGCGGCTCCGGCTGGGCCGGCGCCTCCCATCACGACTGGACGCGGATCGACCCCGCCGCGCTCGGGGCGCGCGCCGCCGAGAAGGCTCGGGCGTCGCGAAATCCGGCTGCCGTCGAGCCGGGACGCTACACCGTGGTGTTCGAGCCCACCGCCGTCGGGAATCTCGTGCAGTTCATCTCCTTCGCGCTCAATGCGCGCGCCGCCGACGAAGGGCGCTCCTTCTTCTCGAAGGCCGGGGGCGGGAACAAGCTCGGCATGAAGGTGGTGGACGAGCGCGTGACGCTGGTCTCCGATCCCTTCGACCCCGAAATCGCCGGCGCACCCTTCACCGGCGAGGGCCTGCCGACACGCCGCAGCGTGTGGATCGAGAACGGCGTGGTGAAGAATCTCAATTACGATCGTTACTGGGCGCAGAAGAAAGGCGTCTCTCCAACGGCCAGCGGGGGATCGCTGCGCATGAGCGGTGGTTCGACCTCGATCGAAGAGATGATTGCATCGACGTCGCGCGGCCTGCTCGTCACCCGATTCTGGTATCTGCGGCCGGTCGATCAACGCACGATTCTGTACACGGGACTGACGCGGGACGGCACCTTTCTGATCGAAAACGGGAAAATCACCCGCGCGGTAAAGAATTTGCGGTTTAACGACTCGCCCGTCTTCATGTTGAACAATCTCGAGGCGCTCGGCACGCCGGTGCGGGTCAGCGCGAGCGAGGACGGCGGGCCGGGGCAGGCAGTGATGGTTCCACCGCTCAAGGTCAGGGACTTCAATTTCACAAGCTTGAGCGACGCGGTCTGAGGCGTCGCTGGTCTTCACGGTCTCGCCATGAGGCCGTGGTGCGGCGGGAAAGCACTCCGGTGCCGACCGCTGGCTCGTCCGAACCACCGGGGGTTCGATCGAGCGTTCCACTCCGTTACAGGAGATTTTTCCATGGCTGCCAAGAAAGGCGGGCGCAAGAGCGCCAAGAAGGGGTCGGCTCGCAAGAAGTCGTCGTCGAAGAAGTCGAGCGCCAAGAAGGGCGGGCGCCGCAAGACGGCGAAGAAGGGCGGCCGCAAGTCCTCCCGCAAGAAGTCGTCGAAGTAAGCAGTTCGTCGTCGTATACGGAGAAGCCGGCGCCTTGGCGCCGGCTTCTTTCGTTGTGGGAGACCGCTGCCCGCGTCAGCGCGAGTAGCGCGCCTGCGCGAGCTCCAGGATGCGGCCGACCAGCGCCTCGTGCGGAATCCCTGCCTCCGCCGCCGCCCGCGCGAACTCGCCGGACTTCTCCAGATAACAGTTCGGGTTCACCTCGATCACGTAGACCTCCCCCTCCGGGGTCACCCGCAGATCGACCCGGCCGTAGTCGCGCAGCCGCAGCGCGCCGAACGCCTCCACGGCGACGTCCTGCATCCGCTTCACCAGCTCCGGCGACAGATCCGTCGGAAAGATCGACTTCGTTCCCGCGAACTCGGCGCCCGTCTCGCCCGTGCCGCCCGTTCCCCCCTCGCCCCATTTGGCTTCGTAGCTCGCCACCCTGGGCCGGTCGGCAGGGAAGGCGCTGAAATCGAGCTCGATCACCGGCAGCGCCTGCGGGCTCACGTTGCCCAGCACGCCGACGTAGTACTCACGCCCCTCGATGAACTCCTCGACCATCACCGGCGATTGGAACTCGCGCTGCAGGGAATCCATCGTGCCGAACAGCTCCTTGATGTCGCGGACGACGCTCTTCGACGTGATGCCGAGCGACGCGTCTTCCTGCGGCGGCTTCACGATGAGCGGAAACTTCAGATCCCCCACATGATCGAGCGCGCCCCGGAAGACGGTCGCGAACTGCGGCGTCGGCACGCTCTGGAAGCCGAGCACCTGCTTGGTGAGGCTCTTGTCGCCGGCCATCAGCAGGCCGGCCGGGCTGGAGCCGGTGTAGCGGAGACCGAGCAGATTGAGCAGCGCCGCCACGTTCGACTCCAGCGCGCTCTTGCCGTCGAACGATTCGGCGAGGTTGAACACGATCGCAGGATCGGCCGAGCGGAGCGCGGCGATGACCGCTTCCACGTCGGGCCCGACGGACACGCGCGCGACCTCGTGGTCGAGCGTACGCAGCGCCTCCTCGATCTGCCCGAGCACCGGGTCCTCGGGCGGCTCCGCCGCGTCGGCGCCATGCAGCAAGACGATCTTCACGTACCCACCTCGGCGCGCGTGGCGCGGAAAGCGTTGGTGTACCGCCAGTGCATCATCACGGCCGTGCCGAACGCCGTCAGCTCGATCAGCGTCGCGGCCTCGAGGCCGGCGCTGCGCAGCTCGAGCGCCGACGCACGCTCCTCGAGCGCGCGCAGCAGCGATCGAACGGCCGCGGGCGCCACTCCCGCCCAATAGGAGATGCGCGCCACGAGCTCGCCCTCGTGGCGGGTGAGATAGCGCGCCGCCGGCTCGCCCGCTGGCGCATCGGCGACGGTCGCGAACACACGTCGCAGATCCCCGTCGAACTGGCGCGCGTCGCCGATCGGCAGCCGCTCCTCGTGGGCGTAATGGTCGGCGACCGTCCAGGTCATGGCGTCGACGGGAAGGTCGTCGTCCGTCAACTCCGGAGGGAGCGGCGCGAGCTGTCCGATCTCACGCATCACCGCGTCCATCCACTCCAGCTTGCGCAGCGCGCCCCATCCGGCGTACTCAGTTCGCCAATCCAGCCCCGGGGTGAGCCACACGGCGAAGGTCTCGGCGAAATCCTCGTCGGGATGCTTCTGCGCATACCAGCCGAGGATGTGTCGCACGTGATCGCGCGACATCGGGTCCGCCGGATAGTGCTCGGCGTACGGGCGCCCGTAATCACCGAACAGGGTGGCGAACTCGGGCCGCTCGTAGAGATGGAAGGCGTAGTTGATGGCGTGCCCCGCCTCGTGGCGCAGGTACCGCATCGCCTCGTCGTCGCTCTCGATCGCGCCGGCGTGCTCGGCCTCGATGCGCTCGAGTCGCTCGTCGGCCAGGTAGAAGGGGACGCCGATGAGCGGCGTCCCGTCGGGGCATCCCCACTCGTCGCTGAGATAGACGGGCGGGTGAAAGGCGACACCGCGGGCAGCGAGCTCGTCGTTCAGGCGCGAGACGAGGCGCTCGACGCGCGAGCCACCGATCGCGAGCCCGAGCTCCGAGATCCGGTGGCCGAGCAGCTGCGCCCGTTCGTCGTCCCATGAGGAGGTGCTGTCCACGCGGGCGACGGGGGCAAGGGGCGTACCGACCCCGGCGTGCGGTGGGCGGGGTGAGGCGTAGGGCGGACAGCGCCGAAACGACGAACGCCGCGGACGAAAGTCCGCGGCGTTCAGTTGCGTCGTGCGGCCGAGCTTACGCGGCCTGGCCCTTCTTGTCGAGCTCGTCGTCGGGGAAGGGCGCCCAGACATATGCCGAGAAGCGCGGCGTGGGCTCGGGCTCGCGTCCACGCGAGATCACGATGCCCACCGGCTCGTCGTACTGGGTCGTCTGAATGGTCTTCTTCATATGATAGAACGCGAGAAAAGGGCTGCCCCCGGAACGGTCGGGGGCACCCGCACTAAGGCACCTCCGGGGCCAGCGGTTCGCGTCGACGTAAGTAATGTCTTGACAACGACTTCAAAAAAACACGCGAGCCAGAAGAGGCTCGCGTGTTTCGATTTGACGCGGGGTCGAATCGACCCGCCGTGTCGGAATGCAACGAGCTCTACGCCACTCCCTTCCGCGCGAGGAAGCTGTTGGGCGTGCTCTCCTCCACAGTCACCTCCCAACCGCGATACCGCCGCCGCAGCTCGGCCAGCGACACGGGCGCACGCTTCCCCGCCGCGATGGTCTGCACGAGATGCACTCCACCGTCCGCCGTCGCGCTCTGAAGCACCTGGATCACCCGCGCGCGCTCTGCCGCGGTGAACCCGGCGAAGGCGGCCGGGGTGTAGATCACCGCGGTGAGCGGTGCGTCGGGGGTCCAGGAATCGAGCGCGAGAGCGGCGGCATGGACACGCTCGCCAAGCCCCACCTGTTCGGCCGCGTCGAGCACGCGCTGCACGGCGTCCGGCTCGGACAGCGCGGTCACGTCGCAGCCATGCGCCGCCAGATACAGCGCGGGCGTCTCCACCTCGGCGCCGGCGAGCAGGACGCGCGCGTCGGCCGGAACTGCCTGCGCCGTGCGCACCACCATGTCGTCGGGGCTCAACCCCCAATGCTCCGGCCGGCGCAGCTCTTCCATGAGCTTGATGCGCCGCTTCCTCCAGGTCGGGTAGGCCGGCAGGCGCAGTCGCTTGAAGATGATCTTGTCGACCTCGTCTACCAGCAACAGCTCGGTGAGCGCGAACTGCTGCTGCGCGGCGAGGGCGCGCACGGCGTCGTCTCCAATGGAGAGGAGCACGCTCCGCGGCACCGACTCCTTGTAGTTCTCGATCTCCCGTTCGAGGTAGAGCTCGTATTCGTGTTGGAGAGACCGGGACAGCCGCGACGCCATTCGTTTTTTCTGGTGGAGGACAGGTTAAGGTATCGGCTCCAGGTTGCCCCGCAAGTAGCTGAGGCTCGCGAGGTTAGGGCTCAGGCCGGCTCGACGTGGACGATCGCTTCCGCCGTCCCGAGCTCGCGCGCGATCGCGCGTTCGACCTCATCCGTGAAATCGTGGGCAGCGGACACGCTCGTCGAGCCGTCGACGAGGATCGTCACCTCGGCGAACAGCCGGCCCGAGGCGGTGCGCCGAGACCGTGCCGCACGGACGCCGACGACGCCGGGAATCGTGGCGACGATCGACGCCAGCCGACCGGCATCCACGGCGCGCGCATCGACGAGAATCGGGATCGAGCCGCGGAGAATCTGGTACCCGCTCCAGGCGATGATCAGCGCCACCACCATGCCGAGCAGCGCGTCGGCGCGCAGATAGCCGAGGTGCGACAGCACGAGCGACGCGATCGCCAGCGCGGTGACGAGCACGTCGCTCGCCGTGTGCGCGGCATCGGCGAGCAGCAGGTCGCTCCCGAGCGCACGCCCGCGGCGCCGCTCGTACCCGACGACGAAGGCGTTCACGCCGAGTGACAGCACGAGCAGCACGACATCCAGCAGCGCGGCGGTCGGAGCGGCATGCACGCCGTTCAGCTCCTCGATGCTGCGCCGGAGCAGCTCGAAGCAGGTGATGGCGAGAAAGGCGACGATGCCGAGCGTGCCGAGGGTCTCGAACTTCTCGTGGCCGTAGGGATGGTCGTCGTCCGGCGCTCGTGCGGCCACGGAGATCGCGAAGATGCCGACGGCGTTGCTCAGCATGTCGAGCCCCGACTCCAGCGCCGCGCCCAGCACGGTGAGCGCCCCGGTCCGTGCCCCCACTCCGATCTTGAGTGCGACGGACAGCGCATTGAGGAAGAGAACGAAAAGCAGCGCACGCCGGACGCGCTCGGAGCGCCCTTCCGGGAACGTGGGGCGGGCGTGCTCGGATTGAGAGGGCGCGTGCATCGGCGCATCTTGCCTCGCGCGCCCGAGTGCTGTCAACGTCAGGAGGAACGGTCGAATGCCCGAGTTGCCCGAAGTCGAAGCGGCGATGCAGCTCCTGCGGCGTCGCGCCAAGGGACGCACGATCACGAAGGTGCAGCTGCTCCACCCGTCGCTCAAGCGGCGCGTGCGCCCCGCCGCGCTGCGTGCGCTCGTCGGCGCGCGGATCGTGCGTGTCGAGCGTCGCGGCAAGCATCAGCTCCTCCATCTCGACGACGGTCGCATCGTGCACGTGCACTTCCGGATGAACGGCGACTGGGAGCACGGGAAGTCGGATGCACCGTTGCCGCGGTTTGCGCGCGCGGTGATCGATTTCGATGGGGGCACGCGGCTGGCGCTGGTCGATTCGCGCGCGCTCGGCACCCTCGACGTGCATCCCGCCGGCATGGAGCTGGCCCTCGGCCTCGGCCCCGATGCGGCGGATCGTGGCTGGACGGCCGAGGCGCTGGGCCGCGCGCTCGCGACGCGCCGAGGGCCGGTGAAGCCGGCGCTGCTCGATCAGAAGCTCGTGGCCGGCCTCGGGAACATCTACGCCGCCGAGTCGCTCTGGCGCGCCCGCATCAGCCCCACGCAGCGTGCGGATTCGTTGAGCGACAAGCAGGTCCGCGCCCTGCGATCGGCGATTGGTGCCGTGATCACCCGCGCGACGGGCTCACGCTACACGGACGACGACACGGTGAACCTCGACGTGTACGATCGCGAAGGTCTTCCGTGCCGACGCTGCGGTACGTCGATCGAGCGGATCACGCAGGCTGGGCGGAGCACGTATTTCTGTCCGCACTGCCAAGTGACCCGTGAACCGTGATCCGTGAACGGTAACGACGAGGGCACACCGGACTGTGTCCGGTGTGCCCTTTGCGCCTCTCGACGCAGTAACGGTTCACCGTTCACCGTTCACGGTTCACGGTTCACGTTGACGGTTGACGGTCAGTCGATCGCTTCCAGCAGTGCTCCCTTGATGTACCCCGTCTCCGGAACGGTGAGGATCTCCGGGTGATCGAGCGGCTGGCCGCGTAGCTCGCGCAGCACCATGCGGCGGCCGCTGTCGGCGGCGGCGGCTTCGAGCATCTCGAGGAAGAGCGGCTTCGTGAGGTGATAGGAGCAGCTCGCGGTGAAGAGGAGACCGCCCGGGGCGAGCAGACGCATCGCGCGCAGGTTGATCTCCTTGTAGCCGCGCAGCGCGGCGGGGAGTGAGGGACGGGTCTTGGCGAAGGCCGGCGGATCGAGCACGATCGTGTCGAAGCGTGCGCGCTCGCGCTCGCGCGCTTTCAGGTACTCGAACGCGTTCGCCTCCACGAAGTGGCCGTTCGCGAAGCCGTTGCGCCGGAAGTTCTCCTCGGCGCGCATGAGAGCGTGGGCGGAGCTGTCGAGGGCGGTCACCGTATCGGCGCAGCGGGCGAGATGCAGCGCGAAGGAGCCGTGATAGCTGAAGCAGTCGAGCGCCGCGCCGCGTGCAACGCGACCGGCGAGCGCGCGGTTCTCGCGCTGATCGAGAAAGGCGCCCGTCTTCTGGCCGCGCCAGGGGGCGGCGAGGTAGCGGACGCCATGCTCCTGCACCTCGATCTCATCGGGCACGGCGCCGTGCAGCAGCTCGACGCCGGTGTCGAGCCCTTCCTTGGCGCGCAGGGGCACGTCGTTGCGCGCGAGGATCCCGGCGGGCTTGGCGATCTCGAGCAGTGCGTCGACGATCTCACGGCGATAGCGCTCGAGTCCGGCGCTCATGAGCTGGACGACGATGTATTGGTCGTAGCGGTCGGCGACGAGCGAGGGAAGTAGGTCTCCCTCACCATGGATCAGTCGGTAGGCATTCGTCGCACGGTCGAGCCCGTCGCGACGGGCGGCGGCGCGCTGGATGCGGGCGCGCCACCAGGCGGCGTCGAGTGTGGCGGCGGGGTCGCGATCGACGAGGCGGAGGGAGATCTCCGAGCGGGGGCTCCAGAGGGCGACGCCGAGCGGCTTGCCGCGCTGATCCGTGACGCGGACGGCGCCGGCGTCGGCGGTTGGTCGCTGGATGACGTCGCTGCGATAGATCCACGGATGTCCGGCGTCCCAGCGGCGGGCGCCTTTCGTCGACACGGTGGCGGTGGTGGTGAGCATGCCGCAAGGTAAGGGCGCGTGGTGGTGTGCGGATGCGCGGATGCGC
>JABFYH010000123.1 GCA_013361335.1 Gemmatimonadaceae bacterium | reverse complement strand
TGCTGTCGACGCCGGCGCTGCGGTGGCTCGGTCGGCTCTCGTACGCGTGGTATCTCTGGCACTGGCCGCTGGTGGGGATCGGCGCGGTGCTCGATCGCGACATCGGCGTCGCGGGACGGCTCGTCTGGTCGGGGGCGGCGCTCGGGCTGGCGTGGCTCACCCACCGGTTCATCGAGAGCTCGGCACGCGAGGGACGTCTCGCCCGCATCCGCACCGAGTGGCTCGCGCCGGCGGCGCTCGTCGTCAGCGTCGGAGCCGCGCTCGTCGCGCACGGCGCGTTGCGCGTGGCCGAGCGTCGCGTGGCATCGCCCGAGCAGCGCACCTTGGCCATGGCCCGGAGGGATCGCATGCAGCACGACTGCTGGGCGACCACCGTGGACGACCTGAAGGGCCCGTGCGAACTCGGCGACCGTACGTCGTCGACGGTGATCATGCTGCTCGGCGACTCGCATGCCGAACACTGGCTGGCCGGACTCGATCGGGCCGGCCGCGAGCGGGGCTGGAAGATCGTCGCCATGGTGAAGGGTGGCTGTCCGGTGGCGGACATGCCGGAGCTCATGAACGCGCGGCTCAAGCGGTACTACCACGAGTGCACGCGGTATCGCGAGGCCATGCTGCAGCGCATCGTGTCCGCGCGGCCGGCGGCGGTGATCCTGTCCAGCTGGGATCACTACATCCCACCGGATGGCACCGGCTCCGATCGGCAGGTGACGCCGGAGATGTGGCGGCGCGGCCTGCGCCGCACATACGAGCGCCTGACGGGGGCGGGGCTGCCGGTGGTCGCGATCCGGGGCACGCCGCGCACCTGGTTCGACGTCCCGGCCTGCCTCTCGCGCCAGGCGGCACGACTCCCCTTCGCGGGGCCCTGCAGCTACGAGCGCGCGCGCTCGCTCTCGCCCGCGGCGCTCGAGGCACAGGCGGCCGCGGCGCGCGGGCTGCCGATCAGGTTCGTGGACATGAACGACCAGATCTGCCCGACACGCGAGTGCGGGGTGGTGCGGAACGGCGTCGTCGTGTTCACCGACGACAATCACCTCACCGCGAGCTTCAGCCGGTCGATGGCGCCGGTGCTCGGTGCTCGATTGGCAGCGGCGCTCCGCCTGCCCGTTCGGGTCGGCGCGGCCGGTGGGCCGTAGGATCGCGGGATCGTCGCCGTCCTGCTGCCGCGCGGGCCCTATCTTCATCCAGTCGGGCCAGCGTCGCTCACCGTACGGAGGATCGCGTGGCCTTCCTCGTCACGATCGCCATCTCGGAGTCTTCATGAACATGGACGAACTGATCGGCAGCGATTTCGAGCGCGGGCTCGCCAGCCTGAAGTCGGTGACGGAAGGGTGAGCGCGGTCAAGTCGCTGCTCGTCGCCGCGCTCGGCGGCGCACTCCTCGCGGCGCCGGTGGCGGCGCAGTCGCATCTGCGCGTGTCGCCGGCGCATCCATTGCCCGGCGCAGTGGTGACGCTGACGCTGCGTGATTCCGGGGGCGGCCGCGACTCGATCGTCGCGATTCGCGGGACGATGGCCGGGGAGCCGCTGCACTTCGAGTCGGCGCGGGGCGAGCACCGCGCCATCGGCGCCGTGCCGGTGGACTCCGTCGCGTCGGTCGTTGCGCAGGCGCTGGTCACCCGCGCGTCGGGGCGCGTCGACACCCTGCGCGTCGCAGTGGAGATCCCGCCGCTACCGCCGCCGTCGGAGCAGCTCGCGGTGGCGTCCCGCTTCGGCCGCCCGCTGGACGCGGCGACGGAGGCGCGCGTCGCGCGCGAGAATGCCCGGGCGCTCGCCGTGGGGCGGCGGTCGCATCAGTCGCCGCGTGTCTGGTCCGCGCCATTCCTGCGGCCCAGGGCGTCGGAGATCAGCAGCAGCTTCGGCACCGGCCGCACCTTCAACGGCGCCGTGACGAGCCGCCATCTCGGCGTGGACTTCCGGGGCGCCGTCGGGGAGCCGGTGCGGGCCGCGAACGCGGGCGTCGTCGCGCTGGTCGACCGCTTCTTCCTCGGCGGGCGGGTGGTCTACATCGACCACGGCGCCGGCGTCGTCACCGGCTATCTGCATCTGAGCAAGGTCCTCGTGGCGGTGGGCGACACGGTGACGCGCGGACAGCAGATCGGGCTGGTGGGTGCCACCGGGCGGGTGACCGGACCGCACCTGCACTGGAACGCTCGATACGGCGCGCTGACGGTGAACCCGCTGGATCTCGTGGCCCTCGATTGGTGAGCGATGCCGGGTGCGGGGGCATGTCCTCTGCACTCCGATGGTTACGACTCGCTCCCCGCCGATGATCTCCGAGTTTCCGAACGCGCACATCACGAGCGTCGGACAGTTCGTGTCCTACCTCGAGCGGCACTGCCGGCTCGACGGGCTCGTCTTCCGCGGCCAGCGGGAGGACCGCCCGCTCGCGCCCAAGATCAGCCGTCTGCAGCCGCGCGACATGACGCGGGCCGATCTCGAGCGCGTGATGGTGAACGAGTTCCAGCGGACCGCTCCGCCGCATCTCGACATCGTACCGGCGTCGACGGTGGAGTGGCTTGCCGTCGCGCAGAACTACGGCATGGCCACCAGGCTGCTCGACTGGACCTACAACCCGCTGGCCGCGCTCTGGTTCGCCGTCGCGGGGAAGCCCGGCCAGGGCGACGGCGTGGTGTGGATCCTCCAGTCGCGCGACCTCGAGGACATGGGACAGGACGAGGATCCGCTCGCGATCGACCGCGTGAAGATCGTGCGTCCGCGCCACATCGTGGGGCGCATCGTCTCCCAGCTCGGGCTCTTCACGATCCATCCCGTCGTGGGGGACGACGTGACGCCGATCGATCTCATCCCGGAACATGGCCGGTCGCTGCGCAAGCTGACGATCGCGCGTGACACCTTCGCCGAGATGCGCTGGGTGCTCGACCGCTGCGGCGTCAACGCGTCGTCCATCTACCCCGGCCTCGACGGGCTCTGCTCCCACCTGCAATGGGCGCACACGATCGATCAGGAGGAGGAGCCGGCCGACGAGTACCCCTCGTCATCGCGGCGCGCGGGCTGATCCGACCGCGCGCCCTGACGCCGCGCTGTAGATGTTCCTCGCACCGAGGTCGCTGGAAACGTGAAGGCCCGGGCAACAGCGCCCGGGCCTTCGGTGTTCTCACCGCCTCGAACTAGCGCGTCGCGGCCGCCAGGTCGCGCACAGCGCCGGCGAGCATGCGGACTCGTGCCGAGTCGCCGGCGCCGCTGACGTCGGCGTCGATCCGGGTCGCGAGAGAGCTCAGCGCATCGCGTCGCTGCGCGCCCGACGTGCCTTCCGCGCTGGTGAGCGCCTGACGGATGGCCGAGATCCGGCCGGCATTCAGGCCGTTGCCGCGCGCGAGCTGGTCCACGTACGACCGCGCGAGGGCGAAGCTCGCCGGCCAGACGAACTTGGGCTGGCCCTGCGTGTTCAGGTAGTCCAGGTGCACCGACTTCGCCGCGTCGATCTCGTTCTGCGAGATGAAGGCGCTCGGCGCCAGCTCGAAGATGTCGAGCCCGCGCGCGATCTCCGAGCTCACGATCACGCCGTTGTAGTAGTACACCGACCAGGAGCCGCCCATCGCCATGCGCGTCGAATCCACCGGGCCGCGGTCGAAGTACGCGATCTCCTTGGGGTGCGCGGCGTCGGTGAAGTCGAACACCGAGATGCCGCCCTGATACCACGCCTGCACCATGACGTCGCGTCCCGGGATCGGGATCAACGAGCCGTTGTGCGCGACGCAGTTCTCCTGCGGCGTCTGCGCGGCCGGCAGCTTGTAGTAGCTCCGGAACTGGAGCTGCCGGTTGGTCAGCGTGAAGATCGCGTCGGCGCCCCATTCCTTCGGGTCGGTGGCGCGGCACTTCGGCGCGCCGCCGCCGCCCCACTCGTCGCTGAAGAGCAGCTTGGTGCCGTCGTTGTTGAACGTCGCCGAGTGCCAGTACGAGAAGTTCGAGTCGGCGACGGCGCCGATGCGCGTCGGATGCGCCGGGTCGCTGATGTCGAGCAGGAGACCGTAGCCGCCGCACGCACCGCCCGCCAGGCCGATCGCCGGATAGACGGTGATGTCATGGCACTGCGTCGGACCAGGCCGCGGTCCGCTCCCGGTGCTCGGCGAGCCGAACATGTGCTCGAGGATGCCGGGCAGCGCCGCCCGCAGCGCCGCGCTGTCGGCGGTGGTGGCCGCGGTGTGGCCGTTGGCCCTGGCCACGCTGTCGAGCATCGGCTTCACGAAGTTCGCCGGCAGCACGTGCTCGGAGCCCATGAACGCAACGGTGAACTCACCACGAGCACGGGCGGCGGCCGCTTCCCGCGCCGCGGCGGCCACGTCCTCACGCGTTTCGCCGTGCACGGCCGGCGCCGTGAGGTCGTTGAAGATGCGCGGCGAGCTCACGATCGCCGCCTGCTCGGGATGCGCGAGCGGCACCTTGATGACCTCGATCCGGAACAGCGCCGAGTTGGGATCCTTGTCCGGCGTCGCGGCGACGCAGCCGGCGAGCTCGTTCGGCGAGCGCACCCCCGACGAGCCGGAGATGTACACGTACACGTTCTCGGCGTCCTTCGGGTCCACGAGCAGCGTGTGGGTGTGCGAGCCGCGGCAGGTCTGCACGTTGCCGACGTTGCGCGGATGCGCGATGTCGCTGATGTCGAAGATGCGGAGGCCGCGCAGGCGATCCTTGCTGACGGTGTCCGTCACCCCCTGCCCGCCGCAGTCGACGCGGCCGCTGAGCCCTTCACCCGACACGAACAGCAGGTTCCGGTAGACGGAGACGTCGCTCTGCGACGCCGGGCACACGTACGCCGTCTTGATGACCGGGGTGCGGGGATTGGAGATGTCCCAGACCTGATAGCCGTTGTAGTTCCCCTGGATCGCGTAGTTGCCCAGGAAGGCGAGGTCGGAGTTGGTGATCCCCGCGAAGTTCGCCGGGGGCGGCGTCTCGGAGAGGACGCGCAGGTTCCAGGAGGCTTCGGCCGCGTTCATCAGGCCGGCGCGGAGCCCGACGCGCGGATCGGGGCTGGGCGCCTGGGTGGACATCGACATGTCGCCCGGGGCGACCGAGCCGTTCGCGCTCGACGACGTGGTCGCCGAGGCGCATGCGCCCGCGGCAGCGAGCGTGAGAGCGAGCGACAGCTTGAGCAATGATGAGGTGTGGGGCATATGGACCGTCGCGAAAGGGGTGGTCACGGCGCGCTGATGCCGAGGGTGAGGAACGCGAGCATCTTCTGCATGCGATTGATCTCGGTGGACTGATCCACCTGGACGTCGTTGGCGAACTTGAACACCGTCTCGTCCTGCGCGGCGCCGGGCGTCCCGAACAGATCGTTCACCATGGACACGGCGCCGCGGTGGTGCTGGATCATGTAGCGGAGGAACAGCTTGTCGAAGTCCTTCCCCCGCGCCTGGTCGAGCTCCTTCATCTGCTCGTCCGTCAGCATGCCCGGCATGAGCATCTCATGCTCCATCCCGTTCATCACCATCTTCATCGGGCCGGACTTGGCTTCGGGCACGGGCTGCCGCCGATCGCGCAGCCAGGTCTGCATGATGTTGATCTCGTCGGTCTGCGCATTGATGATGCGCGCCGCGAGCCGTTGCACCTCCGCGTTGGCGCCGTGGGTCGGCGCCCAGCCGGCCATGACCAGCGCCTGCGCGTGGTGCCCGATCATGTGCGACATGAATTGAACGTCGCCGGCGGTGTACGGATAGCGGAGGCTGTCGGCGCGCGCCTTGGCGATGCCGATGCTGTCGGCGAGGGGGGGCGAGGCGGCCTGTGCCGACGCTGTCGAGGCGCCGCAGATGGCGACCGCGGCGCCGAGCAGCAGGGCCGAGGCGCCCCGTGCACGTGAGAGTGTCATGCTCGTCGTCCTGTGGAGGCGGCGGATGAGTGAGCCCTGAGCGCGAAGAGCCGCCAATGATAGATAGCGCCTCGGCCGGCCCGGCTTCTAGTGGGCGGCCGGGTCCGCCGCCAGTATTGCGCCTCTCCCCCGGAAGCCGCACCGTTGAGGTTGCCCGTCCTCAAGCGAGACCCGCATGCCCCGTTCCTCCTCTCCGCGCCACGCACCCGGCGACGTGCTCGTACTGGTGGGCACGACCAAGGGCGCCTTCCTCGTGTCCTCCGACGCCTCGCGAAAGCGGTGGTCGGTGGACGGGCCGCACTTTCCCGGGGAGACCGTCTACTCGGCGGCGTTCGATCAGCGGGGTGGCCGGCAGCGCACCCTGGTCGGCTCGCACAGCAATCACTGGGGCAGCACGATCCGCCTGAGCGACGACTTCGGGGCAAGCTGGACCGGACCGGAGCGGCAGGCCGTCCGCTTTCCGGAGAGCTCCAAGCTGTCGCTGGCGCAGGTATGGCAGATCGCGCCCGGTCGCGCCGACGAGCCGGACGTGGTGTACTGCGGGGTCGAGCCCGCGGCGCTCTTCCGCTCCGACGACGCCGGGGAGAGCTGGGCGCCGGTGCAGGGGCTCCTCGAGCACGAGCATCGCCCGCAGTGGATGCCCGGCGGTGGCGGGCTCTGCCTGCACACCATCGTCGTGGACCCGAAGGACAGGCGGCGCATGGGGATCGCCATCTCGACCGCCGGCTTCTACCGCACCGACGACGGCGGGACGACCTGGCGCGCCCGGAACCAGGGGGTGCGCGCCGTGTTCCTCCCCAACAAGATGCCGGAGTTCGGGCAGTGCGTGCACAAGGTCGTGCATCATCCCAGCCGCCCCGAGCGTCTCTTTCTCCAGAACCATTGGGGTCTCTACCGCAGCGACGACTGGGGGGACTCCTGGCACGACATCGCCAACGGCGTCCCCTCCGACTTCGGCTTCGCGATGCAGATGCATCCGCACGACCCGGACACGGTGTACATCGTGCCCATCCAGTCCGACGAGTTCCGTGTCGTCCCCGACGCGAAGCTCCGCGTGTACCGCACGCGCGACGCCGGCCGGTCCTGGGAGGCGCTGACGAACGGGCTGCCGCAGCAGGACGCCTATGAGACGATCCTGCGTGACGGGCTCGCCGCGGACACCCACGATCCGGCCGGTGTCTACTTCGGGACGCGGAGCGGCAAGCTGTACGCGTCCGCCGACGGCGGCGACCGCTGGGCCGAGATCGCCGACGCGCTGCCCTCGATCTGCTGCGTGAAGGCGGCGGTCGTCGGCGCGCACTGACGGAGCGTTCCATGGCCATCTCCGTGGTGCTGCCGCAGGCGCTCACCATGTACGCGCGCGGCGCGGGCACGCTCGCGGTGGACGCCTCGTGCGCAACGGTCGCGCAGGCGCTGGCTCGCGTGGCCGAACGGTGGCCGGCCGTCACCGACCGCGTGCTCACCGAGCAGGGGGAACTGCGCCGGCACGTCAACGTCTTCGTCGGTGAGGAAAGCGTCCGCTTCCTCGACGGGCTGGCCACTCCGGTCGCCGACGGGACGACGATCACGATCGTGCCGGCGGTGAGCGGGGGCTGAACGTTTCTCTAGCCGAATCGATGTCCCTCTCTTCCGACGAGCTGCACCGCTACGCGCGCCACCTCATCCTCCCCGGCGTCGAGCTGGCTGGGCAGGAGCGACTCAAGGCTGCACGCGTGCTGGTGATCGGCGCGGGCGGTCTCGGTTCGCCGGTCGCGCTCTACCTCGCGGCGGCGGGGGTCGGGACGCTCGGCCTCGTCGACTTCGACGTCGTCGACGTCACCAATCTCCAGCGCCAGCTCCTCCACGGCACGCGCGACGTCGGCCGGCCGAAGCTCGAGTCGGCGCGCGACCGCCTGCGCGACGTCAACCCGCACGTCGCCGTCGAGCCGCACGCCGTGAAGCTCACCTCGGCCAACGCGCTCGAGATCATCGGCGGCTACGACATCGTCGTCGACGGCACCGACAACTTCGCGACGCGCTATCTCGTGAACGACGCGTGCGTGCTGCTCGGCAAGCCGAACGTGTATGGCTCCATCTTCCGCTTCGAGGGGCAGGCGTCGGTGTTCTCCACGCCAACCGGTCCCTGCTATCGCTGCCTCTTTCCCGAGCCGCCCCCCGCCGGCCTCGTTCCCAGCTGCGCCGAAGGGGGCGTCCTGGGCGTCCTGCCCGGAATGGTCGGGACGATCCAGGCGGCGGAGGCGCTCAAGCTGGCACTCGGCGTGGGTGCGACGCTCGCGGGGCGGCTGCTGCTGGTGGACGCGCTCACGATGAGCGTGCGGACGGTGACGCTGCGCCGGGATCCGACCTGTCCGGCCTGCGGGACGCACACGATCACGGAGCTGATCGACTACGACGCCTTCTGCGGTGTGCCCGCGGCGGCCGCGGCGCCGAACGTCGACGAGGTGGTGGAGATCACGCCGCGCGAGCTGGCGGCGCGCCTGCTCGGCGCGGCGGATCTGGATCTGATCGACGTCCGTGAGCCGGGCGAGTGGGCGGTCGCGCACCTGCACGGTGCGCGACTCATCCCCCTCGGCACGCTCGGCACGGCGCTCGGCACGCTGGATCGCGCGCGCGAGATCGTCGTGATGTGCCGGAGTGGCAAGCGCAGCGCGACCGCCGTGCGGCAGCTTCAGGCCGCGGGCTTCCGCAACGTGAAGAACCTCGCCGGCGGCATCCTGCGCTGGAGCGACGACGTGGATGCCGGGGTGGCGAAGTATTGAGGGCGGCGCCCTATGCGTGACTCGCCCAGGCCGTCTCGCCTTTCGTGTACGGCGCGCACGGATCGAACCGGCCCGGTGACTCCACGTAGCGCATCGCCTGCGTACAACCGATCTCCGAGGTGAAGTAGCCGAGCAGGGCGAGCTCCTTCATCATGCGGAAGTAGTGGCGGGGCGGCTCCTTGGTGATCGCCTGCGTCGGAGTGACGTTCGCCGCGCCCGGCGCGTTCTCCTGGCGCTGATCCGGCAGGTGCTTGTCGCTGGCGTTCTTCCCCGTATCCGTCGGCGCCACGGCCGTCGCCGTGCCGGCGCGCTGCTTGTCGGCACGCTCCTTCTCCTTCGCCCTGGCCGCGCGCGCATCGGAGTCGGCCTTCTGCTCGCGGTCCAGCCGCTCGAGCAGCGACAGCCGCTGCTGCGGCGTGGCCTGCATGAAACCGACCTTGTTGTCCTTCATGCTCGCCTCGTCCAACGTGCGCATCCCCTCGCGGAACGCCTGCTGATCTTCCGGCGCGTAGGAGTCGGTGACCATGAGCGCCATGAAGGCTCCCGTCTTCGCCGCCTTGGCGCCGGGCGTCTTGGTCGGCGGCAGGATCGTGTCGGCCACCTCGTCGAGGAAGGCCACGTCCTGGGCCGTGAACTGTGCGTCGCGCCCCAGCGGGCTCGATCGATCCGAGCATCCGGTGAGGAGGGCATCCCCACCGACGAGGGCGAGCCCGCCCAGCAGCGCCGTCACGCGTCGGATGGCCTCGCGACGGTCGATGACCGTGACCGTGCCGCCCTCGTTCGTCGCGTCGTCCCGCTCGATCTCCGATGCCATGATGGTGTCCTGCGGTCAGAGGTTGCGGCGATTGAGCTCGTTCACCGCGAAGTCCGCGGCGCGGGCCGTGAGCGCCATGTAGGTGAGCGAGGGATTCACGCAGGCCGCCGACGTCATGCAGCTCCCGTCGGTGACGAACACGTTCGGCGCGTCCCACACCTGATTGTGCGCGTTGAGCACCGACGTCTTGGGATCGCGGCCCATGCGCGCCGTGCCCATCTCGTGGATGCCCATGCCGGGGAAGTACTGGTTGTCGTACGTCTTCACGTTCTTGACGCCGGTCTGCTCGAGCATCTCGGCCATGTCGGCCGCCATGTCGACGCGCATGCGGCGCTCGTTCTCGCCGGTGGCGCAGTCGATCTTCAGCACCGGCAGCCCCCACTTGTCCTTTCGGCTGGTGTCCAGGGACACCTTGTTCTCATGGTTGGGAAGCATCTCGCCGAACGCCGTGCCGCCGATCGTCCACGCCCCGGGCTGCGCCGCCTGGTCCTTGAATGCGCCGCCCACGCCCAGCTCGGCCACGGCGCGCGACCACCCTTCGCGACCCGCGCTGCCCTGGTAGCCGAAGCCGCGCAGGTAGTCGCGCTTGTCGCCGAACAGGTTGCGGTAGCGCGGGATGTAGAAGCCGGTGGGGCGGCGGCCGTAGTAGTACTTGTCGTCCAGCCCCTCGAGCGTGCCCTCGGCGCCGATGCGGAAGTGGTGGTCCATCAGGTTGTGCCCGAGCTCACCCGAGCTGCTCCCCAGCCCACCCGGCCACACGTCGGTCGCCGAACGCATCAGCAGCCACGTGGAGTTGAGCGTGGAGGCGCAGAGGAAGACGATCTTCGCCTTGTAGTCGGTCGTCTGGTTGCTCACCGCGTCGAGCACCCGCACGCCGGTGGCGCGCTTCCGATCCTTGTCGTAGAGGACTTCGGAGACGATCGACCAGGGCTTGAGGGTCATGCGTCCCGTCTTGGCCGCGGCGGGCAGGGTCGACGACTGGGTGCTGAAGTACGCGCCGTAGGGACAGCCGAGCCAGCAGGCGTTGCGGTACTGGCAGGCGTTCCGCCCCTCGAGCTGCTGCGTCGCGTTCGCGGTGCGGCCGGGGATGATGCGCCGCCGGCCGTTGTACAGCTTGGCGAGCTTGCCGGCGACGAGCTCCTCGCCGCAGTTGAGCGGCATCGGGGGCTGGAACTGGCCGTCGGGGAGCTGCGGCATGCCTTCGCGCGAGCCGGAGATGCCGGCGTGCTTCTCCACCTTGTCGTACCAGGGGGCGATGTCGGCGTAGCGGATCGGCCAGTCGACGGCGACGCCTTCCTTGGCGTTGGCCTCGAAGTCGAAGTCGCTGTGCCGGTAGCTCTGGCGTCCCCACATCAGCGAGCGGCCGCCGACCTGATAGCCGCGGTACCAGTCGAAGCGCTTCACCTCGGTGTAGGGCGACTCCTTGTCGTTCACCCAGAAGGCGAGGTTCTTCTCGTTGAGCGGGTAGTCGCGCTTGAGGACGGGGTAGGCCTCCTCCATCGCCCGCGTCCGGCCGCCGCGGTGGGGATACTCCCACGGGCCCTTGGTGGCGTTCACGTAGTCCTTGACGTGCTCCACGTTGCGCCCGCGCTCGAGCAGCAGGACGCGAAGCCCCTTCTCGGCGAGCTCCTTGGCGGCCCAGCCGCCGGAGATCCCGGACCCTACGACGATCGCATCATACTCCGTAGACTGCACCGTTGCCTCACAGCGTTTCGGATGAGAGCGTGCCGGCGACTGTCCGCCGGTGGGCGGTCGGCAGCGGCGAATATGACGAGCCGCCGCCGGGTTGGCGAGTGGGGAGCGGCATCCGCCGGTCGGCGCGGCGCGGGTCGCCATGCGGATGACGGCACAGCGGGATCGATCGTCGTCCTCTGGTCGCCGACCCGAGACCAATGGACTGTCCCGTCTGCAAGCCCACCCAGACGCTCGTCGTCGCGCCGCTCGAGGGCGGTCGGCTCACGGCGCGGCGCTGTTCCTCCCTGCAACGGCCACTGGATCCGCTCCACCGACTTCTGGCGCTGGCGGGCGGTCGCCGGGGAGAACCTGCCGGAGACACCGGCGCCGGCCGGTGCCCTCGCACCCCCGGAGGCCGGTGGACTCCGGTTGTGCTGACGACGGAGGAGAGCTTTCGCCGACGGCTGGGTGAGGATACCTATCGCCGGGCGCAGGAGACGCGCGCCTGGCTCGATGCGCATCCGCGACGCAGCGAGCTGTTCGCCTACCTGCAGCTCAAGCATCGGAGAGACTAGCCGTGTCCGCGCTCACCATCCCGCAGCTCTATCCGGACCTCGCGCGGCTGCTGAGCGCCTACTTCGCGCTGGAGCGATCGCGCAACGGCG
>JABFYH010000005.1 GCA_013361335.1 Gemmatimonadaceae bacterium | reverse complement strand
CGCGCGATCGGCCAGCGCCTGGACCGTCAGGGCAGGCAGCCCCTGTTCGCCGACGATCGCCGCCGCAGCATCGAGAATGGCTTCGACTCGGCGCTCGCCGCGGAGCTGCTGTGGCTGGCGGATCCCCTCCGAACCTTCCACGGAGGGCGGGGATTGGGACGACAGGGTGTGGGCTCGCGGGGGCATCCGAAGCGGGGTCAGCGGGGTATGACGGGATGCCGCAGGAACGATCCCGCCGCGGCCGCCCGGTTGACAACTAGACCTGACGGTCTAATTTTAGTCATACTAGTCTAAAAGGTCCAGTATGTCGTTCGTGTCCCGTGCCGTGCAGGGTCTCATGTCATTCGCTCGACTTCAGTCCGCCATCTCCCGGCCGGCGTTCGCCGCCGCGCTGCTTCTTGCTGGGCTCGGTATGCCCACTCCCGCCGACGCGCAGAGCTTTGCGGCCCGCGAGAGCGTCTCCGAATCGACGCGCGCCTCGGTCAGCCGCGCCGGCGCCGTCGGCCGGATGGCCGCCGGTGAGCGCGCCAGCTACGAGCTGCGTCTGGCCGGCCGAGGCGTCGGCAGCGGCTCGCTCGAAGTGCTCGGCACCGAGCAGATCGCCGGCCACACCACGCTGCATACCCGGCTCCAGGTCTCGGGAGGCGTGCTCTTCGCCCGGGTCGACGACAAGTTCGACTCGTGGATCGACCCGCAGGGGCTGTTCAGCCGCCGCTTCGTGCAGGATCAGAAGGAGCTCACCAAGAAGCGTTATCGCGAGTACCATCTCGCGCCGGAGTCCAAGACCTATCGGCAGGCGGACAGCGGGGAGGAAGGTGAGCTGCCGACCTCCGAGCCCCTCGACGACGTGAGCTTCCTGTTCTACGCGCGCACCCTGCCGCTCCGCGTCGGGGACGTCGATACCATTCCCCGCTACTTCAAAGCGGGTCACGACGTGATCCTGCGCGTGCTGCGCAAGGAGCGCGTCACGGTGCCGGCCGGCACCTTCGAGACGATCGTCGTGCAGCCGACGATCACCAACGCCGGCGGGTTGTTCGGCCAGGGGGGCCAGGCGGAGGTGTATTTCTCCGATGACGCGGCGCGCACGCTCGTCATGCTGAAGAGCAAGGTGCCCGTCGTCGGCTCGCTGAGCCTTCATCTGAAGGAGTTCCGCGCCGGCGAGCAGTAAGGCCGATCGGTGCCCGGTACGGTTTGTGTACCGGGCACCGCCCCATGACCGCACTCGACAATTCAGAACAGGCCGCTCCAGCGCCGCTCGACCACCGCAAGGTGCTCGTCGCGTTCAGCGGCCTGTTGCTCGTCATGCTCCTCGCGGCGCTCGATTCGACGATCGTGTCGACGGCGCTGCCGACAATCGTCGGCGAGCTCGGTGGGCTGGAACACCTGGCCTGGGTCGTCACCGCCTACCTGCTCGCGCAAACGGTCGTCACGCCGATCTACGGCAAGCTGGGCGATCTGTACGGCCGCAAGGTGGTGCTGCAATCGGGGATCGTCCTCTTCCTGATCGGCTCGGCCCTCTGCGGCCTGAGCCAGAACATGACGCAGCTCATCCTCTTCCGCGCGGTGCAGGGACTCGGCGGCGGAGGGTTGAACGTCACGACGCAGGCTATTGTCGGCGACATCGTGCCGCCTCGCGAGCGCGGGAAGTATCAGGGGTTCTTCGGCGCCACCTTCGGCCTCGCGAGCATCGCCGGCCCGCTGCTCGGCGGCTTCTTCACGACGCACCTCGGCTGGCGGTGGATCTTCTACGTCAACCTTCCGCTGGGCATCGTGGCCCTCGTGGTGCTCGCCGCCACCCTTCCGGCGCAGACGACGCGGCGCGCACACGCGATCGACTACGCCGGCTCGGCGCTCCTCGCCGTGGTGCTCGCCTCGCTCACGCTGGTCGCCGACCTCGGCGGGCTGACCTACCCGTGGTCGTCGCCCCTCATCCTGGGGCTGATCACGGCGGCGGCCGTCGCGCTGGCGGCGTTCATCGCGATCGAGCGACGCGCGAGCGAGCCGGTCCTGCCGCCGCGCCTGTTCACGCAGCGAACCTTTGTCATCGGCACGCTGGTGGGGCTGATCGTCGGCTTCGCGCTCTTCGGGTCGGTGACCTACCTGCCGCTCTTTCTCCAGATCGTGAAGCGCGCGACCCCCACCGCGTCCGGGCTCCAGATGGTGCCGATGATGCTTGGCATGCTCGTGACGTCGATCGTCTCGGGCCAGGTGATCAGCCGGACGGGGCGATACAAGCTCTTCCCGATCGCCGGTACGGCGGTGATGACGGGCGGGCTGTTCCTGCTGTCCCGACTCGGACCGGAGAGCAGCACCGCTCACGCCTCACTGCTGATGCTGCTCCTGGGGCTCGGCATGGGAATGGTGATGCAGGTGCTCGTCATCGCCGTCCAGAACGACGTCGACTACCGCGATCTCGGCGCGGCCACGTCGGGCACCACGCTCTTTCGCCTCATCGGCGGCTCGCTCGGCACCGCCATTCTCGGCGCGATCTTCGCCGCGCGGCTCGCGTCGAATCTCTCACACCTGGCGTCCGGTGCGCTCCCCGCGACGGCGGGGCGGGGGACGAGCGCGGCGGCACTGGCGCAGATGGCGCCCGCGGCGCGCGCGGCGTACGGCCAGGCCTTCGCGGCCTCGCTGGACACCGTTTTCCTCGTCGCGACCGCGGTCTGTGCCGTCGGCGTCGTGCTCGCCTGTTTCCTTCCGGAGCGCGCGCTCCGTGAGACGGTGGCGGCGAACGCTCGCGAGAGCGGCAGCGAGGCGGCCGG
>JABFYH010000220.1 GCA_013361335.1 Gemmatimonadaceae bacterium | reverse complement strand
TACGACGTGTTCTCGCGCCTCCTCATGGACCGCATCATCTTCCTGGGTGCGCCGGTGGACGACGACGTCGCGAACGTCATCATCGCGCAGCTGCTCTTCCTCGAGGCCGACAACCCCGAGCGCGACGTCCATCTCTACATCAACTCGCCCGGCGGCAGCGTCTCGGCCGGCCTCGCGATCTACGACACGATCCAGTTCATGCAGGCGCCGGTGAACACGATCTGCATGGGCTTCGCCGCGAGCATGGGCTGCTTCCTGCTCGCCGCGGGCCGGAAGGGCAAGCGGAGCGCGCTGCCCCACGCACGCATCATGCAGCATCAGCCCTCGCAGAAGGGCGGCGGCGGCACGGCGGCCGAGATCGAGATCCAGGCGAAGGAGATCCTCTACCTTCGTAGCACGGTCAACCGGCTGATGTCGAAGCACACGGGACGTCCGGTGGAGCAGATCGAGCGCGACTTCGACCGCGACAACTTCATGTCGGCCGAGGAGGCGAAAGCGTACGGCATCATCGACACCGTCATCGCGCACCGCGGTGAGCTCGTGACCGTCGCGGACGCGTTGACGGCGGCTACCTTCTAGCCGTGGTGCACGGCATGAGCGATCACATCCTTCGTCCGTCGACGACCCGCGTTCAGGAGCGGCGGTGGGTCGGTGCCCCTGCCGACAGCGATCCCGCAGCCGCCAATCGCATCCTCGGTGTCTGGCTCGCGCGCGGCGAGCGCATCACCTGGGAGTGGGCGACGCGCGGTGACGGGCGGCCGTACGTGTGCGGCTACACCATCGAGGGTTCGCACCGTGCACCGCCGGTGGCGCACCGGACCTGCGGCTTTCGCGTCGATGCGTAGCACGGCCCGGTGAGCGGCGGGCTGCTCGAGGCGACGCTGCTCGGCGCCTGTCCCGGGTTGCGTGAGCGCTGGGAATCCATCCGCCGCATGCACGGTAGCCGCGTTCCGGACGACGGGCAGCTGTTGACGCAGGTTCGCCTGCACGTCGTCGAGCTGCTCGCTGGTGGTCGCGTGGCCGAGTTCACCCGCTTCGCCCGTGCGGTCGAACGGCTGCTCGGCGAAGCCGATCCAATCCTTGCGGACCTGCTCGAGACGCAGCTGATCCGCCCCCTCGCCGAGGACGTCGAAGGGGCGCGCGTCTCACCCTCGCTCGTCACCCCGCATCTCGGCCCGCGACTCCGGGCGTCCTGGCCTTACGCGCCGTGAACGGTGAACGTTCAATTGGGCACGACCTCTCCAGCCGCGGCCACCTTCTCGCCTGGCGCCGCGGTCTTTCCCGCGTTCTTCACGTACAGGTCGAGCCACGCCACCCAGCGACCCCACTGGTCGAGCAGCGTCTCCTGGATCAGCGGGCCGTGGTCCTCGTACGGATACATGTACAGCGCCGCCGGCTTTCCCATCCCCTGCAGCGCGTGGAGGAGCCGGATGGAGTTGATCGGGTCGGTGCCGGTGTTCTGATCCTCCATCGAGTGGTACATCAACAGCGCACCCTGCAACCGGTCGGCGTAAAGGATCGGCGACATCTGCAGATAGGTGTCGCGCGCCGTCCAGAGGTCGCGCCGCTCGCTCTGGAAGCCGTTCGGCGTGAGCGTGCGATTGTAGTTGCCGTCGCCTGCGATCCCCGCCTTGAAGTACGGCGTGTTCACGAGGGCGTTCACCGTGCTGAAGGCGCCGTACGAATGGCCGCCTAACCCCAGCCGGGTGCGATCGATGATTGCCAGCCGGTCCAGCTCGTCGATCACCGCCGCCAGGTTGTTGCGCAGGTCGGGGACGTAGTTGTCGTTGAGCCGCCCTTCCGCGCCGAACACCGGCGCGTCCGGCTGGATCACGGCGTAGCCCTGTGTCGCCATGATCTCCATCGAGCGCGGCCCCGTCACCGGGAACTTGTGCTTGTTGAACGATCGCCGCGTGCGGTCGTACTGCTCCTGATCGGTGTACTCGTACGGGTAGAACCAGAACATCCCCGGCAGTCGCGTACCGGCGCGGTAGCCCTGCGGCAGCGTGACGTTCACCCAGAACTTGTATCCGTCGGCGCGCGTCACCTGAATGAGCTTGCGCGGGAGGCGCGTCACCTCGGCGGTCACGTCGCGGTTCTCGGTCAGACGCGTCAGCTTGCCGGTGCTCCGCTCGCGCAGCCACTGGTCGGGGACGACCGTCTCCGTCTCCCGCGTCACGACGAACCGGGTGAAGTCGTCGTCGACCGGCACGGGATTCGATTCGTACACCGCCGTGTCGCTCTCGAAGAGCCGCGACTTCGCCCCCGACGCGAGATCGACCTTGTCCACGAACATCCGTGGCGCGGTGTTCTGCGGATTGCGGTCGAAGTGTGTGCCCTCGAGGAACACGCTCCTGCCGTCCGAGCTCACCAGCGCGGCCGACGCGCTCCCCTGCTGGCGCAACACGACCGAGCCGGGATTGTTGTAGAACCCTTCGTCATCCGGCCCGCCGCGCGGATTCCCGCCACCGAAGGTCCCGGTGTTGAACCCGACCTGCGCCCCGCGGGCGCGATAGATCGTGTGTCGGATCGCCGGATTATCCAGCGCCACAGCGTACGTGTGCGCGGTGCCCGCCGCGCTTTCGCTCAGCAGCACCCACTTGCCGTCGGTCGTGAAGACGTAGCCGGCGACGCGATTGTCGCTCTCGACGATCGGCTTCGCCGACGCGGAGTCGAACGGCGCCGTCCAGACGTAGAGGCGATCCTTCCGGCGCGGGCCGCGTGCGCTGTCGGCCGGCGTGGCCTCGCTCGAGTCCGCGCGCGGCGC
>JABFYH010000015.1 GCA_013361335.1 Gemmatimonadaceae bacterium | reverse complement strand
ACCTGCGCGTCCGGCTCACCGGGTCGATGTACAAGAAGGATCGCTCGGCGAGCAACACCCTGACGAGCGGCGACCGCGCCGGCTCCAAGTACTATGACGTGCTCGAGAACACGACGTCGACCGAGAGCGCGCAGGCGTGGTCGGGCGCCATCCAGTCCGGCATGAAGAACGACGTCAGGGCCTTCGTCGTGAACCCCTTTCTCAAGTACAAGGGCGCCGAGGTCTTCGGGAACGTCGAGACGATGACCGGCGCCGCGGCGACGGAGACGAGCAACCGTACGCTGCGCCAGCTCGTGGGTGAAGGGCTATATCGCTTCGCCAACGATCAGCTCTACGTGGGTGGCCGCTACAACGTCGTGAAGGGCCAGCTCGCCGGGATCGCCAACGACATCACGGTGCGCCGCACCCAGCTTGGCGGCGGCTGGTTCGTGACGCCGAACGTGCTCTCCAAGCTCGAGATCGTGAACCAGCGGTACCTCGACTTCCCGTCGACCGACATCCGCAACGGCGGGCAGTTCAAGGGCTTCATGGTCGAGGGCGTGGTCGCCTTCTGACCTTGACCAGCGACTTGCCCGGGTGCGTGGATCCCGACGGGTGGTCCGCGCCTGCGGGATGACGGTTACCGCTTCTTCACCGGAACCTGCTTGCCGAGCTGCGTATCCGATGGCGGGACGAGCAGCGGGTTTGCTGCCGGCGAAGTCGGGGGCGCCTGCTGCTCGAGCTGGGAGAGCAGCTCGGTGAGCTTCACGCCCTGCGCGACCCCTTTGGCGTCGCGGAGCACGCGCGACGCGCTCGAGGAGTCCCCCGTCGCCTGAAGCACCTCGGAGAGCATCAGCCCCGTGGCGACGTAGAGATACGGGATGCCCACCGACGGGCGATCGACCCAATCGTGGCGCTGCGCCAGCGAGCGCTGACCCACGAACACGCTGTCCCACAGCGTCTTCGTGCGGCCCACGTCCACCCACCCCGCGCCCGCCACGAGCAGCGTGTCCTTGTTGGCCGACGCCGGCGGGATGAACAGCTTCGTCGCCAGCCCCTGGGTGAGCAGGTAGCTGCCGATTCCCAGCTCGCTGCCGTAGCCGGCCGAGGTGCGGCTGAGATAGATCGGCCGCTCGCCGAAGGAGTCGGCGATCATGCGAAGGACGAAGATGTCCGCGCGCTGCAGCACGCCGGGGATCGACAGCCGCTGCGGATCGATCGTCGCCTTGATCGGGCCGCCCTGGAAGGTCATCGGCTTGTCGATCTGGATGTAGGCGGGCACCGAGTCCGCCTGCTCCATCGTCATCTTGATCGGCGACGTGGCTGGCTTTTGCCAGACACGGTTACGATAGATGGCGGGCCCCTTCGCGGCGTCGTAATCGTACACGGGACGGCGGATGAGCTGTCGCGTGTACCAGTCCGTGTTGAGCAGCGACGTGTTGGCGACCACGACATCGCGCCGCACCCCCTCGACTTCCTGCGCGTACCAGAGCGGGAAGGTGTCGTTGTCACCGACGGTGACGAGCACGCCGTACGGCTCGACGGAGTTGAGCAGATCGCGCGCGAAGTCGGCCGTATCGGTCTGACCGGCGCGCGACGCGGTGGTCCAGTTGGTGAAGAGCGGAATGAGCGCGAGCGCGAGCACCGGCGACGCCGCCAGGCGGCCGATGCGCGTCGGTCGCTCGACCGTCTCGCGCCCCACGACCACGCTCTCGCGACGGATCAACGCGGCGACCGAGTCCCAGGCGGCGACGAGACCGAGCGCGGCCCAGACGCCCCAGGCGGAGAAGCTCCAGAGATAGAAGTAGTCACGGTCGCGGACCTCGCGTGCCACGCCGGCCAGATCGGGATCCTGCGACGCGCCGTACTTGAAGTTCAGGTAGTAGATGAGCACGAAGGTCATCGTGAACATCAACGACCCGAAGTACCAGAAGCTGCGGCGGTCGCGCTGCCAGTGCACGTAGCCGCCGAGCAGGCCGAGCACGAGGAAGACCGCGGCGAGGAGGCTCTGCTGGAAGGGGCGATCGTAGTGCGCGTCGCGCAGCCACTGCCACTTGAAGTACAGCCACCACATTCCCACCTGGGCGGTGAAGGGCGCCTGCCGCTCGCTCAGCTCGGGCTTGCCGTACTGGCCGCGGTTGAAGTTGTACATGAAGGCGTCGTACGTCCCCTTGCTGAAGGTGCACGACGCCGTGAGCTCCGTGCGGCACGCGGTCGGCTCGCCCTCGTTCAGCGCGGGGAAGTGCGCGGCGCGGATCGGCTGCATCGCGAAGGGCGTGATGCCGAGCACCAGCGCCCCCATGCAGGCGAGGAGGAGCTTCCAGCGGAGGAGCGTGCGCCAGCGGACGATGAGCACCGCCAATCCGATCGCCGGCGCCGCCAGCATGCCGGCCATGTGATTCGCATAGCCGAGCCCGCACAGGTACGCCACGAGCACGAGGATGCGGTCGGCCTTGCGACCATCCGGCTGGTCGCACCAGCGCACCATCAGCCAGCTGATGATGGCGATGCCCATCAGCGAGACGGTGTAGACCTTCTCGTTGACGACGCTCTGGTTCCACACCGTGAACGCGGTCGCGCCGATGAGCGCGGCCAGCACGCCGCCCAGGATGCGCTGCCAGCGCTGCTCGAACCAGCCGACGAGCACCCGCTCGGTGATCAGGAACCAGGCGCCGGCCGAGATCGCGCTGCACACCGCGGCGAGGATGTTGATGCGCACCGCGATCGACGACGCGATCGGAAGGATCGCGAACACTCGGCCGATGAGGACGAACAATGGGTTGCCGGGCGGATGCGGCATCCCCAGCACGGTGGCGGCCGTGATGTACTCGCTGGTGTCCCACATCGCCGTCGAGGGCGAGAGGGTGACCAGGTAGAGCAGGAAGACGGCGGCCGACACGATGCCGGCGGCGAGGTAGGACGGGCGGTAGTCGAGCTCGGACGGCGAGGACGTCGACGCCATTGATTTCGCGGGGTGGCGGATAGCAGACGCCCCGCGGGAGCGGGGCGGAAGCACAGCTGGGAAAGATGGTGGTCGGGAGACCCCTGGTACAGTCCCGGCCGTGCTACCGCCCCGGAACCGCGCTTACGGCTTCCGGGTCGGGCTCGTCCCCCGACGGATGGAATCCGCCCGCAGCGAATCGGCGTGGGTCATCGGCGTGCCGGCGGTACCGGCCGCCGGGCCGACCGTGGCCCCGGTCGTCGACGCGGCGCCCGCGGCGCCGGAGGTGCTCCCCGCCATTCCCGACGTGCCGGCGGGTGAGCCGATCGTGCCGGCGCTCGTGCCGCCCGTCGTGCCCGCACCAACACCCGTATCCGACCGGGCCGCATCATTCTTCGAGCTGCACGCCGCGACGCCGACCACAACCGTGAGCGCCGCGATCGCCGTCCGCACCTGTCTGCGCATACCAGATTCTCCTCGCGTGGGTTGGCCGAGAGGGGCGCAAAGGGAGGGCCACCGACGACGCTAGTGGCGGAACAGGCGCTCGCCGGTGAAGACCATGGCGATCCCATGCTCGTCCGCCGCCGCGATCACCTCGGCGTCGCGCACCGATCCACCGGGTTGCACGATCGCGCGCACGCCCGCTTCGGCCGCCTGGTCCACGCCGTCGCGGAAGGGAAAGAAGGCGTCGGAGCCGAGCGCCGAGCCCGCCGTGACGTGGCCGGCTGCGACCGCCTTGTGCACAGCCATGAACGCGGCGTCGACGCGCGACATCTGTCCCGCGCCGATCCCGATCGTCGCGCCGTCGCGTGCGAGGACGATGGCGTTGCTCTTCACGCTCGCCACCGCGCGCCAGGCGAACAGCAGGTCGCGGCGCTCGTCGCTCGTCGGCTGGCGCTTGGTGACGAAGGTCCACGACGCATCGCCGATTGTCGACGGCAGCCGCTCCTGCGCGAGCATGCCGCCGCGCACGCGCTTGAAGTCCAGCGCGCTCCGATCCACGGGAGCGGAACCCTCCATCACGCGGAGATTCTTCTTGCGCCCGAGAATCTCCAGCGCGCCAGGCGAAAACTGCGGGGCGACGACGCACTCGACGAACAGGCTGGACACCGCGTCGGCGGCCGCGTCGTCCACCGGCACGGTGAACGAGATCACCGATCCGAACGCCGACACCGGATCGCACGCCAGCGCCTTCCGATACGCGTCGAGTGCGTCGCGACCGGTCGCGAGCCCGCACGGAGTCGTGTGCTTGATGATCGCGCAGCACGGTTCCCCCTGAAAGGGATCGCTTGCCAGCAACGCACCCTCGAGATCGAGCAGATTGTTGAAGGAGAGCTCCTTCCCGCCGCGCTGACGGAGGCCGGCCAGCCCCGCCCCGGGCCGCTCGACGTAGAACGCGGCCGCCTGATTGGGATTCTCGCCGTACCGGAGGCTCTGTGCCCGTTCCAGCGCCAGTCCGAGTCGCTCCGGAAAGACGTCGTTGCGCTGGCCGGCGAACCAGGCCGCGATCGCCGCGTCATACGACGCGGTGTGCTCGAACACCTTCGCCGCGAGCCGCATGCGCAGCTCCGCGTCGTCGCCGCCGCTGCGGAGGACGTCGAGCACGTCGCCGTAGTCCGCCGGGTCGACGACGGTCGTCACCGCGGCGAAGTTCTTCGCCGCCGAGCGGAGCATGCTCGGCCCGCCGATGTCGATCTGCTCGATGACCTCGTGCGGGGCTACGCCGGCGCGAGCGGCGGTCTCGCGGAAGGGATAGAGGTTCACCGCCACGAGATCGATCGGCGCGATCCCCTGCGCCTCGATCGCCTGCATGTGCTCGGGGAGATCGCGGCGCGCGAGCAGCCCGCCGTGCACGGCCGGGTGGAGCGTCTTCACCCGGCCGTCGAGCATCTCGGGAAAGCGCGTCACGTCGCTCACGTCGCGCACGGGCACGCCGGCCTCGCGGAGCGCGCGGGCGGTGCCGCCGGTCGACAGCAGCTCCCACCCCAGCGCGTGCAGCCCGCGGGCGAAATCGAGGAGGCCGGATTTATCGGAAACGGAGAGCAGGGCGCGAGGCATTCAGAATCGTGAGGTGAACCGTGAACCGTGAGCCGAACTGTGAACCGTGAACCGTCCGACCCTCACCGCGGCCGGTGACGTTGCAGATCGCCGGCGAGGGTGCCGTCGTCCAGGTCGGGATCGAGCGTCGGCAGGGTGCGGGGATCGAGCACGAACGGCGGATCGACACGGCCGTCGTCCGTCAGCCTCGCCTCGCCCGCGGCGACCGCCTGCACGACCCGCGGCAGCAGCAGATGCTCGGCGCGCAGCACGCGAGCGGCGAGGGTGTGCTCGTCGTCGGTGGGACGCACCGGGACGCGCCACTGCGCGATCACGGGACCGTGATCGTACGCCTCGTCCACGAAATGGATCGTCGGCCCGCTCGCCTCCGCGCGCGCCGCGAGCACCGCGCGATGCACCCGCGCGCCGTACATCCCCGTGCCGCCGAACTGCGGCAGCAGGGCGGGGTGTACGTTGACCATGCGGCCGGCGAAGCGACGCGTCACCGTGACGGGGACGAAGCGCAGATAGCCGGCGAGCACGACGAGACTGATCCGGTGCTGCGTGAGCAGCTCGTCCAGCTCTGCGCCGTCGGGTCCGATCACCGCGGTCGCGATCCCCGCGCGCGCGGCGCGCTCGAGCGCGCCCGCCGCCGCGTTGTTCGACACGACGAGCACGACGTCGCCGGCACGCCGGTCGCCGAGCGTCGCGAAGTAGTCCAGAAGCGCCTGGAGGTTGGAGCCGCCGCCGCTCGCCAGCACGGCGATGCGCGCTCGCGTCACCGAAGCTCCGCGAGCAGCGCGCGAACGCCGTCCAGCAGCGAGGGTGCGACGGACATCCCCTCGTTCACCGCCCGGTCGCGGTCCGCCGCCTCGCTCACCCGCGACTCGACGAAGATCCCGCGGCCGGCGAACACAGTGCATGCCGCGACGTCGCGGTAGCGGTCGCCCGCATACAGGCAGCGCGAGAGATCGAGATGATGGAGCGCCGCTGCACGCTCGTAGAGTCCCGGCTCCGGCTTCCGGCAGGAGCAGGGCCCGGTGACCTCCGGATGATGCGGACAGCTGAAGGTGTCGAGCAGCGCCGCCCCCTCCGCGGCGAGCAGCGCTTCCAGTCGCAGCCGCACCGCGCGGTACTGCTCCAGCGAGATCGTTCCGCGCGCGATGCCGGACTGGTTGGTGCATACGATGGACGGGATCCCCGCCGCGGCGAGGAGACGGATCGCCTCGGCCGCACCGGGAAGCAGCTCGACCTGCGCCGGGTCGTTGAGGTAGTGGTAATCGACGATGATCGTCCCGTCGCGGTCGAGGAGCGCCGCCTGTGGGCGTGCGGGGTGGGGGCGATCAGGCACGCGCTGCCACCACGGCGCCGGCCAGCGCGTCGACGTCGGCGTCGGGGATCGTCCGCAGATCGAGCAGCAGGCGGCCGTCGCGCACGCGTCCCACGACGGCCGGCTCGCCCGTCCGCAGCGCCGCCGCCCAGCGCTCCGCGTCCCCGTCGAGCGCGAGCGCGACGCTCGGCAGGATCGCGGTGGGGAAGGCCCCCGCGCCGACCGTCGCGTCGTCGTCGACGAGCGCACAGGCGACGCCTCCCGCGCGCAGCCGGGCCGCGCAGCGCTCGGCGCGGGCGCGCACCTCGCTCACCGGCGCGCACAGGAGCGCGAGCGTCGGGATCTCGCGTCGGGCAACCGACGGCTCGCGATAGAGCGCCAGCGTCGCCTCGAGCGCAGCGAGCGTCATCTTGTCGACGCGATAGGCGCGCGCCAGCGGGTTCGCGCGCATCGCGGCCAGATAGCGGGCGTCGCCGACGATGAGCCCCGCTTGCGGGCCGCCGAGCAGCTTGTCGCCGCTCATCATCACGACGTTCGCCCCCGCGGCGAGCGCCTCGCCTGCCGTCGGCTCGCCGGTGAGCCCGGCGTCGTCCAGCGGGATGAGCAGGCCGCTCCCCAGATCGTGCAGGATGGGCAGGTCGTGCGCGCGTGCGAGGGGCGCGAGCTCGCGCACGGACGCGTCCGCCGTGAAGCCGACGACCTGGAAGTTGCTGCGATGCACCTTGAGCAGTGCGCCGGTGGCGGGCCCGATCGCCGCCGCATAGTCGCCGACGTGCGTACGATTGGTCGCTCCGACCTCCCGCAGACGCGCGCCGCTCTTTGCCATGATCTCGTGCACGCGGAAGCCGCCGCCGATCTCCACGAGCTCGCCGCGCGAGAGGATCGCTTCCCGTCCCGACGCCACGGTGTCGAGCGCCAGCACCAGCGCGGCGGCGCAGTTGTTCACGACGAGGGCATCCTGCGCGCCGGTGAGCTCCGTCAGCAGGGCGGTGCAGTGGGTGTAGCGCGAGCCGCGCTCCCCGCTCGACAGCTCGTACTCGAGGTTCGCGTACCCTGCCGCGACGCGAGCCACGGCGTCGATGGCGGCGCGCGCCAGCGGTGCACGGCCGAGATTGGTGTGCAGCACCACCCCCGTCGCGTTGAGCACCGGCCGCAGCGATGCACGGCGTGTCGTCGCCAGCCGGTCGGCGACCGCCTGCACCCATCCATCGGGGCCCTTCGGCACGGACGCGCCGGATTCGCGCGCGCGGGCGACGACCTCGCGCACCGCATCCACCACCAACGGTCGCGGCGCGTCGGCGAGCAGCGCGCGTACGCCCGCGCTCTCGAGCAACGCGCTCACGCTCGGCAGGGTGCGGCGCAGGTCGCTCATGGGCGCGACGGCGGCGGTGGAACGGCCCGCGTGGGCGACGCCGGGCGCCGGGTGGAGTCCGCGGGCGGCGGCGGTGCAGGACGCGGCGTCGTGAAGCTTCGCTCGCTGTTGTCCGCGCGGTGGCTCAGCCCTCGCGCCGCCGTGACGCTCAACCGATACGTCGTGTTGGGCGTCAGCGGCCGCGCGACGCGCAGGAGCATCGTCGCGTACGGAGGCGGCACCGAGGGCCGTGTTCCCGCCGCCGGCGCGGGCGGTGCGGCCGTGGGCCGAGGGGGCAACAGCCGGCCGGCCAGGGAGTCGACGCGGCGGATGGAGTCGGCGCGCGCCTGCTGGAGCGCCTGGATCTCCGCCTGCTCGGCGCGCGGCGTGATCGTGGCGACGATCGGCACCACGCTGCTGTCGGCGGCGACGAGGCGGAACGCCGTCGCCGCTGGCGGCTGCTGGGGATCGACGAACCGGTCGAAGGTGACGCGCAGCGATATCGAGTCGACCACGGTGACGACCGAGATTCGCGGCGGCAGCGAGTCGCGCACGATCGCCAGCATCTCCAGCGGCGACGCCTGCGGCGCGGTGACGCGCAGCGTGTCGAACGCCTCGGAGCGATCCTGCGCGCGGTTGTTGTTGGCGTCGATGATCGCCCGCACGAGGTACGTGCCGGGGAAGAGTGGGCCGATGGTGAAGCGTCCCGCGGTGTCCGCCTGCGCGAGATAGAGCACGCTGTCCGGGGTCACCGCCTGGATCAGCGCTCGTGCCGCCGGCCGTTCCGCCGCCCAATCGAACACCGTGCCGGTGATGCGGTTGGGCGGGATCGTCGGGCCGGTGGAGAACACCAGGCTCGCCCCGGTGCGCATGGTGTTCCCGCGCAGATCGCCGAGGCCCGGGAGCAGCGTGACCGTGTAGGCGGTGTTGTCGCGGAACCCGTTGCGCGGTCGGACCTCGATCCGGCTCCGATGGTAGCTCACGCGCGGATTCCCGTCGGACGGAGAGACGAGGAAGTAGTTGTCCAGCTCCTGCGCGCCGCTGCCGCGGTCGTTGATCGTCTCGTCGAAGGAGAAGACGACGTTGCGGTCGCGCACGTTCACCGCGTTGGAGTCGGGGGTCACGTGCAGCAGCCGCGGCGGATTCCGGTCTTCCGGGCCGCCCGGCGGCGGCGATGCGGAGGCGCAGGCGAGTCCCGCCAGGGCGGCGGCTGCGGCGATCAGCCGCCGCACAGCCCCTCGACGCGGCGTGCGAGCTGCTCGCGGCGCGCGGTCCACTCCTCCAGCTTCGCGCGCTCCGCATCCACCACCTGCGACGGGGCGCGCTCGATGAAGCCCGGGTTGCGCAGGCGGCCCTCGAGGGCGCCGAGCTGCTTCTCGAGGTTGGCGAGCTCCGTGCGCAGCCTCGCGCACTCCTTCCCGATGTCGATCAGGCCCTCGAGCGGCACGATCAGCTCCGTGCCGCCCGGCAGGATCACGCTCGCACCCGGCGCCGTCGGCGCCTCCTCGACGAAGGCGAGCCCCGTCCGCGACAGCCGATTGATGAGCGAGAACTCGTCGTCGAGCATCCGGCGCCGCTCCTCCGTCGCGATGACGAAGGCGCTGATCGTCTTCGACGGCGCGATGTTGTACTCCGACCGAATCGTCCGCAGCGCGGCGACGACGTCGCGGAGCAGATCGAACTGGCTCGCCGGCACGCTCATCTCGCGCGGGGGCTTCGCCGTGGGCCACGAGGCGGTGGCGAGGAAGGTGCCGTCGACGTGCCCGGGCAGCCGCTGCCAGAGCGCCTCGGTGATGAAGGGCACGATCGGATGCAGCAGTCGCAGCGCCTGATCGAACACGTGCACGAGGACGGCGCGCGCGACCTGCTGATCGTCGCCCGGGGTGAGCAGCCGCGTCTTGATCGCCTCGACGTACCACGCCGCCAGCTCGTCCCAGACGAAACGCCGCGTCGTTTCCGCGTAGTCGTTCAGCCGCAGGCCGGCGCCGCGCTCGTCGTCGAGCCAGGTGCCGCGGATGGGCGCGAGCGGCCCGATCGCGCGGTCGCATTCGCGGATCGCCACGTCGAGCCGCTCGAGGATCCAGGAGTCCGCGCGGGTGAGCTCCGATTCCTGCACCTGTGCCAGCGGCCGGACCGTGTCGCGTCCGACGTTGGACAGGAGGAAGCGACCGATGTTCCACAGCTTCGTGGCGAAGTTGCGGCCGGGCGCGAAGGTCTTCTCGAGGTCGGCCGGGTCGAGGAAGACGTCGGCGCCAAGCCCCATCCCCGCGATCAACGTGTACCGCAGCGCGTCGGCGCCGTAGAGGTTGATCACGTCGAAAGGATCGATGCCGTTGCCGAGCGACTTCGACATCTTGCGGCCCTGGGTGTCGCGCGCCGTGCCGTGCAGGTAGACGGAATGAAAGGGCGCGTCGCCCATGAACGCATACCCCGCCATGATCATCCGCGCGACCCAGAAGAAGAGGATCTCCGGCGCGGTGACCAGCACGTCGCTCGGATAGAAGGCGCGCAGATCCGTGGCGCTCTCGTTCGGCCAGCCGAGGGTCGACATCGGCCAGAGCCAACTCGAGAACCAGGTGTCGAGGACGTCCTCGTCCTGCCGCACGGCGTTGCCGCACTGCGGACACGACGCGAGGTCGTCGACGGTGACCGTGACGTGGCTCGCGTCGTTCTGGCAATACCAGACCGGCACGCGATGCCCCCACCAGAGCTGGCGCGAGATGTTCCAGTCGCGGATGTTGGTGAGCCAGTGCTCGTAGACGGCGATGTGCCGCTCGGGAAGGATGCGGATGCGACCCGACCGCACCCCGTCCAGCGCCGGCTCCGCCAGCGGCTGCATGCGCACGAACCACTGGTCGCTGAGCCGCGGCTCGACCACGGTGTCGCAGCGGTAACAGTGGCGCACGTTGTGGGTGTGCGGCTCCTTCTTCACGAGCCGGCCCGCCGCCTCGAGCTGGCGCACGATCTCCTTCCGCGCTTCGAAACGGTCGACGCCGCGCAGCGCCGGCGGCACCCGACCGGCGGCATCGGCGCCTTCGTCCATCTTCCCGTACTGGTCGATCACCACCGGCATGGCGAGGCCATGGCGCCGGCCGACCTCGAAGTCGTTGGCGTCGTGCGCGGGGGTGATCTTCACCACGCCGGTGCCGAACGCGGGATCGGCATACTCGTCGGCGATCACGGGGATCGGCCGGTCGAGGATTGGCAGGATGACGTCGTGGCCCACGAGCGCCCGATAGCGCTCGTCCTCCGGATTCACGGCGACCGCGACGTCGCCGAGCATGGTCTCCGGCCGGGTCGTCGCGATCGTGATGCTCCGCGACGGATCGCCGGCGACGGGATACGAGATGTGATACAGCGTGCCGTTCGTCTCCTGTGGCTCCGCCTCCTCGTCCGAGAGCGAGGTGAGGCAGCGCGGGCACCAGTGGATGACGCGGTGGCCGCGGTAGATCAGTCCCCGGTCGTACAGCCGCACGAAGGCCTCGCGCACGGCGCGGCTCAGCTCGGGGCTCAGCGTGTATGCGGTGCGCGACCAGTCGGCCGACGCGCCGATGGCGCGCAGCTGCTGGAGGATCACGCCGCCGGTCCGCTCGACGAACGCCGCCGTGCGCTCGACGAACGCCTCGCGGCCGATGGCCTGGCGCGTGGTGCCTTCGTCGGCGAGCTGGCGCTCGATGATGTTCTGCGTCGCGATGCCGGCGTGGTCGGTGCCGGGCATCCAGAGGGTCTCGCGCCCCTTCATGCGCGCCCACCGCACGAGGACGTCCTGCACCGTGTCGTTCAGCCCGTGCCCGACGTGCAGCACCGCCGTGACGTTCGGGGGCGGCATGAGCACGGTGAACGGCTCGCGGTCGCCCCCGATGCGGCTCGATCGCGCGGCGTCGGCGGTGAAGACGCCGGCCTGCTCCCACCGCTCATACGTCCGGGCCTCGGTGGCCGCCGGGTCGTACTGCGCGGGCAGATCGGCGAACGCGTCAGCGTCCGTCGATGCCGCGCTCGGAAGGGAGGTGTCGGAAATGGACATGACCCGCAGAAGTTAATCCGCGGGTCATGCTCGTTGTAGCGTTGCCCTGCGCCGTCAGTCGCCGATGACGTCCGGCGCGTCGGTCGGCTTGGCCACGTGGTCGCCCTTCGGCACGCCGGTCGGGGCGATCGGGGAGCCGCCGGTGCGGTCGCCCTTCACCGCCTTTTTCTCGCGGTGCCGCCGCTCGGCGATCCCCGAGGTCTCGTCGGCCGCTTCGGCCAGCTCGACGTCGGCGGTGCTCCAGCGCTCCTTG
>JABFYH010000189.1 GCA_013361335.1 Gemmatimonadaceae bacterium | reverse complement strand
GCGACGGCGAGCCCGGTGCCTTCATGCTCCAGCGTCGCGTAGCTCCGGCCCATGGCACGCATGAACTCCACGCGTCCGACCTCGCACCACACGAGATAGTTCGCGTAGTAGACCACCCCCATGCGGTCGGTCTCGGCGTACCGGACCCGCACCTCCGTCGCGTGCGAGCGCGGCATCAGGGGTGGTGGCGGGAAGAGTCGCGCATCGCGCGCGAAGTTGACGGGACGACGGCGGTTTGTAAAGGCTTTGCGCGGCGTGTAGACTCCCGCCATGCTCGCCGCCCCCTGCTACGTGATCTCCGACGTGCACCTCGGCCACGCCTCGGACGCGGTCGAGCGCTCGCTGCTCGCCTTCCTGCGCTCGCTGCCCGGGCGGGCCGGCTCGCTGATGATCAATGGCGACCTCTTCGAGTTCTGGTTCGAGTGGCGCACAGTCGTGCCGAGGAGCGGCGTGCGAGTGCTCGCCGCGATGATGGACCTGCGCGACGCGGGTGTCCCGATGACGATGGTCGCCGGCAACCACGACTGCTGGGGGGGCGACGTGCTGCGCGACGCGGGCGTGGCATTCCAGACGGGCCCATGGGAAGGCTCGCTCGGCGGGTGGCAGACACGCGTGGAGCACGGTGACGGGCTTCGCGCTCGCGAGGATCGCGGCTATCGGGCGCTGCGGCGGGTGCTGCGCAACCCATTGGCGATCCGCGCGTATCGCATGCTGCATCCGGACTTCGCGACACGGGTTGCGATGGGCAGCTCGCAGACGAGCCGGAACTATCAGCCGAAGGACGAAGGACGGGGGCTGCGCGACGTGGCAGCGAGCACGCTGCGCGCGCGACGGGAGCTCGAGCTGGTGATCTACGGGCACTCGCACGTGGCCGTCCTCGAGCGCATGGCGACCGGCAACGTGTACGCGAACGCCGGGAGCTGGCTCGACGCGCCGACCTATCTCGTGGCCACCCCGGAACGGATCGCGCTCCGGGAGTGGCGTGGGTCAGCCGAAGGTCCGGATCTCCACTCGCTCGATCGTATCGCCGAAAAAGCGTTGCCCTAGGGCGAGGAACTGCTGCTGGTCGTCCGACGCGACGAACCGGTAGGTCCCCTCCCCCGACGTGGCCGCAAGGGAGTGCTCGGCGAGCATGCGCTGGGTGTCGAGGGCCGTCTCCTCCGCGCTGTCGATCAACCGGACGTCGCGGCCGATGATCTCGCCGATCAACGGCTTGAGCAGTGGATAGTGCGTGCAGCCCAGCACGAGAGTGTCGACCTCGTCGTGCACGAAGGGGGCGAGATACTCCTGCGCGACGGACCAGGTGGCGTCGTGATTGATCCACCCTTCCTCGACCAGCGGCACGAACAGCGGACAGGCGCGGGCGGTGACGCGCGCATCGGGCGCTTCGGCGTGGATCGCGCGCACGTACGCGCCCGACTTGATGGTGCCCGCGGTGGCGATGACGCCGATCCGCCCGCTGCGCGACGCGCGCACCGCGGCGCGCGCGCCCGGCTCGACGACACCGATGACCGGGACGTCGAGCTCGCGCTCGAGCATCGGGAGCGCATGCGCGGTGGCGGTGTTGCAGGCGACGACGATGGCCTTCACCCCCTGCTCCAGCAGGTACGCGGCGATCTCATGGCTGTAGCGCCGCACGGTGTCCGGGGACTTCGGCCCATAGGGCACGCGCGCCGTATCCCCGAAGTAGACGAGACTCTCGGCCGGGAGCTGGCGCATGATGGCATGCGCGACGGTGAGGCCGCCGAGCCCCGAGTCGAAGATGCCGATGGGTGCGGCGCGGTTGCCGGCGCTGCTTACCACGTGAGTCGCGCGGCCAGCATGGTTCCGCCCCGCGTCTGGCGCAGGCTCACCTGCGAGGGAAGGTCCCACAGGTGCGCCCCGACGTAGGCGTCGGCGGCGGCGAAGAGGTGGTTGGCGATGATGAACGCCACCCAATCTTCCACGTGACCTCGGCGCACGTCGATCAGCTGGTTGGTATACGGGGACGGAGACTTGATGGGCACGCCGTTCTGATCGACGCCGACGACGACGACGGAGTCGGTGCGGAGGGCGCGCGCCTCGTCGAGGTCGGCCTTGGACTCGCGCAGCATGCCGAGGGCGATCGCCTCGCTGAGGACGAAGATGGCGCCCGCGGTCGGGCGGCCGAGGATCGATTGGGAGTAGCCCGGGAGCAGCAGCGAATAGAGAAAGGCGCGGCGCGGGCTCAGTGGCGGCTGCGGCACCGCCCGCGTGCTCGTGTCGACGACGGGCGCACGCGCCGGCGCGACGCGCGCGCTATCGACGCGCTGGGCGTGCGCATCTGTCGCCGACAGGACGACCAGGATCGCGCTCAGACCGAGGATGCAGCCGGCACGAGCGATCGCGAGACGACGGACGGAGGAGCGAGAGCTCACGAGCGTGGATTCGGGACGAGTGCGGCCGCTGGCGGGAGTGCATGGGAATCGAACCCACCCAAGACGCGATGCGCCTCGCAGTCGTTTTGAAGACGACGGGAGCCACCAGGCACCATCCACTCCCCGAGGATCACTCCAGCACCAGCGGGACGGCACCGCGGGGCTCGACGGCACCGATGACGACGCTCCCCGCGACGGTGGAAAGATAGCCCTCGGCGCGATCGGGGGGGACAGCGAGCAGGAGGCCGCCGGAGGTTTGCGGATCGAGCGCCAGGGCGACGTCGGCGGGATCGGCGGCCGACCAGTCGGCGAGCGGCGCCACGAAGCTCTCGTTGCGCTCCGCGCCACCGGTGCGCACCCCCGCGTGCCAGAGCGACCGGGCGCCTGGCAGCTCCGGGAGCGCGCGGCCGCGGATGCGAAGGGTGACGTCGCTCGCGCGGGCGATGTGCGAGCCGTGGCCGAGCAGGCCGAAGCCGGTGACGTCGGTGGCGCACCGCAGATCGGCGGCGAGCGCGGCCCGGCTCGCGGTCGCGTTGAGCGTGCGCATGGCGGCGTAGAGCGCGACGGTGCCCGCGTCGTCCAGGCGATCCTGCTTGGCCGCGGTGGCGAGGAGACCCGTGCCCAGCGGCTTGGTGAGGACGAGCAGATCGCCGACGCGCGCCGCGGCGTTGGTGAGGAGACGCCGCGGGTCGGCCTGCCCCGTGACGCTGAGGCCGAACTTGAGCTCCTCGTCGATGATCGAGTGACCGCCGACGAGGGTGGCCCCGGCTTCGCGCACCTTGTCCTGCGCGCCGCGGAGGATGTCGGTGAGCACCGACATCGGCAGCCTGCCGGAAGGAAAGCCGACGATGGCGAGGGCGGTCAGCGGCTCGCCGCCCATGGCGAAGACGTCGGAGAGGGCATTGGCGGCGGCGATCTGCCCGAACTCGTACGGATCGTCGACGATGGGGGCGAAGAAGTCGACGGTCTGGACGAGGGCGAGATCGTCGCGCAGCACGAAGACCCCCGCGTCGTCGAAGCTTTCTCGACCGACCAGCACGCGGGGGTCGGCGTGCGAGGGCACGCCGCTCAACGCCTGCGCCAGGTCACCCGGACCCAGCTTGGCGGCTCAACCCGCGCACCGGGCGAAGCTCGTCAGGCGAAAGAGCTCCTCCCGGGTTCGGCTCGTCGACATGCGAGGAAGGGTGAGTGGTGACGGCGCGCCTCAGCGCGCGGGGACGGCGGCGACGAGGTCGATCTCGACGAGCACGCCGCGCGGCAGTCCCGAGACCTGGACGGTGGTGCGCGCCGGCCGCGCGTCGCCCATGACCCGTGCATAGACGTCGTTGACCTTCGGGAAGTCGCGCATGTCCATGAGGTAGACGGTCGCCTTGACGACGCTGCTCCAACTCGCGCCGGCGATGCCGAGAATCGCGGCGAGGTTGCGGAACACCTGCTCGGTCTGCGCGACGACGTCGCCGGCGACGACCTGGCCCGATCCCGGATCGAGGGCGATCTGGCCGGCGGTGAACAGAAATCCGTTGGCGATGACACCCTGCGAGTACGGACCGATGGCCGCCGGGGCCTGCTCGGTGTGCACGATCTGCGTCGGCAACGCGTTCTCCTTGGTCGGACGGTGAGACGGTGAGACGGTGAAGGCGCCTTGGGCCTCGAGGCGGAGTCTAGCGGGTGGTCGGGGCTACGCCAGCCCGAAGAGCCGCCGTGCGTTCTCGGCGGTGCGTGCGCCGAGCGAGGCCGCGTCGGTGCCGCGGGCAGCGGCGACGCGGGCGACGGTGAAGGTGACCCACGCCGACTCGTTGCGCTTCCCGCGCTGCGGCACCGGCGCGAGGTAGGGCGCGTCGGACTCCACGAGGAGCCGGTCGTCGGGGACGAGGCGCAGCAGCGCGTCGTCCGTCCACTTCCTGAAGGTGACGATGCCGCTGAAGGAGACGTACCAGCCGACGTCGAGGGCAGCGGTCGCGAGCGCCGCGCTGCCGGTGTAGCAGTGCAGCACGCCACGCACGCCGGCGCGACCGGCCTCCACGACGAGGGTACGGGTGGCGTCTTCGGCCTCACGGGTGTGCACGACGACCGGCTTGTCGAGCTCCCCACCGAGCGCGAGCTGCGCCGAGAACGCCTCGTGCTGGCGGTCGCGCGGGGCCTCGTAGGTGTAATCGAGGCCACACTCGCCGATCGCAACGGCCCCGCGCGCCACCTCGGCGCGGATCGCGGGGAGGTCGTGCGCCGCGTCGAAGCGGCCGGCGTCGTACGGGTGGACGCCGGCCGTATGGTACACGAAGCCCGGATACCGGGCGGCGATCTCCGCAGCGCGGCGGGCGGTCTCGGGCGACTCGCCGATGCAGACGAGCGCGCGCGCCCCGGTGAGGCGCGCGCGCTCGATCACGTCGTCCCGATCCGCGTCGAAGGCCGGATCGGCGAGATGGACGTGGCTGTCGACGAACGCGGTCAGCGGCGGCTCAGCGCGCGCCCACCGGCGTCCGCGTCTCGGGGCGCACGGCGTCCTTCGCGGCGGCGCGCGACGCAAGGTTCCTGTCGCCCTTCGCGCGCGGCCACCGCCGCTCGATCCAGAGCAGCACCGGCCCCGCGATGTAGATGGAGCTGAAGGTTCCCGTCACGATGCCGAAGAGCATGATCCACGAGAAGGGACGGATCACCTCTCCGGCGAAGAGCAGCAGCGACAGCGTGGCGGCGGCGACGGTGACGTGCGTCAGCACCGAGCGCGGGAGCGTCTCGTTGATCGACTTGTTGAGCACCGTGTAGAGCGAGTCGGTGCGATTCTTCTTCAGGTCCTCGCGCACGCGATCGAAGATGATGATCGTGTCGTTGAGGGAGTAGCCGATCACGGTGAGCAGCGCCGCGATGACGGTGAGCGACACCTCCAGCCGCATGATCGCCAGGAAGGCGAGGGTGCTGAGCAGATCGTGCACGGTCGCGATGACCGCTGCCACGCCGAACCGCCACTCGAAGCGGAAGGCGAGGTAGATCATCGTGATGACGAGCGACAGCAGGATGGCGATGATGGCGTTCCGGGTCAGCTCCTCACCGACGCGCGGACCGACGATCTCGGTGCGCACCACCTTGAAGGTCCCCGCGCCGAACTTCTGGGTCAGCGCCGCCTGGATCTGGTTCGCCGTCGTCTCGACGGCCGCGTTGGCGCCCTCGGCGTGCCCACCGGCGCGGACGGTGAACTCACGCGGGCTGCCGAACTGCTGGATCTCGGAGTTCGGGAAGCCGGCGGCGTCGACCGTCGCGCGAATGTCGCCCACGTTCGGCGGCTGGGTGAACTCCAGCTGCATCAACGTGCCGCCCGTGAACTCGATGCTCTGGTTGAGGGCCGAGCCGTACCGGGCCTCGTGCACGCCGAGCATGACGAAGCCGGCGACGATGAAGGCGATCGTGACGCCGACGGCGATGCGCCAGGGCCTGATGAAGTCGTAGTTGGTGCCGTGGAAGATGCGCAGCATTGGAGTCTAGATGCTCAGGGTCTGGGCGCCGCGCGAGCGGTTCAACCACAGGAGGTAGAAGGTCCGAACCACGAACATCGACGTGATCATCGACGCCACGATGCCGGCGATGAGGGTGACGGCGAAGCCGCGCACCGGCCCGCTGCCATACTGGTAGAGCACGGCGGCGGTGAGAATCGTCGTGACGTTCGAGTCGATGATGGCGGAGCGGGCGTGGAAGAACCCTTCGTCGATGGCGGTGCGCACCGTCTTGCCGCGGTCGAGCTCTTCACGGATGCGCTCGAAGATCAGGACGTTGGCGTCCACCGCGATGCCGATCGAGAGCACGAAGCCGGCGAGGCCGGGCAAGGTGAGCACGGCGTCGAAGCCGGCCAGGGTCGCCAGCGTGTACAGGACGTACAGCGCGAGGCCGGCGACGGCCAGGAAGCCGGAGAAACGATAGAACACCAGCATGATGGCCACGATCAGCACGATCGCGATCGTGCCGGCCTTGAAGGCGTTATTGATCGAGTCGCGCCCGAGGCTCGGTCCGATGTTGCGCACCTCGGCCACCTTGAGCGGCACCGGCAGCGCGCCGGCCTTCAGCACGAGCGAGAGGTCCTGCGCATTCTGGAGATCGCGCCCCTGCCCCATCGTGATCTGCCCGCGCGTCCCGATCGCGCTGTTGATCACGGGGGGCATCCCCATCACGATGTCGTCGAGCACGATGGCCATGTAGTCGCCGACGTGCTTGCCCGTCTCGCGCTGGAAGCGGCGGCCACCCTCGTTGTTGAGCTGGAACTCGACGACCGTTCCCTCGAGCGGCGAGGTGTTCGGCTTGGCGTCGGTGAGATACTCACCGGTGATGATCGGCCGCGCGTCGAGCAGGTAGAGGAAGCGGTAGACCTTGTTCTGGATCGCGGTGGAGTCGCTCCCGAACCGAACGACCTTGCCGGGCGGCAGCGCCGCCTGGACGGCCGAGTCGGCGAAGAAGCGCTTCAGCATGTCCTGGTCGGCGATGTCGTACAGGAACTGACCGGGCATCTGGCCGGCGAGGATCTTCTTGGAGATCGCGCCGCCCGTGAGGCCGGGAATGGTCGCGCTGTCGGCCTTGGCCTTCGTGGTGTCGTTCTTCTTCGCCGTGGCCGCGGTGCGGGCCTTCGCGCTGTCGGAGGAGTCGGCGCCGGTGAGCAGGCCGCTCAGCCCCGGGCTTGCCGGGGTGGCGACCTTCGGGCCGGCCGAGGCGACGTCGTAGCCGCGCTCCTTCGCGATGGCGTCGAGACGTGGCAGCGCCTTCTCGAGCCCCTTTGTCTTGTCGGTGATCTGGAACTGCAGGAACGCCTGATCCTGCGCGATCTTGATCGCGCGCTCGCGGTCGTCGATGCCCGGAATGTCGACCAGAATGCGGTCGTTGCCGGCCTTCTGGATGACCGTCTCCGACACGCCCAGTCCTTCGATGCGGGTGCGGACGACCTTGAGCGCCCGGTCGATCGCCTCGCTCTTGTTGGCGACCGTCCCCTTGGACTCGTCGACGTCCAAGGCGAGGTGCATGCCGCCGGAGAGGTCGAGGCCCTTGCGGAGGGGGACGCGACGGGTCGTCGTGTCGTAGAAGGTGCCGTCGGCGCGGCGCTGCCGGGTCTTCACGTCGCGCGGATAGAGTGCGTAACCGGACAGGAGAATGAGCGCGACGATCAGCCCGAGACGGTACTTCAGGTTGGACATGCGACTACGGGAGGGAGGGAGGTACGGGCGTGGAACCATTAAGGTTACCCGCTCCGCCGGGGGCCGTCAACGCGAGTCGCGCGGCGCGCTCGTCGGCGGCGAGCTGGGTCATGAGGGCAGCGGGTCCATCGAAACGCATCGTGTCGCGGAGCCGTGTCACGAAGGCGACCTCGACGAAGTCGCCATAGAAGTCGCCGTCGGCGTCGAACAGGTGCGCCTCGATGGTGCGGCGCTCGTCGCCGAAGGTGGGACGGCCGCCGAGGTTGAGCATGCCACCATAGTGGCCGCGCGCCGTGCGGGCCTCGATCGCGTAGACGCCGTCGGGGGGCAACAGCTTCCGGTCGGACTCGGGCTGGACGTTGAGGGTGCGGAAGCCGAGGCTGCGCCCGCGCCCCTCGCCGGCGACCACATCGCCGCTGACGCTGTAGCGACGACCGAGCGCGGACTCCGCGTCGGCCAGCGCGCCGGCGGCGACCGCGCGGCGGATGCGCGAGCTGCTGATCGGCTCACCGTCCGGCGTCTCGACCGGTGCGACGACGTCGACGGCAAACCCGCGGGCCGCGCCGAGGGCGCGCAGGGTATCGACGTCCCCCTCGCGACCGCGCCCGAAGCCGTGGTCATGCCCAATGAGCAGCTCCCGCATGCGAAAGCGCTCGAGCAAGCCGCGATCGACGAACTCCTCCGCCGACTGCGCGGCGAACGCCGGCGTGAAGGGGACGACGGCGACATAGTCGAGCCCGACGGTGCGAAGCACGGCGAGCTTTTCGGCGCGCGTGGTGAGGAGGCGCGGCGCGGCCGCCGGGTTGATGACCTCGAGCGGATGCGGCTCGAAGGTGACGAGCAGGCTCGGAAGCCGCACGGCGCGAGCGCGGGCGACGAGGCGGCGGAGCACATCCTGGTGCCCCCGGTGCACGCCGTCGAAGGTGCCGACCGTGATCACGGTGCCCGCAATGGAAGTGTCGAGCGGCGTCGCTCCGTCGAGCAGCTGCATCGTCAGCCGACCTTCCGCATCACGACTCGCGGCTGCCACCGTTCGCCATCGGCCTCGGCCAGGGCGACGAGCGCGCCGCTGCGCCCGTCTATGAGCGCGGCCGTACCGGCCGCGGCGCCCTGTCCAACGGCAATCCCGCGCAGCACGCGTTCGGCGTCGTCGTCGCTCAAGACGACGTGCGGAATCGTCGGCAGCGCATCGAGTGCCGGCTGGAGCGTTGCACCACCGGCACGGAGGGTGTCGAGGGACACGGCATCCGCGACCTGGAAGGGGCCGCTGCGGGTGCGCCGGAGTGCAGCGAGATGCGCGGCACTGCCGGTGAGTCGGCCAAGGTCGCGCGCGAGGGCGCGGATGTAGGTGCCCCCACCGCAGGCGATCACGGCGCGCAGCGAGTCGCCGTCGCGGACGACGTCGCGCCACCCGAACACGATGACACGCGCTGGCGCGAGCTCGAGCCGGTCGCCGGCGCGAGCGGCCTCGTACGCGCGGCGGCCGGCGACGCGCTTGGCCGAGTACGCCGGCGGGATCTGATCGAGCGGCCCGGTGAGGCGGCCGATGGCATCGCGGATGGCGTCGTCGTCCGGCGGCGGAGCCTCGCGCACCACGGCGCCGTGCAGGTCGTCGGTCTCCGTCTCGCGTCCGAGCGCGATGGTCGCCTCGTACTCCTTCGGGACGCCGTCGAGGTGCGGGAGCAATCGCGTCGCGCGGCCGAGCAGCAGCACGAGCAGGCCGGTCGCGAAGGGGTCGAGCGTGCCGGCGTGACCGATGCGCGACTCGCCGAAGGCGCGCCGCGCGGCCAGCACCACGTCGTGCGACGTCACCCCCGCCGGCTTGTCGACGAGGAGGAGCCCGTCAGTGGTCGTCGCTTCCCTCATCCGAGGCGGTAGGCGTGGCGGTCTCAGAGTGACCGTCCTTGCGGACCTGGGCGAGAAGCTGCTCGATGTGCGCCGCATGGGCGACGCTCTCGTCGTTGCGGAACTCGATGTCGGGCGCCACGCGCAGGCGCAGCGCACGACCGACGCGTCCACGCAGATGCGAGGCGACGTTGCCGAGGCCCTCAAAGGTCGCGGCCCGCTGCGAATCCGAGCCGAGGACGCTGACGAAGACCCTGGCGTGACGGAGATCGCGTGTGATCTCGACCGCCGTGACGGTCACGAGCCCCATGATGCGGGGATCCTTGACGTCGTTGGCGAGGAAGGTGGCGATCTCTTCGCGCATCGCGGCCGCGACGCGCTCGGAGCGATGGTGGTCTGCCATGGGTCAGCCCTGCGGGGCCGACTCGAGCGTCCGCGCGACCTCCTCGGTGCGGTAGTTCTCGATCCGGTCGCCGACCTTGATGTCGTTGAAGTTCTCGATGCCGATACCGCACTCGAAGCCTTCGCGGACCTCGCGAACGTCGTCCTTGAAGCGGCGCAGCGAGTGGATCGTCCCCTCGAAGACCTCGACGCCGTCGCGGATGACGCGCACGCGCGCGTCGCGGCGAATGAGCCCGCTCCGCACCGCGCAGCCGGCGATGAGCCCGATCTTCGGCACCTTGAAGGTCTCGAGCACCTCGGCCTCGCCCAGCACGACTTCGCGCTGCTCGGGGCGCAGCATCCCCTCGAGGGCGAGCCGCACGTCGGCGACCGCCTCGTAGATGATGCGATACAGCTTGATCTCCACGTTCTCGCGCTCGGCGGCCGCGCGCGCATTGTTGTCCGGGCGCACGTGGAAGCCGATGATGATCGCGCCGGAGGCGCGGGCGAGCAGGATGTCGCTCTCGGTGATGGCACCCACACCGCGGTGCACCACCTCGACCTTCACCTCGCTCGTGCCGAGCTGCTGGAGGGCGTCGGCGAGCGCCTCGGCCGGTCCGCCCTGGTCCGCCTTGATGAGGATGCGCAGGGAGCGCACCTCGCCGGCGGTGGACTGCGACATGAAGTCCTCGAGCGTCACGCCGCGCGTCGTGCGGCGGCTCTTGGCCTCGCGGTCGAGCCGCTCGCGACGCTGGGCCACTTCTCGCGCGGCACCTGCATCCTCGACGACGAGCAGCTGATCGCCCGCCATCGGAACGCCCTGCATGCCGAGCACCTGCACCGGGATCGCCGGGCCCGCGGCCTTGACCGTCCTGCCGCGTTCGTCGAGCAGGGCGCGAACGCGGCCCGAGTACATGCCGACGATGAAGTCGTCGCCGACGCGGAGGGTGCCGCTCTGCACCAGCACGGTGGCCACCGGCCCCTTGCCCGCGTCGAGCTGCGCTTCCACCACCGTCCCGGTCGCGCGCTTGTCGGGGTTCGCCTTGAGATCGAGCAGCTCGGCCTGGAGGAGCACCTGCTCGAGCAGGTCCGGGATGCCCGTGCCCTTCTTGGCGGAGATCTCGGTGCTGAGCGTGGTGCCGCCGAACTCCTCGAGCACGACGCCGTGCTGGAGGAGGTCCTGCTTCACCTTCATCGCGTTCGCCTGCGGCAGATCGATCTTGTTGATCGCGACGATCATCGGGACGCCGGCGTTCTTTGCGTGCGAAATGGCCTCGATCGTCTGCGGCATGACGGCGTCGTCGGCCGCGACGACGAGGATCACCTCGTCGGTGACCTGCGCGCCGCGCGCACGCATGGCGGTGAACGCCTCGTGGCCCGGGGTGTCGAGGAAGGTGATCAGCTTGCCGCTGGGCAGCTCGACGTGGTAGGCGCCGATGTGCTGGGTGATGCCACCGGCCTCCCCGGCAACGACGTTCGCCTTGCGGATGTAGTCGAGGAGCGAGGTCTTGCCGTGGTCGACGTGGCCCATGATCGTGACGATCGGAGGCCGCGGCTTCATGTCTTCCGCCGTGTCCTGGACGACGGTGCCGACTTCCTCGGCCTGATACTCGTCCTCCCGAACCGCCTGGAAGCCGAACTCGCCGGCGACGATCTCGATCTGATCGAAGTCGAGCCGCTGGTTGACGGTGATCATCAGGCCGAGGTTCTTGAACGCGAAGCCGACGATCTCCGTGGGGGAGACCTTCAGGATCTGCGCGAGCTCGCTGACCGTGATGAACTCGTTGACGCGCACGAGCTTCTTCTCGCGCTCCACCTCGGCGAGGCGGGAGGCTTCGGCCTCCTCGCGCATGCCGCGGCGGTCGACGCGGCCGCCGCGCGTGGGCGCGCCGCGCATCGACGCCATGGTCTTGGCGATGTTCGCATCCACGACTTCCTGGTCCACCGAGCCACGCTTGCCCTTCTTGCGGCCGCGGCTGGCGGTCCCGGCGCCGGCGCCAGCGCCGGCGGCAGGCGGATTGCCGCTCTGCGGGCCACCACCCACGGGGCGGCGGTCGTCGCGACGGGTCGGGCCACCGAATCCACCGGGCGACGCCGACGCGACCGGACGCGGCGGGAAGGGCGATCCGGCGCC
>JABFYH010000016.1 GCA_013361335.1 Gemmatimonadaceae bacterium | reverse complement strand
CTGTTGTCGCCCCCCACTTTTTGCGTTAGCATGGGTGAGCCCCGTCACAATCACGCCGTCACTGCCCGGTATGTCCCAGACCCTGCGCGTCCCCGAAGCGCCCCAGCCCGCGGCGCTTGACGACTATTGCCCGGTGTGCGGCCGGCCCGAGGAATACTGCGTCATCTGCGGCACCCAGCACGACCGCTCCCGCCCCCACGCCCGCGTCCCCGGCGAAGAGGTCCGCTTCACCCGCGACGACCTCACCGCCATCGAGCGCGAGGCCACCGCGTGGGAAGGAAGCCGCGAGTACGAGGAGAACGTCCACGGCGTCCGCCTCCACACCCAGCAGCTCCGCGCCCTGGCCCAGAAGATCGCCATCCTCCTGACCTACACCGGCTGACCCCTGGACACCGGCCGAGGCTCCCCGTGCGCTCCCCCCTCGGCCACCCGGTCGGCCTCAGCCTCGGCACCGCCGTCGCCCTCTGCGGCGCGCTGACCACCTGCCGCTTCCCGACGGCGCCCCCGCTCCCGCCCGGCGCCGAGGTCATCACTCCGCCCGCCGTCTACGCCCGCTGGTGGGCCATGACCGAGAGCTGCTCCGGTGTGCGCGGCCCCTTCCAGGACGTCACCTTCTTCGAGATCCCCGGCGTCTCCGACTTCGAGAGCGTCGGGCGACGCGTCGTCGGCTACTGGACCAGCGCCGGCGACCAGATCGTCCTCGCCGGCAACGCGGTGCTCGACGGCGGAAGCGTCCGCCACGAGATGCTGCACGCCCTCATCCGCATCGGGGGCCACCCGCGCGACCAGTACCTCGAGAAGTGCGCCGGCGTCGTCGACTGCGGCGCAGCCTGCATCGCCGACGCGGGGAGCGCGCCACCCGCCGACCCCACGGCGCTCACGATCCTGCCGTCGAGCCTCGAGGTGACGACGGAAATCAGCCCCGCCGCGCCCACCTCCGATCGCGACGGCGGCTTCTTCGTCGTCCGCGTCGCCGTCCGGAACACCCTCCAGCGCCCGGTCATCGCCAAGCTCTCGCCCACGACGACCGCCCGCGCCCTTTCCTTCCAGTACGACGTCCGCGGCCTCACCGGAGGGACCGTTGGCGCGGAGGTGGCGCTCGACCCCAGCGTCGTCACCTTCGCCCCGGGCGAGGTGAAGCGACAGTACTTCGATTTCGCGATCGGGAACGACCTGCCCGGTCGCCGGCTACCCCCGGGGACGTACACGGTCGTCGGCGCATACGGGTCGCATCGCTCCGATGCCGCAGCCGTGACGGTCGGGCCCTGAGCCCTGCATGGCGCGGCGGCCGGGCCGCGGCTCACGAGCGCCCGCGCTGATACTCCTCGTAGAGCAGCTGATGCTCGGCCATGCGCAGCACCATCCGGCGGAAGTACTTCTCCGTCATGGTGGGGAGCAGGGGGCGGTTGGCGGCGGCGATGGCGTCGACGATCTCGAGGAAGCGCTGCGCACGCCGCACCGATCGCGGTGCGCCGGTGGGCGCGTCGTCCTCCGGCTCCTCGAGGGCCCAGTGTCCCGTGGTCACGGGAACCGCCCGCCCCACATCAGGGTCGCCTCGTCGTCCAGCCGGTATTCCGCCATGCGTGCCGCAGCGCGCAGCACCTCGAGCTCGGAGAGGTGCGGCGACAGCAGGCGGATCTTCGGCATCAGCTCACGGACGATGCGATCGAACTGCTCCGCTCTCGGCTGCTGGAGGGGGTGGTGCTCATCCTTCACGTCCGCTCCCGGCGTCGGGTGGTGCCGCGCTCACCTCTACAGACGGGGTGGCAAAGGGGCGCGTAACAGCCGGCTGAGATGAGATGTGCGCCGGCTCACACGCCGCCGCGTCTGGCGGAGCCGTGCGGTCGCCACGTCCGCTACGGCTTCGGCAGGCCGGCGACGACCTTGGCCGCGGTCACCCCTTCCGCGTCCGCCTGGAAGTTCAGCACGACGCGGTGCGCCAGCACGGGGAGCGCCATCGCGGCGACGTCGTCGAGATCGGGCATCGCGCGGCCGTCCATCGCCGCGCGCGCCTTGGCGCCGAGGATGAGATACTGCGACGCGCGCGGGCCGGCGCCCCAGCTCACGTAGCGCTTCACCTCCGCCGACGCTTCGGGCGCATCGGGGCGCGTCGCGCGCGCCAGCTTCACCGCGTAGCTCACGATGCTCGGCGCCGCGGGGAGGCGGCGCACGAGATGGAGCAGGGCAGACAGCTGCTCTCCATTCAATACCGGGCGGACCTCGGGTGCCGCATCGGTCGTCGTCTCGGCCACGATGCGCTCCTCTTCCTCGCGGCTGGGATAACCAACCGTGAGCTGCACCATGAACCGGTCGAGCTGCGCTTCGGGCAGGGGATACGTGCCCTCCTGCTCGATCGGATTCTGGGTGGCGAGCACGAAGAACGGCTCCGACAGCACGTGCGTCTTGCCGGCGGCGGTGACGGCGTGCTCCTGCATCGCCTGGAGGAGCGCGGCCTGCGTCTTCGGCGGGGCGCGGTTGATCTCGTCGGCGAGCACGATGTTCGCGAAGATCGGCCCGTGCACGAACTTGAAGAAGCGGCCGCCCGTGGTGTGGTCCTCCTCCAGCAGCTCGGTGCCGGTGATGTCGCTCGGCATGAGATCGGGCGTGAACTGTACGCGCGAGAACTTGAGGTCGAGCGCCTGCGCCACGGTCTGCACGAGCAGCGTCTTCGCCAGCCCGGGGACGCCGACGAGGAGCGCGTGTCCGCCGGCGAGGATCGCGGCGACGAGGTTGTCCACCGTGTCGCGCTGACCGACGATGCGCCGCGCGATCTGCGCGTTCAGTGCGACGCGCGCGCGGGCGAGCTGGTCGAGCAGCTCGAGGTCGCGGTCGTCGTCACGCGCGGTGGTGGAGCGCAGATTGGCGGAGCTCGTCACGTGCGGAGTCGGCTGGTGTCGGGATGAGGCGCGACCGAAAGCTATCAGCGGGCGCGGGGCGTGAACATGAGACACCCGAAACGCCGAACGGGACGCCGCGTGGCGTCCCGTTCTGTGTACGCACGGCCGAGCCCGAGCGTTCCGATCAGGGAACGGACAGCGGGGCAGAGGCCAGCGCCGCGTGCGAGCTGCTGGTCAGCCATCCGTCCACGACGAAGCTTCCGCGTTCGGTCGGCGTCCATGTCGCCGTGTAGACCACCGTCTCTCCCGGCGCGAAGGTGCGTGAGGTGAGCGCGGTGGTGAACCCCTTGTCGGCGCTCCAGGTCCAAACTGTCGAGCCATCGAGCCGGCGTACGCGGAAGTCGTACTGCTGGCTGGTGTTGAAATGCGCGGTGAGCGGCGCCGTCTGCATGTCGGTGATGCGCAGCTCGAAGGTGACGCCGGACGCCACCACCACCGCGGTCATCCTCGCGTCCAGCGCCGGCCCGTCGACGGCCACTACCGGCTGATCGGCGGGACGGAGCTCGGTCGTCGACGTACAGGCACCGAGGAGAACGGCGACAGCGGCGGCGAGCAGCGAAGTGGAGCGGGAAGCGCGCATGGCAGACGATCGCTGGATGGTGACGTGCAGCAGCAGAGAGCAGTACCCGCGACGATCGGCGTCGGTCACCAGCGCCGAAACGCACGATCGCCGCCCGGCATGCAGGCGGCGATCGCTGGACGTGCTGACGGGCGGTGGTGCTTACTGCAGCCGGAAGGGCACGCGCTCCTGCACGGGGAAGTTGCTGCTGCGGAGCGTGGCGACGGCGACGTAGCTGCCGTTCGGCAGCGCCTTGTCCGCGGACTCCTCGTAGCGGCGCGTCTCACCGCCGTCGAGGACGCGGTTCTGGAGCGACTGCGTGAACATGCGCTCCTTGCCCCAGCGGTACACCTCGCGGCCGGTGGAGTCGAGCACCGCGAAATCGTATTCCTGGCCGCTCGGGAACTCGAGCTCGAGATTCTTCTTCGTCGCGTTGGTGAGGTCGAGCGAGAAATGAATCGCGCGCGCTTCGGCTCTCACGACGAACGCACTCTTGAGGGGCGCGACGGCAGCGGGCGTGCCCGCGTGCTTCGCCTGGCTCACCGGCGCCACGGCGACCGTGACGGCGCTGGGTGTTCCCGCCTGCCGCACGCTCTTGTCTGTCCGGCTTCGTGCGGTCGCATCGGGATGCGACTGCGAGCCACAGGCAAGGGCGACCGCTCCGGCGAGGAGCAGCGGGATCAGGATGCGGGTGTTCATTGTCAAGGCACGGAGAAAAAGACACCGGAAGGGTGTGGCGGGCGTCCGCTCACACATCCAACCGGGGATGAAGTTATCAACAGCTTGACGAATGTGAAGCCTGAGCGGTCACACCGAAGTTGTGATTCCAGATACACTTGCGGGCTCGACACAAATCTTCGGCCTATGTTCGGTCCGAGGGGCCGATTCGCTTGCGAAAAATTTCACAAGCGCTAGATTCCGCCCTCGAAATGACGGGAGAACCGATCGGTCCGCCCGGCGCTCGAGGCGACGGAGAAGAGGGGACGTCGGCCGGCCAGTTCGCCGGCCATGGGCTCACCTTCGTCATCGCCATCTTTGGGGGGCTCTACCTGGGGCAGTGGCTCGATCGGAAGCTCGGCACGGCGCCCTGGCTCCTCATCGTCGGGGTGTTCCTCGGGGCAGGGGCGAGCTTCTACAGCATGTACACGAAGCTCATGGCCGCTCAGGCACGCGAGGACGCGGCACGCGCGGCCCGCAAGGCGAGAGGCCAGACGCCCCCCGGCTCGGCATGACCCAACGCTCCGTCGGGCGCGCGGTGGCGCTGTACGGTCTCAGCTCGCTGGTGGTGATCGGCCTCGCCGGCGCGGTGCTCGCCCTGGTGTGGGGCGCGCCGCTGGACCGGCGGGCGGTGCTGGTGAGCGCGCTCGTCGCGCTCGTGGTGCAGATGGTCGCCTTCGCCATCGCGCGGCTGCTCGCCGTGAGTGGCAACGGCGTGGCTGGCTGGGCGCTCGGTGCGGTGATCTGCCTGATCGTCCTCGTGATCCATGGGTTCGTGAGCCGGGGGCTGGGCCTCCCGTCGAACGTGGCGCTGGTGAGCCTCGCGACCTTCTTCTTCCTGACCGAACTGATCGAACCGCCGCTGCTCAACGTATGACGACTCGTCCGTTCCTCCTCGCGCTCGTGCTCGCGGCCGCCCCGCTCGGCGCCCAATCCCATGCGCCGGCGATCGACGCCGCGGCTGCGCACTCGGCCGCCGTCACGGCGGGCGAGGTGCAGCACGGGACAGCGACGCCCGAAGAGCACGGCGCCTCGGCGGAAGCCGCCTGCGGCGCGCACGATCCGAACGACATCATCACGCCGCACATCACCGACTCGCACTGCCTCGACGTGCCCTCGTTCCCGAAGTTCTGGGCGCCGCCGCACGAGATCGAGCTGCCGCGGTGGGCGCCCATCCACCTGGGAGGGCTCGAGGTGGACCTCTCGCCCACGAAGCACGTCGTGATGCTGCTGCTGGCCGCGGTGCTCTGCTGCGTGATCCTCATCGGCGCGGCGCGCGCGCACGTCCGCCACACCCACGAGGTCGGGCGCCCCAAGGGGTTCGCCGCAGGAATCGAGGCGATGGTGCTCTACATCCGGCAGGAAGTCGCCATTCCCAACCTGGGCCATCATGGCGAGAAGTACGCGCCCTTCATCCTCGGGCTCTTCTTCTTCATCCTGATCGCCAACCTGCTCGGCCTCGTCCCCTTCGGGTCGACGGCGACGGGCAACATCTCGGTGACGGCGACGCTGGCGATCATCACCTTCCTGATGGTGGAGGTCGCGGGGATGCGGGCGCAGGGGCTGGGCTACCTCAACACGATCTTCTACTGGAACAAGGACCTGCCGCTGTGGATGCGGGTGCCGATGTTCGTGCTGATGTCGCCGATTGAGGTGGTGGGCAAGCTGACGAAGCCGTTCGCGCTCGCGATCCGTCTCTTCGCCAACATGACGGCGGGGCACATCGTCGTGCTCGCGCTGATCGGGCTGATCTTCACCTTCCAGAGCTACTTCATCGGCATCGCCCCCGCGGCGATGGCGGTGGCGATCATGATGCTGGAGCTGTTCGTGGCGTTCCTGCAGGCGTTCATCTTCGCGCTGCTGGCGAGCGTGTTCATCGGGCAGATTCGAGAAGGCGCGCACTAGCGTGTCATGAAGGACAGGCGCACGGAGTTCGCCCTCCCGCGCGCCGTGTACCTGGTCGAGCGACCAGGGAAGTCCGCTGAGACCCGGGTCTCGCTGGCGGACGGCGACGGAAGTGCAGTCGCGGGCGCTGACGGTTCACGCTTCAAGCACGCATCGGAGATAGAGCAATGATCGAGATCCTTCCGCTCCTGCAGGTCGCGACGGACGCGACGACCTCCAACCCGCGCGGTCTGATGGCCGTCGGCGCCGGCCTCGGTGCCGGTCTCGCCGTCATCGGCGCTGGCCTCGGCATCGGCCGCATCGGTGGCCAGGCCGTCGAGGGCATGGCGCGCCAGCCGGAGGCCGCCGGCCGCATCCAGACCGCCGCGCTGATTCTCGCCGCCCTCATCGAGGGCGCCGCGCTCTTCGGCGTCGTGATCGCGTTCCAGATCCAGGGCAAGATCTAACTTCGTTCGAGGGTCCGCCGCCCCGGGGCGGCGGACGCTCACCCCTCAATTCGGTCCTTCGATGCGCACTCCGCTCCGCTCGCTCCTGCTGCTCGTTCTCGCCGCGCCCGTCGCTTCCGCGCAGGAGGCCCACCCGGCCAACCTGCTGGCGGCGAACTACGGGCTGATGTTCTGGACGCTGGTCATCTTCCTGGTGCTGCTGGCCGTGCTCGCGAAGTTCGCGTTCGGGCCGATCACCGCCGCCGTCGAGGCGCGCGAGCGCGCGCTGCAGGATGCGATCGACTCGGCCAAGCGCGACCGTGAAGAGGCGGCGCTGCTGCTCGCCCAGCATCGCGCGGCGCTCGACGCGTCGCGGGCCGAGGGGCAGAAGATGATCGCCGATGCGCGGGCGGCGGCGGAACGCGTTCGTGCCGAGCTGGTCGAGCAGGCACACGCCGAGCAGACGCGCATGCTGGAGCGCGCGCGCGGCGAGATCGAAGCGGAGCGCGCGAAGGCGATCGCCCAGCTGCGTCGCGAGGCGGTGGACCTCGCCATCGTCGGCGCGGGCAAGGTGATCGGCCAGAACCTGGACCGTGACGCGAACCGCAAGCTGGTGGAGAGCTTCCTCGAGAGCGTCTCGCCGGCCGCCGTGTCGGCGAGCCGGTAAGTCCGATGCGCGACACGACGATCGCTCGGAGCTACGCCGAGACGCTGCTGGCGCTGGCGACGAAGGCGGGGAACCTGCGCGGCTGGGGCGGCATGCTGTCCGACGTCGCCCGGGCGATGGAGACGGATCCGACGCTGCGGCTCTTCCTCGAGTCGCCGCGCGTGCCGGCGCAGACGAAGATCGACGTCCTCGGCAAGTCGCTGCAGGACCGGATGCCGCGGCTGATGGTGCGGTATCTTCAGGCGCTGGTGCGCAACAGACGGCAGATGCTCATCCCCGAGATCGCGGTCGAGTACACCGACCTGGTGGACGCCGTGGAGGGGCGGCTGCACGCGCGGGTGACGGTTGCGCGCGAGCAGAACGACGCCGAAGTGAAGGCGCTCGCCACGCAGCTGACGCGGCTGTTCCGCAAGGAAGTCGTCCCGCACGTGACCGTCGACCCGGCGATCATGGGCGGCGTAGTCGTGCACGTCGGCGATACCGTGCTCGACGGGTCGGTTCGCAAGCGGCTCGCGACGCTCAAGCGGCGGATGCTGACTGGACGGTAGTGGCGGGGTAGGACCCGCGGTCGTCAGGATCACGCCCGCGCGCCGGAGTGTATAGTCGCCGCGAACGTGCGCCGTGCGCGTATGCCGTGCGGCGTATCCCCGGGCTCACCTACCTCCCCCGCTCCCCAGGACCGATGCGTCGTTTCACTCGGCTGCTCCTCTTCGTCGTCGCCCTGCCGCTCGGTGCGCAGCAGTCGACGCCCGTACTCACGGCGCCCCTGCCGACCGATCCGAAGGTGAAGATCGGCACGCTGCCCAACGGCATCCGCTACTACATCCGCAAGAACGCGCGGCCGGAGAAGCGCGCCGAGCTGCGGCTCGTGGTGAATGCCGGCTCGGTGCTGGAGAACGAGAACCAGCTCGGCTATGCGCACTTCCTCGAGCACACCGCGTTCAACGGGACGACGAACTTCGCGAAGAACGATCTCGTGAAGTACCTGCAGTCGATCGGTGTGCGGTTCGGGCCGGACCTGAACGCGTACACGAGCTTCGACCAGACCGTCTACATCCTGCCGGTCCCCACGGACACGGCGGCAATCGTGGAAAAGGGCTTCCAGATCCTCGAGGACTGGGCGCACGGGCAGCGCTTCGACTCGACCGAGGTCGTGAACGAGCGTGGCGTCGTGCGGGAGGAGTGGCGCGGGAACAAGGGGGCGGGCGAGCGGATGCTGCACAAGATCCTCCCCGTCGCGCTGAAGGGCTCGCGGTACGCGGAGCGGCTGCCGATCGGCACGGAGTCGAGCATCATGCGCGCGAACCCGTCGCAGCTGCGCCGCTTCTACGCCGACTGGTACCGCCCCGACCTGATGGCGGTGATCGCCGTCGGGGACTTCGATCCTGCATCGATCGAGGCGCAGATCAAGCGGCACTTCAGCCGCCTCAAGCCGGTGGCGCACGAGCGGGCGCGCACCGAGTATCCGGTGCCCGACAACGCCGCGCCGCTGGTGGCGATCGCGACGGACAAGGAAGCCACGAGCTCGCAGGTCCAGGTGACCTTCAAGACGCCGGCGCAGCCGACGCGGACGGTGGGCGACTATCGCCGCGACCTGATGGCCGAGCTGTACACCAGCATGCTCAACTCCCGCTTCAACGAGATCGCCCAGAAGCCGGATGCGCCCTTCCTCGGCGCGGGGTCGTCGAAGGGGCAGTTCCTCGCGCGCGCGACGGAGGGCTTCACCCTCGGCGCGGCGGTGAAGGATGGTGGGATCGAGCGGGGGCTGGAGGCGCTGCTCACCGAGGCCCGTCGCGTCGACCAGTTCGGCTATCTCCAGTCGGAGCTTGATCGGGCGAAGCAGAACATGCTGCGCGCCTACGAGCGCGCCAACGCGGAGCGCGACAAGACCAACTCGGGCGCCTTCGTCGAGGAGTACATCGGGAACTATCTCGAGCACGAGGCGATCCCCGGCGTGGAGAAGGAGTACGAGCTGGTGCAGCAGCTCCTGCCGACGATCACGCTGGCCGACGTGAACGCCGCGGCGAGCCGGTGGATCACCGACGAGAATCGAGTGGTCGTCGCGACCGCGCCGGAGAAGAGCGACGCGAAGGTGCCGAGCGTCGCGGAGCTGCTCGCGGTGTTCGACCGGACGGCGAAGGCGCCGGTGACCGCCTATGTGGAGAACGTGTCGGGTGACGCGCTGGTGGCCAAGCTGCCGGCGGCCGGCCGCATCACCGGCCAGCGGGCGATCCCGGGGGTGGACGTCACCGAGTGGACGCTGTCGAACGGCGCGCGGGTGCTCGTGAAGCCGACGGACTTCAAGGCGGACGAGATCCTCTTCTCGGCGTACGCCAATGGTGGCACCTCGCTCGCGGCGGATCCGGACTTCATGTCCGCGTCGTTGGCGTCGCAGATCGTGACGTTGAGCGGGGTCGGGACGCTCAGCCGCGTCGACCTGGGCAAGAAGCTGGCGGGCAAGGCGGTGCAGGTCGTGCCGTCGGTGTCGGAGACGACGGAAGGGCTGACGGGGAGCGCGTCGCCGAAGGATCTGGAGACGCTGTTCCAGCTGGCGCACCTCTACTTCACAGCGCCGCGCCTGGACACGGCGGCGCTGCAGGCGTTCCGGAACCAGGTGGGGCCCTTCATCGCGAACCGCGGGTCGGATCCGGACCAGGTGTTCCGCGACACGGTGCAGGTGACGATGGGGCAGCACTCCTTCCGCACGCGCCCGGTGACGGCGGCGACGTTCGCCGAGGTGGACGCGGACAAGGCGCTCGCCTTCTATCGGGCGCGGTTCACCAACGCCGGGAACTTCACCTTCGTGTTCGTCGGGAACGTGGACACGACGGCGCTGCGCCCGCTCGTGGAGCGGTACCTGGCATCGTTGCCGGCGACCGGCAGCAAGGAGACCTGGCGCGACGTGAGCAGCGGTGCACCGAGGGGTGTGGTGAGCCGGACGGTGCGCAAGGGGATCGAGCCGAAGGCGACGACGCTGATGATGTTCACCGGCCCGTTCACCTTCACGCCGGAGAATCGCGTCGCCCTGCGCGGGCTCGTGGACTACATGCAGATCAAGCTGCTGGAGACGCTCCGCGAGAAGCTGGGGGGGACGTACAGCCCGAACGTGGGCGGCGCGGGGAGCCGGATCCCGCGGGCGGAGTACTCGATCCAGGTGTCGTACAGCTCGTCGCCGGAGAACGTGGACGTGCTGGCGCCGACGGTGCTCGCGTTCATCGACACCCTCAAGCGGGTTGGCCCGACGGCGGCGGACGTCGAGAAGGTGCGGGCGCAGACGCTGCGCGCCCGCGAGACGGCGCTCAAGCAGAACGGCTACTGGCTGACGAACATCGTGGGGCGCGACCAGGCGGGCGAGCCGATGGCGGGGTTCCTGGACGATGCGTCGATCAAGGCGATGACGCCGGCCTCCATCCAGGCGGCGGCGAAGCAGTACCTCGACCTCAACAACTACGCTCGATTCGTTCTGCTGCCTGAGGAAAAACCCGCCGTACCGTGATCCGTGAACCGTGAACCGTGACGGCGTTCTAGAGGCGCGAGGGGCACATCGGAGCGAGTCCGGTGTGCCCTTCGTCGTCACGGATCGCGGTCAATCGGGTTTCAACGGAAGGCGGGGGGCGGGCATATAATAGCTGTGCGGCACGGTGCCGTCTCGCTCATCCCGCCCTTGGAGCTCTCGATGAAGCGCCACTCCACTCGCGCGACGGTCCGGCTATGGCTGGCCGCCGGCGCGCTGTTGTTCGTCGCCCCACTGTCGTCGGCGCAGTCTGTGGAGGCGGACCGCGCGCTGCTCGCGCAGGAGCGGTTCGTGACCCCGCCGCCCGAGGTGGCGCGCCTGGTCACCGCGCCCCGCCAGCAGAACTCCACCCTCACGCAGCAGAGCCCGGACAAGCGCCACTTCCTGGCCACGCACAACGAGGGGCTGGGCGTCAACGCGAAGTTCGCCCGGGCTCACGTGTATCTGGGTGGGCTGCAGGTCGACACGCGGGCCAACCGGTCGCGCCAGCTGACCACGCGCGGTCTTGGCGCGATCGAGATCGTGGACGCGGAGACGGGCGCCAGGACGAAGCTCGAGATCCCGAGCGGGGCGACGGCGTCGTCGCCCACCTGGTCGCCGGACGGCTCGCGGATCGCCTTCCTCGCGAACTTCGACGACGCGTCGTACGTCTACGTCGCCGACGCGCGAAGCGGCGCGTCACGCCGCGCGAGCGCGCGCGCGGCACTCCCCGTGCTCGCGACGACGCTGGACTGGGCGCCGGACGGCAGCGCGGTGTACGCGGTGCTCGTCCCGGAGCAACGAATGGCGATGCCGAAGGAGCCGGCGGTGGCGGATGGGCCGCTGGTGCGCATGACGACCGCGGGGACCAGGAACAAGACGCCGACCTACGCGAGCCTGCTCGCCTCGCCCTACGAGAAGGCGCTGCTGGAGTACTACGGCACGGGACAGCTCGCGCGTATCGACGCGCGGGGCGGCGCGACGCGCAACGTCGGCGCGCCCGCGGCGATTGATGAAGTGTCCGTGTCCCCCGATGGGCAGCAGCTGCGGGTGACGCTGCTCCAGAAGCCGTTCTCGTACCTCGTGCCGGTGGCGAGCTTCGGCACCGAGGAACAGCTCTGGACCGCGGACGGACGAAAGCTGGCGACCCTCGGCCGGCGGCCGCTACGCGAGAACACGGCGGGAGGGGGCGGCGACGACAATGCGCGCACCGGCGCCGACTCGGGGCGCCGCGCCTTCGCCTGGTATCCGGGCGGCGGTGTGAGCTTCCTGATGCAGGATCCGG
>JABFYH010000215.1 GCA_013361335.1 Gemmatimonadaceae bacterium | reverse complement strand
CGACTTTCCGAGCGGCGACGCAGCATTCCCCGCCGCCCAGATCACCGTGTTCGAGCGGATCACCTCGGCGTCGCCCACCCGCACGTGATCGCGCTCCACCGCCGTCACCAGCGCACCGGTGCGCACTTCCACGCCGAGGTTCGCGAGATCGCGCCGGGCGTGCTCGGACAGGCTGTCGGGGTAGGTCGGGAGGACCCTGGCCCCCCCTTCGAGCAGCACCACCCGGGCCGGCTCGTGCGCGATGCGCCGGAAGTCGCGCGGCTGGATGTGGCGAGCGATCGTCGGCAGCATCCCGGCCAGCTCGGTCCCGGTCGGCCCTCCGCCGACGATGACGAAGGTGAGCCAGGCGGCGCGCTCTACCGGATCGGTCTCGAGCTCCGCTCGTTCGAAGGCACTGAGGATGCGCTGGCGCAGTCGGATCGCGTCGTCGATGCTCTTCAGCCCCGGGGCGGCGGTCTCCCATTCCGGATGCGCGAAGTAGGAATGCCGAGCACCGGCCGCGACGATCAGATAGTCGTATGGCAGCTCGCGCTCCCCCTCGATCTCCACCGTCCGCCGCGACACGTCGATGCGCTGCACCTCGCTCATCATCACGGACGCGTTCGTCTGCCGAGCGAGCAGCCACCGGATCGGCGCGGTGATGTCGGTCGGCGCGAGCGTCGCCGTGGCCACCTGGTACAGCAGTGGTTGGAAGAGGTGGTGATTGGTCCGGTCGATGACGGTGAGATCGACGTCCATCCGCTTGAACGCCCGCGCCGCGTACAACCCTCCGAATCCCCCACCGATGATCACGACGCGGGGCCGCCTGCGCTCGCTCATCCATGGTGCGACGTTCCGCTCGCTCATACGCCGATGCTCCTCCCGCGAGTCACTGCCCGTCGATCGATTCCGTGACGGCCAGCCTGTGCACCGCCTGTCCGGCAGCTCGTCTCGTCACGCCGCGTTCACCGTCCGCTCGCTCTCCGCGACCCGCCCCTCGAGCCATCGCGCCCCGACCGTGATCGCGAGCACGAGCAGGATCAGCAGCACGCTGTACGCCGCCGCGGTACCGAACGAGAGCGACCGCACCTGGGCCAGGATCTCGACCGAGATCGGCCGGTTGGAGTGCGTGTACAGCACCACGCTCGCGACGAACTCCCCCACCGCCGCAACACCTGCCAGCATCGTCCCCGCCACCAGTCCCGGCCGCGCCGCCGGCAGCACGACGCGGCGCAACGCGAGCCAGCGCGACGCACCGAGCCCCCGCGCCGCGTCCTCGAGCGTGGCGTCCATCTGTCGCAGCGACCCCTCGATGGCGCTCGTCACGATCGGAATGTTCCGGATGAAGTACGCCAGCGGCAAGATCCAGAAGGTCCCCACCAGAAGAATCCGCAGCTGCGCCGGCACGTTCCGGTCGAAGGTGGCGGCGAGCCCGAGCGCGATGGCGGTCGCCGGGATCGCCCACGGCAGCGCCGCGAGCAGCGCGAGCGCCTTTCTCCCCGGCGCGCGCGACAGCACGACGACATAGGCGATGGCGAAGCAGACGACGGCGTTGGCCGCCGTCGCCAGCACGGACATCCACACGCTGTTCGTGATCGGACGCCAGAGCTCCTGGTCCGTCGCCAGCTTGCGGTAGTTGTCGAGCGTATACTCCGGCGGCAGGAGCTGCGTCGTCCACGCGCCGTCGCGCGCGAAGCTGACGAGGACGACCATCGCGTGCGGCAGCACGAGCAGGATCACGACCGCGGCGGCGGCGGCGGGCAGGAGGGCCCGCGCCACGGGCGATCGGAGCGCGCTCCGCGTCGCCCGCCCTTTCCCCGCCATGCTGTAGCGACGCCGCCCCTCCAGCCACCGGAGCAGCAGGAGCGCGAGCACCGCCGTGACGGCCAGCACCGTCGTCTCGACGTACGCCAGCCCGAGCGCGCCGTTCAGCTTCGACACGAGGATCTGCGTCGCCAGCACCCGCGCCCCGCCCCCGAACACGTACGGCGCCGAGAAGGAGCCGAGCGCGCTCATGAAGACGAGCAGCATCGCCCCGGCGAGCGAGGGGGTGAGCAGCGGCAGGGTGATCCGCCGAAGGAGCAGCGTCCGCGACGCGCCGAGCCCCATCGCTGCCTCATCCAGCGTCGTGTCGTACCGCTCCAGCCCCGCACTCACGAACAGGAAGACGTACACGTACATCGTGTAGGCGTGCACGAAGATCACCGCGGTGAGCCCCGTGAGCGTCCACGGCGGCTCGTGCAGCCCGAACAGCCGCTGCACCAGCCGCGTCACGACCCCGCTCTCCCCATAGAGAAACAGGAAGGCGAGCACCCCGACGAGCGGCGGCAGCGCGGCCGGCAGCGTCGCCACCCCGCTCAGCACGCGCCGACCGCGGAACTCGGTGCGGGTGAGGAGGAACGCCAGCGGCACGCCGACGAGCAGCGCCGCGACGACGGAACCGATCGACACGATGATCGTGCCGCGCAGCGCGTCGAGGTCCGCCGGGCTCGCGGCGAACGCCCGCCAGTCCCCGAGTCCGCGCTCGAAGCTGCCGACGATCACCGCGACGTTGGGATAGACGACGGACCACAGCAGCAGCGCGAGCAGCGCCAGTGCCAGCACGGCGATGCCGCCGGCGGAGCTCCAGCGGCGTCGCGCGCCTGACGAACGCCGCGCGCCTTCCGCCGCCCGCCTCACGCGGAGCCCGGCACCACCGCCACCGGCACGCCGGCCAGCCGCACACCGGTCTGCGCACCTTCGCGCGCACCGGCGCCGTCGCCCATCACCTCCACCTCCACACCACGTCCCAGTCGGACGCGGTACACCACGTGGCCGCCCGCGAAGCGGCGCCCGACCACCTCGCCCCGCCACGAGGGCGTCCGCTCGTCCTCGGCGAGCACGAGCGACTCCGGGCGCAGCACGGCGAGCCGCGGGCCGCTGGTGTTCGGATCCTGCTGCCGGGCGGGTGCGTCGAGCGCCACGCCGCCGATGGTGATCCGCACCTGATCTCCGCGTCGTTCCGCCGGCACGAGCGCGGCCCGCCCCACGAACTCCGCCACGGCGCGCGTCGCCGGCGCATGGTACAGCGACTCGGGAGTGCCGACCTGGAGCAGACGTCCGCGCTCGAGCATCGCCACGCGATCCGCCACCGCGAACGCGTCTTCCTGGTCGTGCGTGACGAACAACGCCGTCACCCCGGACTGCCGCAGGGTGGAGCGTAGCTCGTCGCGCATGCTCTGCCGCAGCGTCGGGTCCAGGTTGGAGAGCGGCTCGTCGAGCAGCAGCACCCGCGGCCTGATCACCAGCGCCCGCGCGAGCGCCACGCGCTGCTGCTCGCCCCCGCTGAGCGCCTGCACGGGACGAGCCGACTTGCCGCCGAGCCCCACGGCATCCAGCGCGTCGCGAGCCTGGCCGAGCCGGTCCGCCTTCCGCACGCCGCGCGCCTCGAGCCCGAAGGCGACGTTCTCCTCGACGCGCATGTGGGGGAACAGCGCGTAATGCTGGAACACCATGCCGAAGCCGCGCCGCTGCGGCGGCTCGCGGGTGATGTCGCGCTGCGCGCCGCCTTCATCGCCCAGCAGCACACGGCCCTCGTCCGGCGTCTCGTAGCCGGCGGCGATGCGGAGCGTCGTCGTCTTCCCCGAGCCCGATGCGCCGACCAGCGCGAGCAGCTCGCCCGGCGCGATGGTGAGCGACAGCTCGGCGACCGACGGCTCCGGATTGCCCGGATACCGCCGCGTCACCCGCTCGAGCACGAGCGCGCCGGGCGCCGAGTGCAGCACCGCGTCGCGAGCGTCGGTCACTTGCCGCGGCGGCTGTTGCGGATGTTCGCGTCCCAGTACTTCATCCACGCATCCAGGCTGTCGCGCTGGAGCTTCTGATCGCCCGCCATCGGCTTCACCTCGGTCCGGGCGCGCCGCACGATCTCGGGCAGCGAGTCGGTCGGGATGTCGGTGCGCGCGGGAATGCGCAGGAACTTCACCGCTGCGTCGCGGAGTGCCTGTGGGGTGGAGACGTACTCGTAGAACTGCGTCGCGAGATCGCCATGCTTCGCCCCCTTCACTACGGCAATCGCGTCCACCAGCAGCGGGGTGCCGCTGGACGGGATCACGTAGCCCACCGGCGTCTTCGTGCGCTGCTCGAGCGTCGCGATGTCCGGCATGTTGTACAGCGTGATCGTCCCCTCCTCGCGGCCGAGCTTCTGATACAGCAGCGCCGGATTGAGGACGTACTCCTTGGTGTTCGCATCCAGCCGACGGAGCCACTCCCACCCCTCGGCCGTGCTCCCCGTGCGCACCACCGAGCGCGCGAGCACCGCGCCGAAGATCGCGCGCATCGACCCGCTCGCGATCGGATCGCGGATGAGCACCTTGCCCTTCCACTTCGGGTCGAGAACGTCGTCCCAGTCCTTGGGCGCCTCGGCCGCCGTCACCGCGTGATTGTTGTACGCGATGACCTCCGGCGTCAGGTACGTCCCGAACCACGCCGCCCCCGCGTCGCGCGCGTCGGCCGGCACCTTGTCGGCCCACGTCGGCGTGTAGGGGGCGAGCAGCCCCTCGCCGGCCGCGCGCGCGAAGATCTCGGCGGGGGCGCCGAACCACAGATCCGCCTGCGGGTTGGCCTTCTCGGCCCGCAGACGGTCGAGCACCTCCTGCGAGCCCATGTCGACCCATTGCACGTCGACGTCGGGATGCGTCCGCTCGAACCCCTGCTCGTAGTACTCCAGCAGCTCCTTTCCGTGTGGGGAGTACACGGTGAGCACCGTGCGTCCGTCGCCCTTGCCGCACGCAGCGACGAGCGCGAGGCAGGCGAGCGTGAGCGTGCGGCGAAGCGGATCAGCAGAGCGCATTTCGCGGTGTTGAGTCGGCGAGCGTCGTCATCCCGCAGGCGCGGAGCGCCTGTCGACGGAACATATCATCACGGCTGGAGTGCCGTTCCCGCACTCCCGCGCCCGTCGGCTGCCAGCAGGTTGAGGAAGATGCGCGCGCCGCCCGGCACACCGGCCGGGAGCTGCCGGAACAGCGCGAGCGTGGTGTACACGTAGGCGCCCTTGCCCAGCGGCGCCAGCAGGATCGCCGCGCGATTCTCCGGCTCGCCGGGATCGTGCATCTCGAGCGGCGCGCGATAATGGGCGTCGAAGGTGCTCGGCATGTAGACCGCGCGCTCCTGCACCCAGCCGTCGAAGTCGGCCGGGGTGATCCGGTTCGGTGAGGCGAGCAGGCGGCTGGTCGCGTCGAGCACCCGCACCGGCGCCCGTTCGTCGGTCACCCGCGCCGCCGTGCGGGCGAGCGTGACCGGGTAGGGGAGGATCCCCGGCGTCTGCATCTCCTGCTGCCCGTACTGCACGACGACGGTGCCCCCGGCGCGCGCATAGTCCTGCAACCGCGCCGCGTGCGACGCCAACGCCGCGCTCGCGGCGAAGGCACGTGGGCCCACGACCACCGCACCGAAGTGCGACAGGTCGGTGGCCTCGAGCTGGTCGGGCGCGACGAGGGTGACGCGCAGGCCGAGCTGCGACAGCATCGGCGCAACGTTGTCACCGACGCCGGGGACGTACGCGACGGTCGCGTTCCGCGGCAGCGCAGCTTCCACCGCCTCGACCTGCACGACCGCCGGCCGGTAGTAGCGCAGCGGACGAATGTGCTCGTAGGTCACCGGCACGTAGCCGGAGCGGAAGGTCTCGCGCCCGCTCGTCGCCGTGGCGGTGATCAGGTAGCGACCCGGCCGCAGCGTGCCGCGGACGCGAAAGCTGAGCGTCGCCGATCCGAACGGCTCGAGCGCGGCGTGCCGGACCAGCGAGTCGACCGTGACGGTCGTCGGCAGCTCGAGGGCGACGCTCACGCTCCGCGGCGCGCCGGTGTTGGAATGCAGGTGGACGTTGTAGACGCGATCGAACGGAGCGCCGGCCCGCGCGTACTCCACCTCGTCCTCGAAGAGCACGTTGACGGCAGGCACCGCCGCCAGCGGCCGACGACGCTCCCCTCGCGCCGGATCGGCGAAGCGATGGATGATCGGACCGACGATGGCGCGGAACGGCATGCCGGCGATGCGCAGGTCGGCGGTGGCCTGCGTCTCCGCGACCCGGTCCTCGCCGATGGCGATGTTCGCTGCGGCAGTGCTGCCGTCGCCCGGTGGAACGAACACGTCGCCGCGTCTGCCCACCGCGAGCCACCAGGGCACCGTCGCCGTCAGCGGCGACACCGGCACGGTGATCCGCGCCGCGCTGTCCGCCGGCACCGTCCCCGGACCCGGCGTCATCGCCGGCGCGACGCTGCCCATCGTCCACGCTCGCGCGCCGTCGAGCGCGACGTCGCTCCCGCCCTGGTTGTAGAGCGTGATCGTCACCGGCACCGTATCGCCTTCCGCGACGAGCTCGCGCGGCGCCGTGGCCTCGAGCTGAACGCCCGCGGCGGCGAGCAGCGCGGTCTGCGCGCGGCGCAGCCCCGTCTCCAGCGAGCCGACGAGATCGTTGGTCGCGGCGTCGCACTTGCCGCTGCCCAGCGCGGTGACCTGATAGCCCTCGCATCGAACGACATTGCGTGCGCGCGACATCAGACGCAGCACGCGCGCGAGCGGGGCCACCATCGGCGCCGGCGCGACGAGATTCTCCACGCGCCGCACCTCGGCGACCGCCGCCGGCAGCGAGTCGAGCGCCGCGCGGCCGGAATCGGGGAGCGCCACGCCGGCGAAGCGCGACCAGCCCGTCTCCACGCGGTCGAACATCGACGATTCCTTGCGCTTCATGTCGCCGCCGTGCATCGCCTCGAGCGTGAGGTAGTCCATCGACGTCCCGCGACGCTGCAGCACGCCGAACCCCTGCGACAGGTGCTGCGACCGGCTCTCGCTCGCGATCTCGGCGTAGGTGCGCCCGCGCAGCGCGCTCAGCTCACCCACGTTGAACGCGAGCGTCGCCTCCGCCGGGTTGAACCGCGCCGCCCGGTAGAACTTCACGGGCGACCAGGGGCCGAGCCCCAGCGTCGTCCGCGTCGGGAACCGCACCGTGTCGGCCGCCGCGTCGAACACCTCGCGCGCCAGCATTCCCGACACCTGATGGTGGCCATGCCCGTCGCGCGGCGTGCCGCTGAACACCGCGACGATGATCTGTGGCCGGAACGCCCGCACCACCGTCACGACGTCCTTGAGGATCGAGTCCTTCGGCCAGTGCAGGTACGTCTCTTCGGCCGTCTTGCTGAAGCCGAAATCGTACGCGCGGGTGAAGAACTGCCGTCCGCCGTCGAGCCGTCGCGCCGCGAGCAGCTCCTCGGTGCGGATCATCCCGAGAAAGGGGCCGAGCTCGTTGCCGATGAGGTTCTGGCCCCCGTCGCCGCGGGTGAGCGAGAGATACGCCGTCTCCACCTGCCGCCCGCGCGCGAGCCAGGTGAGGAGCTGGGTGTCCTCGTCGTCCGGATGTGCGCCGATCAGCAGGACGCGCGGCGTGACGTCGAGGCCCGCCACCGCTTCGCCCAACGCGGTCGCGCCGCGCTCCTGGGCGAACAGGAGTCGCGGCGCGGCGACGAGTGTGGCGAGAGCGAGACGGCGAAGCGATCGCGGGATGCGCACCGTCACACCCGGGCGGCCTTGCGCTTCGCGCCGCTCGCCACCGGCGTGAGCGCGTCCTGCACGATCCGCTTCTGCTCCACGTCGTGCGCCTCCTTGTACCCCTCGGCCGGGCTGGCCCGCTCCGGACGGCCGACGTATCGGATGGTCAGCATGTTCCCCGTCGCGACGCGGAGCTGCGGCGCGACGTACGTCCACGCCCCCATGTTCTTCGGCTCTTCCTGCGCCCACACCACGTCCTCGAGGTTCGGGTAGGCGTCGACGACGGCCGCCAACGCCTCGCCGGGCCACGGATAGAGCTCGTCCACGCGCACGAGCGCCACCTCCGCCCGGTTGCCGCGCGCCGCGAGCAGGTCGTAGTACAGCTTGGCCGTCGAGAACACCAGCCGACGCACGTCCCCGCGACGCGACGCGACGGCCGCGTCGTCGATCACCGGCTGGAAGGCGCCGCCGGCGAGCTCCTCGAGCCGCGACGCCGCCGCGGGCAACCGCAGGAGGCTCTTGGGCTGCATCAGCACCAGCGGCTTGCGATCCCGGTGGGTTCCCTGTCGACGCAGGATGTGGAAGTACTGCGCCGGCGTCGAGGGATACGCCACGCTCATGTTGTCCTCGGCGCACAGCTGGAGGAATCGCTCGAGACGCGCGCTCGAGTGCTCCGGCCCGCCCCCCTCGTAGCCGTGCGGCAGCAGCAAAACGAGCCCGCTGCGCTGCCCCCACTTCGCCCGGTCGGCCGAGATGAACTGGTCGATGATCGGCTGCGCGACGTTGACGAAGTCGCCGTACTGCGCTTCCCACAGCACCAGGTCCGTCGGCGCCGCGGTGCTGAAGCCGTACTCGAAGCCCATCACCGCCGTCTCCGACAGCGGGCTGTTGTAGATCTCGAACCGCGCCCGGGCGCCGGCCAGCTGCGCGAGGGGGACGTACGTGCCGCCGGTCTCGACGTCGTGCAACACGGCGTTGCGATGCGCGAAGGTGCCGCGCTCCGCATCCTGCCCACTCAGACGAACGCCGATCCCGTCCTCGAGCAGCGCGCCGAACGCCAGCGCTTCGGCATGACCCCAGTCGATCTTGCCGCTGCCCAACGCGTCGCGCCGGCGCTCGAGCGTCTTGGCCAGCTGCCTGTGCGGGGTGAATCCCGACGGATAGGTGAGGAGGGCGGTGTTGATCGACTCCAGCCGCTGCGCCGCTACCGCCGGCGGGGCGACGGAGCTCTGGGGAGCGGCCGCAGCACGCGCACCCTGGCCGTCGGACGCCGGCGCCGCCTGGCCCTTCATCGCCTTGTGCACCGCGCCGAGCTTCTGCGCGACCTCGTCGTCCAGCGCCTTGACCTGCGCCTCGTCGAGCACCCGCTCGCGCACGAGACGCGCCGCCCACACCTGCCGCGGCGTCGGGTGCGCGCGTACGAGCTCGTACAGCTTCGGCTGCGTGAACGCCGGCTCGTCCGTCTCGTTGTGGCCCCACCGCCGGTAGCCGACGAGATCGATCACGACGTCCTTCGCGAAGCGGTCGCGGTAGGCCGCCGCCAGACGCACCGCCGCGATGCACGCCTCGGCGTCGTCGGCGTTGACGTGCATCACCGGCACCTCGAACCCCTTGGCGGGGTCGCTCGCGTACCGCGTGGAGCGGGCGTCGATCGGGTCGGTGGTGAAGCCGACCTGGTTGTTCACGATGAGATGCACCGTCCCGCCGACGCGGTACCCGCGCAGTCGCGAGAGGTTGAAGGTCTCGGGCACCACGCCCTCGCCCGGGAAGGCGGCGTCGCCGTGGATGCAGAGCGGCACCACGACGCGTTCGTCGCGGCCGTCGACCGCCCCCGCGACGCGCTGGTGGGCCCGCGCGATCCCGCTCATCACCGGATTGACGACCTCGAGATGGCTCGGGTTCGGCGCCAGCTCCAGCTTCACCGTCTGCTCGGCGACGACGCGCTCCCCCTCGTAGCCGAGGTGGTACTTCACGTCCCCGGTGGTCGCGTCCTCGCTCGTCTCGCCGGGCCGGCCCTCGAACTCCCCGAACATCTCGTCGTACGACATCCCCATCACGTGCACCAGCACGTTGATGCGTCCGCGATGCGCCATCCCGATCACGACGCGGCGCGCGCCGGCCTGCGCCGCGCGAACGATCGCCTCGTCGAGCATCGGCACCAGCGCGTCGGTGCCTTCGATGGAGAAGCGCTTGTATCCCTGATACTGCCGGCCGAGGAACCGCTCGAGCCCGTCCACCTCGGTGAGGCGGCGCAGCACCGCGACCTTCTCCTCGCCGCTCAACGGCTGGGTGTACGTCCCGCGCTCCACCGCCTGCGTGAGCCAGGTGCGCTCCGCCTCGCTCCCGAGATGCGTCAGCTCGAACCCGATCGCTCCGCAGTACACCTCGCGCAGGTGCCGCACGACGTCGGCCGCGGTGCCGGTCTCGAAGCCCAGCGCGCTCGCCGGCACCAGCGCGAGGTCGTCCTCGGTGATGCCATGGAATTCCGGCGTCAGCTCCGGCCCGCCGGGTGGCGGCGTGCCGAGGGGATCCAGCTGCACCGCGAGGTGGCCATACTGCCGGATCGCGTCCACCAGCGCCGCCGCACCCGCGGTCTTTCGCAGGAGCCCTTCGTCCACGCCTCCCGCTGTCCCCCCGCCACCGAGCGACTCGGCGGCGCGGAAGTACTGGCGCCACGATTCATCGACCGACGCCGGGTCGCGGCGGTAGCGCTCGAACGCCTCGGCGATGTAGGCGTCGTTGAAGATCGTCGTTGAAGGCGGGAAGGTACCCATGCGGGGAAAGTTAATGGGGCGCTGCGCTTATGGGGCGGGCTGGCGGCCCGCGGCGCAGCGCGCTCATTGACGAGCGGGATCGGGATGTGGGTCTATGAGGGCCGCGCGCGTTGCGCCGCCCGACGGAGCGCCCTAGTTAGGACCTTCCCACGAGACCGGCAGGACAACGGTAAACGTCGACCCCGCGCCCGGCCGGCTCTCCACCTCGATGTGCCCGCCCAGGAGCGTCGCCAGACGGCGGGAGATGTACAGCCCGAGTCCCGTCCCCCCGTGGCGGCGCGTCAAACCGGTATCCACCTGGGCGAACGGCCGGAACAGGCGCGGGAGCTCGTCGGGCGGGATCCCGATGCCCGTGTCCGCGATGTCCACCCGCACCGCCCGCGCCCCGCGGCTCAGGCGCAGCGTCACCGCCCCTGCGTCGGTGAACTTCACTGCATTGCCCAGCAGGTTCACCAGGATCTGCCGCGCCTTGTCGATGTCGCTCGTCATCCGCACCGACGAGAAGGGGAGCTGCACGTGCAGACGCAGCCCCTTCTGCTCCGCCAGCGGACCGATCACCGCCGTCGCCGCACGCACCAGATCCTCCGCCAGGAAGTCCGTCGGCCGGACCGTCTCGCGCCCCTCCTCCAGGCTCGTGAACGCCAGGATCTCCTCGATCATCGCCGAGAGGTGCGTCGTCACCGACCGCATGCGGTCGATGATGTCGAGCTGGGGATCGCTCATCGGGCCGATCACCTGATCGGCCAGCAGCTCGTTGTAGCCGGCGAGTGCCGTCAGCGGCGTTCGCAGCTCGTGGCTCATCGTCGCCAGGAAGCGCCCCTTCGCGCGGTCCGCGCTGCGGGCCTGCTGGAGCAGCAGCGACTTGTGCACCGCGAGCGCCGCGTGGTCGGACAGCAGGCGCAGCCGCTGCTCGTCGCGCACGCGGAAGGGACGCGCACCGATCGAGCGGCCCACCGCCAGCACGCCCAGCGTGTCGCCGTGCGCGTGGAGCGGCGCGACGAGCACCGGGCCCAGCGCCAGCTCGGGCACCACGCGCTGCAACGGCCGGCCGGACTCGTAGAAGTTCTCCTCTGCGACCGTCTCGCCGCGCGACATCGCCTCGCCCATCATCGAGCCCGTCAGCTCGAAGCACCGGCCGCGCGCGGGGAGGAGATCGCCCGAGGCCGCGACCACCTCGCCGAGGTTGCCCGTCATGCGCAGCACGGCCGCGCCCGTGCCCTGACACTGCCGCGCCGCGATCTCGCAGAGCGTGCGCAGCACCTCGGCCATGTCGGTCACCTCGGCGAGCCGGCGCGCGACGTCGTCCAGCGCGTCCCGGTCGTCTTCCGAGTCGCCACGCGCCTCGAGCACGACCCCCGTCGCCGTCCGGCGCGCCACACCGCTCACGCGCCGCGCGTAGCTGTCGGCGTGCGCCGCCCGCAATGCGAGCTGCATCGGGCGTGGCTCGCCGTCCACCAGCACCGCACGCAGCTCGTCCACCGGGCTCATCGCCCCTTCGTCGATCAGCGTCGCGAAGGGCGTCCCCGGCGGGATCGGTGCGCCGAGCCACGACGCCCACGCCGTGTTGGCGTAGAGCACGCGAAGGTCGGACGAGAGGACGAGCACTCCCGTGTCGAGGCTCTCCAGGGCCGCCCACGGGTTGAGATCCGCCGGCGCGTTGTCACGGCCGCCCGAGCTCGCCGTGGGTGCAGACAATCCGGTGCCTCGGCGGACTCGCACGGGCGTGGGGTCGCTCGACTCAGCCGGTGTGGACGGAGGCCGCCGGCGCGGACATGCGCCAGGCCGGCGGAGCGGTCACGCCGCGCGGTCGGTGCAGCCCCGCGAGCAGCGCCACGACCTGTTCACGCTCGATCGACGGGAGGTAGATCACCGCCGCCAGCCCGTTCAGCTCTGCCGGCGCGGATTCTTCGGGACGACGCGTCAGGCTCACCGCGAGCACGGGCACCTGGCTGAGCACCGGCTCCGCGGCCCACGAGTCCAGCAGCGCCGGCGTGATGAGATCGGAGTCGCACACCACCGCGTGCGGCTCGAGCTCGGCCGCGCGGCGCAGCGCCGCCGATGCGCCGACGGCGGGCTCGCAATCGGCGCCGGCGTCGCGAAAGACGCGGCACAGATGCTCGCTCAGAAAGGCATGACGACCCACACACAGCACTCGCATGCCGCAATATACCGCGTTCCGTGGTGGATGTTCATCGAGCTCCGCTGCCGTGCGCGCGGACCTCGGATGCGCGGCGTGAATTCCGCCGCGCGCACCGTGAGCGACGATGCGCATTTTCTCGGCGGCGCGCCAGGGGTCCCGCGCCGGACGAGCCCCCGCACGGCGTCGGTCAGCCGGCGGACTTGCCCGGGCGCACCGCTGGGGTCTCGCCCGACGCGGGAAGTGTGAGCCGGAACACACTTCCCACCCCGACCTCGGACTCCACGTCCAGCGTTCCCTGGAGCATCTCGGCGAGACGGCGCGAGATCGGCAGCCCCAGTCCCGTGCCCTCGGTGAGCTGCGTCTTTCCGAGCTGCACGAACTCGTCGAAGATCTTCTCCAGGTCCGCCGCGGCGATCCCTTCGCCCTCGTCGCGCACCTCGATCACGATCCCCCCCTCGTCGGTCGCTCTCGAGTGCACCTGGATCGGCTTGCCGCGCCCGAACTTGATCGCGTTGGAGAGCAGGTTGAGCAGGATCTGCCGCAGCCGCCGTGGATCGCTCACCACCTTGAGCGGCCCGCCGTCGTGCGTCAGCGCCAGCGGCGAGCCGTACTGGTCGGCCAGCGGACGCACCGTCACGAACAGATCCTCGATCAGCTGCGGGAAGTGCACGGGCTGGAGCCGCAGGTCGATCTTCCCCGCCTCGATCTTGGACAGGTCGAGCACGTCGTTCACCAGCTCGAGCAGATGCTTCGCCGCCTTGTGGGTGCGCGAGATCCCCTCCGCCTGCTTTTCGTTCAGGGGACCGTAGATGTTCTCCAGCAGCAGCGTGCTGTAGCCGAGCACGGCGTTGATCGGCGTGCGCAGCTCGTGGCTCATCGAGGCGTAGAAGCGGCTGCGCGCCGCCATCGCCCGCTCGAGCTCCGCCTGACGCTCTCCGAGCTCGTCGTTCAGCGCCTTGAGCTCGGTCATCGCCTTCGCCAGCGACTCCGCCTGCTCCTTGAGTGCCTCCTCCGCACGCCGGCGCTCCGAGATGTCGCGCACGATCAGCGTGTAGGTGCGCTTGCCCCGCACGTCGAGGCAGCTCGCCGTCGCCTCGATCGGAAACTCCTCGCCTGTCTCCCGCCGCCCGGTGAAGGCGAGGACATGCTCGGCCGGCGTGTCGGTGGTACAGGTGTTCTCGTGCTGGCGGTCGGCGCCGGACATGTGGCAGATCCGGTCGAGCGTTTCCCGGCGCCCGACCTCCGGGAAGTACCGCATCACGTTCCCCCCCACCGCGCCGTCGGCCTTGGCGCAGAACATCCGCTCCGCCGCGGCGTTGAACAGGGAGATCAGCCCGTCGGCGTCGAACACGACGATCGCGTCCATCGCCGAGCCGACGATCTCCGAGAAGCGCGCCTCGGACTCGTAGATCTCGCGCACGTGCCGGAGCTCCAGCTCGCGCTTCTCGCTCTCGCGGATCAGGTCCGCCTGCGACGCGATCTGCCGCTGCTTCTGGTACAGGTCGACGAACACGCTCACCTTCGAGCGCAGGATGTCCGGCTGGAAGGGCTTGGTCATGTAGTCCACCGCCCCCACCGAATATCCTTCGAACACGTACTGCTCGTCCTTGCTGATCGCCGTCAGGAAGATGATCGGGATGTACTTCGTGCGCTCGCGCGACTTGATGAGCCGCGCCGTCTCGAAGCCGTCGATCCCCGGCATCTGCACGTCGAGCAGGATCATGGCGAAGTCGTGCGACAGCAGGAGCCGCAGCGCCTCGTCGCCCGAGTGGGCCCGCACGAGCTTCTGCCCCAGCGGCTCGAGGATCGCCTCGAGCGCGAGCAGGTTCTCGGGCCGGTCGTCGACGATGAGGATCTCGACCGGCGGCATGGGCCCGTACAGCCCGTCCATCGGCGCGGTGACGGGGTGCGGGGCGGTCTGGGTTTCCAGCGTCAGGCCGGCGCTCATGCCTCCTCCCGCTCCGGCACGCCCGCCGGCAGCTCGCGCAGGAACGCCACGATGCCGTCGAGCGGCATGACCCGCGCCCGCGCGACCGCCTTCGCCGCCGCCGTCGGCATCGTCGGGCTCTCCGCCGTGCGCGGATCCTGGACGATCGCCATCCCGCCCCGATCGGAGATCTGCCGCAGCCCCTGCGAGCCGTCGGCATTCGCCCCGGTCAGCACGATGCCCACCGTCCGGTGCCCGTAGCTCGTCGCCGCCGAGGCGAAGGTCACGTCGATCGACGGCCGGCTGTAGCGCACCGGCGCCTCCGTGCTCAACGAGAAGTGGCCCGGCTCCACGAGCGTGTGGTAATCCGGCGGGGCCACGTAGATCCGGCCATGCTCCACCGGCATCTTGTCTTCCACCTCGCACACCTCCAGCGCCGAGCGCTCCTGCAGGAGCACGCGGAGCAGGTGATCCGAATCCTTGTGCCGATGCTGCACGAGCGCGACCGCCATCGTGAACGTTTCCGGCAGCCCCGCCACCAGCGTGCGCAGCGCCGCCAGCCCACCCCACGAGGTGCCCACGACCACGAGATCGTAGCCCACCCCCGGCACGGCCTGCGCCTCGCGCGTCGACGCCATCAGTGCACCTTGCGGTACAGCTTTTCCGTCGCGCTCAGCTTCTCGTAGCACGGCTCGTACTGCGAGAACTTGAGCGACTCCTTGCTGCCGAGCGCCATGATCCCGAACATCACGAGCGAGTCGTAGAACAGCGAGTGCACCCGGTTCTGCAGCGTCTTGTCGAAGTAGATCAGGACGTTGCGGCAGAAGATCACGTGGAACTCGCTGAACGACCGGTCCGTCACGAGGTTGTGCTGCGAGAACACGATGTTGCGTGTGAGGGCCGGGCTGAACAGCGCGCCGTCGTACTTCGCCGTGTAGTACTGCGAGAAGGAGTGCTTGCCCCCCGCCCGCAGGTAGTTCTCGGTGTACTCCTGCATCCGGTCGAGCGGGAAGATTCCCTGCTTCGCCCGTTGGAGCACCACGTCGTTGATGTCGGTCGCGTAGAGACGCGCCCGGTCGTACAACCCCTCCTCCTCGAGGAGGATGGCCATCGAGAACACCTCCTCCCCGGTCGAACAGCCGGCATGCCAGATCCGGATGAACGGGTAGGTGCGCAGCAGCGGCACGACCTGCTCGCGAAACTCCTTGTAGAAGCTCGGATCGCGGAACATCGCCGTGACGTTGACGGAGAGGTCCAGCAGCAGCCGCTCCATCGCCTCCGGATCATGGAGGATCCGGTCCTGCAGCCCCGAGATCGTCCGCAGCCCTTCGCCCTCCACCCGCTTCCACAGCCGGCGGCGGATGGACGCGTAGGCGTACGCGCGAAAGTCGAAGCCGTAATGCCGAAACACCCCTTCCAGGAGCAGCTCGATCTCGAGCCGCTCCAGGTCGGGATTGTACGTGAGCGGAGCTCCCGCGAGGGAGGCTTCGGAGCTCACCGGTACAGCCATACACGCATCAGACTGAGCAGCTGATCGGTATCCACCGGCTTGGTGATGTAATCGGACGCGCCGGCCGCGATCGTCTTCTCGCGATCGCCCTTCATCGCCTTCGCCGTCAATGCGATGATCGGGAGCGACTTCAGCGCCGGCACCTGCCGGATCGCCCGCGTCGTCTCGTAGCCGTCCATCTCCGGCATCATGATGTCCATCAGCACCAGGTCGAAGTCCTGCCGCTCGCGGAGAAGCGCCACCGCGTCCTTGCCGTTCTCGGCGAACGAGACCTGCATGCCGTGGTCCTCGAGCATGCTCGTCAGGGAGAAGATGTTCCGCACGTCGTCGTCCACGATCAGCACGCGCTTGCCGGCGAACACGGCGTCGGTGTTGTGCAGGCGCTCGAGGATGCGGCGCTTCTGCTCGGGCAGCTTCGCCTCGACCCGGTGCAGGAAGAGGGCCGTCTCGTCCAGCAACCGCTCCGGCGACTTCACGTCCTTGACGATGATCGTCTCGGCGAACTTGCGCAGCTTGGTCTCCTCCGCCTGCGACAGCTCCTTGCCCGTGTAGATGATGATCGGCAGGTCCGCTACCGCCGGGTTGGCCTTCACGGTCTCCAGCAGCTCGAACCCGCTCACGCCCTCGAGGCCGAGGTCGAGCACCATGCAGTCGAAGTGGCTCGTCGACAGCTCGCGCAGCGCATCCTCCGCCGTGCCCACCGCCGTGATCTCCACATCCTCGTGCTGGATCAGCTCGATCATCGCGTCGCGCTGCGTCGGGTCGTCTTCCACCACCAGCAGTCGCTTCACCGAGCTCTCGATGAAGTTCGAGATCCGTGCGAACGATTCGTCGAGCGCCTCCTTCGTGACCGGCTTCTCGAGGTAGGCCAGCGCCCCCGACTTGAGCCCCTGCTGGCGCTCGCGCACCCCGGTGATGATGTGCACCGGGATGTGACGCGTCTGCGGGTGATGCTTCAATCGGTCGAGCACCGCCCACCCATCCATCCCCGGCATGTCGATGTCGAGCGTGATCGCATCCGGTTCGAAGGCGTGGGCCAGCTTCAGCGCCGCCTCGCCGTCCATCGCGCACAGCCCCTTGAAGCCTTTCTCGCGCGCCATGTCGAGGAGGATCTTGGCGAAGTTGGCGTCGTTCTCCACGACGAGCAGCACGCGGTCGCCCGCCTCGATCTCGTCGCGATCGTCGTCGAACCCCTCGGGGCGCGGCAGCGCGTCGCGCGCCATCGGCTGGTCGTAGTCCTCCTCCACCACCGCGGGCGCGGCCTGCGCCGTCGCCGTGCCGCCACCCGACCGCTCCCAGCCCGCCGTGCCCGAGGACGCCGGCGCCGGCCGTGATGTCTCGGCAGTCGGTCGCGGTGCGCTCGGACGCGGACGCGAGCCGCCATCACCGCCGCCACGCTCGCGCCGCCGCGCCGAGCCGCCCTCGTCGTCGCTCCGGGACGAGGGCTCGGGCTCCACGTAGCGGCCGGGCAGGAAGAGGGTGAAGGTGCTCCCGCGGCCCGGCGCGCTGTCCACCCGGATCTCGCCGCCCAACAGCCGCGCGATCTCGCGGCTGATCGTCAGCCCCAATCCCGTGCCGCCGAACTTCCGGCTCGTCGTGCCGTCCGCCTGCTGGAACGACTCGAAGATGAGCTGCTGCTTGTCCTTCGCGATCCCGATCCCCGTGTCTTCCACGGCGAAGGCGATCACCGTCTCGGCGACGTCCAGCGACCGGCTGGCGAACCGCTTGCCCTTGTCCGCCTGCCGGATCGTCAGCGTCACCGATCCCTTCTCGGTGAACTTCAGCGCGTTGGACAGCAGGTTCTTGAGCACCTGCTGGAGGCGCTGCCCGTCGGTGTAGATGGAGGTCGGCGCCCCCGCCTGCACCTCCACCGCGAAGTTGAGCCCCTTCTGCTGCGCCACCGGCTCGAAGGTGCGCCGCGTGAAGCCGGCCACCTCCTGGATCGGCACCTCCGCCGGGTCGAGCTCCATCTTGCCCGCCTCCACCTTCGACAGATCGAGAATGTCGTTGATGAGGTTGAGCAGGTCCGTCCCCGACGAGTAGATCGTCTGCGAGAACTCCACCTGCTTCGGCGTCAGGTTCTTGTCCTTGTTGTCGCTGAGCAGCTTGGCCAGGATGAGCAGCGAGTTGAGCGGCGTGCGCAGCTCGTGGCTCATGTTCGCCAGGAACTCGCTCTTGTACTTCGAGCTGAGCGCCAGCTGCTCCGCCTTCTCCTCGAGCGCGAGCCGCGCGCCTTCCACCTCGCGGTTCTTCTGCTCGACCTTCTGGTTCTGCTCGGCCAGCAGCGAGGCCTTCTCCTCCAGCTCCTCGTTGACCTGCTGCAGCTCTTCCTGCTGCTCCTTGAGCAGCTCCTCGGACTGGCGCAGCGTCTTGGCCTGCGCCTCGAGCTCCGTGTTGGAGCGCTTCAGCTCGTTCTGCTGCTGCTGCAGCTCCTGCGACTGGCTCTGGAGCTCCTGCGTCAGCTTCTGCGACTGCTCCAGCAGCTCCTCCGTCCGCATGCTCGCGCCGATCATGTTCAGCACGACGCCGATCGACTCGGCGAGCTGGTCGAGGAAGGTCTGGTGGATCTGGCTGAACGGGAGGAAGCTCGCCAGCTCGATCACCGCCTTGACCTCACCCTCGAACAGGACGGGGAGGACGATGATGTTGCGCGGCGGCGCCTCACCCAGCCCGGACGTGATCTGGATGTAGTCGTCCGGCACGTTCTGGAGCAGGATCGGCTGCTTCTCCAGCGCCGCCTGACCGACCAGCCCCTCGCCCATCGCGAAACGGTTGCCCACGTGCTTGCGCGCGCGGTACGCGTACGACGCGATGAGCCGCAGTATCGGTGCCCCCGCGTCGTTGTCCATGATGAAGAAGGCGCCGTGATGCGCCGACACGAGCGGCGTCAGCTCGCTCATGATGAGGCGCGACACGGACTCGAGATCCTTCTGCCCCTGCATCATCCGGCTGAACTTGGCCAGGTTGGTCTTGAGCCAGTCCTGCTCCTGGTTGCGCTCCGTCGTCTCCTTCAGATTCGCGATCATCTGATTGATGTTCGACTTGAGCTCGTCCAGCTCGCCCTGCGCCTCGACGGTGATCTGCCGGGTCAGGTCGCCCTTCGTCACGGCCGTCGCCACGTCGGCGATGTTGCGCACCTGCGCCGTGAGCGAGTTGGCCATCGCGTTCACCGAGTCGGTGAGCGCCTTCCAGGTGCCGGCCACGCCAGGCACCTCGGCCTGGCCGCCCAGCTTCCCTTCCGTGCCCACCTCCTTGGCGACGCGCGTCACCTCGTCGGCGAAGACGCGGAGCTTCTCCACCATCGTGTTGACGGTGTTCTTCAGCTCCAGGATCTCGCCGCGCGCCTCGACGGTGATCTTCTGCGACAGGTCGCCGTTCGCCACCGCCGTGGTGACGAGCGCGATGTTGCGCACCTGCGACGTCAGGTTCGACGCCATGAAGTTCACGTTGTCGGTGAGGTCTCGCCACACGCCGCCGGCGCCCGGCACGCGCGCCTGACCGCCCAGGATGCCCTCCGAGCCCACCTCGCGCGCCACGCGGGTCACCTCGCTCGCGAAGGCGTTGAGCTGCTCCACCATCGTGTTCACGGTGTTCTTCAGCTCGAGAATCTCGCCGCGGGCATCGACGGTGATCTTGCGCGACAGATCGCCCAACGCGACCGCGGTCGTCACGTCGGCGATGTTGCGCACCTGCGACGTCAGGTTCGACGCCATGTAGTTCACGCTGTCGGTCAGGTCCTTCCACGTCCCGGCGACCCCCGGCACGTTGGCCTGGCCACCCAGCCGTCCCTCGGTCCCGACCTCGCGGGCGACGCGGGTCACCTCGTCGGCGAAGCTGCGCAGCTGGTCCACCATCGTGTTGACCGTGGACTTCAGCTCGAGCATCTCCCCCTTCGCCTCGGCCGTGATCTTCTTCGACAGGTCGCCCTTGGCGACCGCCGTCGTCACGTCGGCGATGTTTCGCACCTGGTTGGTCAGGTTCGACGCCATCCCGTTCACCGAGTCGGTGAGGTCCTTCCACGTGCCGGCGACGCCCGGCACGTTCGCCTGGCCGCCCAGCACGCCCTCCGTACCCACCTCTCGCGCCACGCGCGTCACCTCGGCCGCGAAGGCGTTGAGCTGGTCCACCATGGTGTTGACAGTGTTCTTCAGCTCGAGAATCTCACCCTTCGCTTCCGCGGTGATCTTGCGGGAGAGGTCGCCTTTCGCCACCGCGGTCGTCACGTCGGCGATGTTACGCACCTGACTCGTCAGGTTCGACGCCATCGAGTTCACCGAGTCGGTGAGATCGCGCCACGTACCCGACACCCCTTCCACGTTCGCCTGACCGCCCAGCCGTCCTTCGGTACCCACCTCTCGGGCAACGCGCGTCACCTCGGCGGCGAAGGCGTTCAGCTGGTCCACCATCGTGTTCACGATGGTCTTGAGCTCCAGGATCTCGCCCTTGGCTTCGGCGGTGATCTTCTTGGAGAGGTCGCCGCGCGCGACCGCCGTCGTCACGTCGGCGATGTTACGCACCTGACTGGTCAGGTTGCCGGCCATGAAGTTCACCGAGTCGGTGAGGTCCTTCCACGTGCCGGCGACGCCCGGCACGTTGGCCTGGCCACCCAGCCGCCCCTCCGAGCCTACCTCTCGGGCGACGCGCGTGACCTCGGCCGCGAAGCTGTTCAGCTGGTCCACCATGGTGTTCACGGTGTTCTTCAGCTCGAGCACCTCGCCCTTCGCCTCGACGGTGATCTTCTGCGACAGGTCGCCGTTCGCCACCGCCGTCGTCACGAGCGCGATGTTTCGCACCTGGCTCGTGAGGTTGCCGGCCATGAAGTTCACGCTGTCCGTCAGGTCCTTCCACGTGCCGCTGACCCCCTGCACGTTGGCCTGCCCACCCAGGATCCCCTCGGTACCCACTTCCTTCGCGACGCGCGTCACCTCGCTGGCGAAGCCGTTGAGCTGGTCCACCATCGTGTTGACGGTGTTCTTGAGCTCCAGGATCTCACCCTTCGCTTCCGCCGTGATCTTGCGGGAGAGGTCCCCCTTCGCGACCGCGGTGGTGACGTCGGCGATGTTACGCACCTGCGACGTCAGGTTCGACGCCATGAAGTTCACGCTGTCGGTGAGGTCCTTCCACGTGCCGGCCACGCCGGACACATTGGCCTGGCCGCCCAGGATCCCTTCCGTACCTACCTCGCGCGCCACGCGCGTGACCTCCGCCGCGAAGCTCGAGAGCTGATCGACCATCGTGTTGATCGTGTTCTTCAGCTCGAGGATCTCGCCCTTCGCCTCGGCCGTGATCTTCCGCCCCAGGTCGCCCTTCGCGACGGCGGTGGTGACGTCGGCGATGTTTCGCACCTGATTGGTCAGGTTCGACGCCATCCCGTTCACCGAGTCGGTGAGGTCCTTCCACGTGCCCGCGACCCCCGGCACGTTCGCCTGGCCGCCCAGCACGCCCTCCGTTCCTACTTCCTTCGCCACTCGCGTCACTTCGTCGGCGAACGACGACAGCTGGTCCACCATCGTGTTGATCGTGTTCTTCAGCTCGAGGATCTCGCCCTTCGCCTCGGCCGTGATCTTCTTGGACAGATCGCCTTTCGCCACCGCGGTGGTGACGTCGGCGATGTTACGCACCTGGTTGGTCAGGTTCGTCGCCATCCCGTTCACGCTGTCGGTCAGGTCGCGCCAGGTGCCGCTCACTCCCTGCACGTTCGCCTGGCCGCCCAGCCGCCCTTCCGTACCCACCTCGCGCGCCACGCGCGTGACCTCGCTGGCGAAGGCGTTGAGCTGGTCGACCATTCGATTCACCGTCGACCCGATCCGGAAGAACTCGCCCTGCACCGTCTTCCCCTCGATCTCCAGCTCCACCTTCTGACTCAGATCGCCCTCGGCGACCGCCTTGATTACGCGGGCCACCTCGGACGTCGGCTGCACCAGGTCCGTGATCAGGGAGTTGAGCGCGTCCACGCTGCCGGCCCACAGACCGGCCGCGGGACCGATCGTCGCCCGATCGCGCATCTTTCCCTCGCGCCCCACCGACAGCGCCACACGATTCAGCTCGTCCGCGAGACGACCCTGCTTGGTGGCCACGCTGTTGAAGACGCCAGCGATCTCGGCGCTCAGCGGATCGCCCGCGGGCTCGAGCCGCACCGAGAAGTCGCCGGCGTCGATGGCGCGCAGGCCGGCGAGCAACCGCCGCATCGCCCGCTCGCGCGCGACCCCGCCGCTCCCATTCCCGCCGTTCCCGCCACGGCCGGTCGCCACTCCTCCGTTGCCCGACGGCTCGTCCATCTCGTCGAGCCCATCCTCGGCACCGGTCGCAGCGGCGCGACGCGGGCGGCCACGCTTGCCGCGCGCGCTCCCCGACGTGGCGCGGCCATTCCCGCGCGCCCCTGTGGGCGGTTTCTCCTGATCCGGCAACTCTGGTCTCTCGCCGACGCTCACGGTCAGCTCCTATGAGGAAAGAGAGGATACGAAAGGCCACCGACCCAGGATCGGTGGCTTACCGACGCGCCTCGTGCCGCAGCACGAAGCCTCGCGCTTGGACTCCATTCAAGGGACGTGCCGGGCTCGTCCATTACGTGGCGGCCCGGAACTGCTCCGGGAAACGAGCGATCACTGCAAGAACCACGCTTCGGTCAAATCAATTGTTATTGCTTTATCCCGTGCAGCGTCACCGGATCACCCACGGTGAGCTCCCCTGCGGACAGAATACGCACATACACCCGGCTCCATCCAGGGTTCGACCGCTGCCCCACCCGACTTGAGCCCCCGTCGGCAAACCCGAACGAGATCTTGCTGCAGGGCGCGGCATACCCCGTCACCTCCACCTCCACACCCCCCAACCGCAGCCGAGCGCCCGGACGAACCTCCTCCCAGGGAAGCCCGGCGATCGTCACATTCTCGCCCAGGGTTCCACGCTCCACCGGATGGCCCGCCGCGGCCAACGCGTCGAGCCGTTCCTGGGCATACAGGCAGAGCGCGCGGTCGGGCCCGCCGTGAAATCGCCGGTTGGCCTGCCGGTCCCCCTCCATCCCCCCGGCGCCGACCATTGCCCGCTCCACCGGTAGCTTCGGCACGCCCCCCGCCGAACGCTGCAACCCCGTCACTCGCCCATCACGACGCGTCATCGCGCAACCTCGCCAACCACCAGCCGTACCGGTATCCCTCCGTTGCTCGTTTGCGCGGCGACACGTAACGGAATCCGCAGCTGCCGCTCCAGCGCCGGCTCAGGCGACAGGAGCGCAACCCGCCAGCCCGGCGCTCGCGCCCGCAGCACATGCCCGAGCTGCGCCCAGAGATCGCGCACCCGCGCCGCCTCGCCCACCCGCACGCCGTACGGCGGATTCGTCACCACCCACCCACGCTCCCCGGTGGCAAATGCCGCGTCCGACAGTGCGCGGACCGAAAACGCGGTCTCCGAAGAGACCCCCGCGCGCTCGGCATTGGCACGCGCCGCCGTGACCGCCCCCTCGTCACGGTCGGACCCCGCGATGGGCGGCATCACAGCGGATCGCGCTCGCGCCGCGACCTCCATCAGCTCGGCCCGGACTCTCTCGCCGATCGTTCGCGAGACTCCCGGCCACCGCTCGGCCGCAAAAGGTCGGTGCATTCCCGGCGGGATCCCCGCCGCGCGCAGCGCCGCCTCGATGGGAATGGTGCCCGATCCGCAAAGGGGATCGACGAGGGGGGAGGCTCCGTCCCACCCCGACGCCGCGATGAGCGCGGCGGCAAGCGTCTCACGCAACGGCGCTTTCGCCGTCGCCTGGCGATAGCCGCGCCGGTGGAGCAGCGCCCCGGATGCGTCCGCGCTCACCGTGCATTCGTCGCGGAGCAGCCGCACGACGAAGAGCTGACCGTCCTCGTCCCGCCCCTCCACAGCGTCCTCCTCCTCCGGCCTGCCCCCTCCCGCGATCCGCGCTCCGGGCACGGCCCGCATCAGCGCATCGGCGAGACGCTGCGCGACGGCGTCCGAGTGATAGAGCCGGGACTTCTTGCAGGTGACGCGGAATCGGGCTGCCCCCGTCGGGCCGACGATGCGCGTCCAGGGAATCTGCCGCGCGTGCCGCTCGAGCTCCGGAAACGACCGGGCCTCGAACCGCGCCAGGCGCACGACGACGCGCGACGCGATGCGAAGCCCCCCGTTCGCCAGCAGCACGGAGCGCAGGTCACCCTGCCAGCTGATCCCGCCACCGCGGGGCTCCAGCTCCGCCGGCAGCCCGAGCGCGCGTGCTTCGGCCAAGGCCAGCGATTCGAGTCCCGGTGCGACGATCGCGAAGCAGGCCAGCTGCTGCACGCTACGCCGCGGTCCGGGAACGGAGGCTCCACGCCGGTCCGCGCGACCGTGCGACCCGGTACCCGAGGAGCAGCGCGAACACCACGAAGTAGACGACGGGAAAGAAGGTGTCCTTCTTCACCGCCCAGAGGTAATGGATCGTACCCGTCACCGCCGCCGCGTACACCAGCCGATGCAGCCGATTCCAGCGCTGCCCGCCCAATCGCCTGATCGACCCCTTGGTCGAGGTGATCGCCAGGGGAAGCAGCAGAAGGAAGGTGAGCATCCCGACGAGGATGTATTTGTGCTTCACGATCTCCTTCCACATGAACGGGAGGTCGAAGTTGGTGTCCGCCCAGGTCCAGGTGAGCAGGTGGACGCAGGCGTAGAAGAAGGAGAACAGTCCGAAGGTGCGCCGGTACCTGGCCAGCGTCCCGAGACCCGTGAGCTGCCGCGCCGGCGTCACCGCCAGGCTGATCGCGAGGAACCGCAGCGTCCACAGTCCGGTGCGGATCTCCGTATCACGGATCTGATCGGCGCCGAGCGAGCTGCGCCAGGCCGTGAGCACACCGAGCTCGGCGAGCCAGTCCAGCGTCAGGTGAGCCGCTGGAACGAGACAGAGAGCGAAAACGAGTGCACGAACGGCGGGGTGAAGCAGGACCCGCGAGCGAGAGGTCAGAAGTTCCTCCGCAGGTCCATGCCGCGGTACAGCGATGCCACCTGGTCGGCGTAGCCGTTGAACATCAGCGTCTCGCGCCGCCGGAACTCACCGATGCGGCGCTCGCGGCTCTGCGTCCAGCGCGGGTGGTCGACCTCGGGATTCACGTTGGCGTAGAACCCGTATTCGTCCGGCGCCGCGATGTTCCACGTCGTCCTCGGCTGCTCGGCGACGAAGGAGATCTTCACGATCGCCTTCACGCCCTTGAAACCGTACTTCCATGGCACGACGAGCCGCAGCGGCGCGCCGTTCTGATTGGGGAGCGGCTTCCCATATAGACCCGTCGCGATGAAGGCGAGGGGATGCATCGCCTCGTCCATCCGCAGTCCCTCCACGTACGGCCAGTCGAGGACGCGGCGACGCTGCCCCGGCATCTGCTGCGGATCGAGGAGAGTCGTGAAGGCGACGAACTTCGCGCTCGGCAGCGGCTCGAACCGCGCGATCATGTCGCGGAGTGGGATGCCCTGCCAGGGGATCACCATCGACCACGCCTCGACGCACCGCAGCCGGTACACGCGGTCCTCGAGCTTGTACGGCTTCACGAGATCGTCGAAGGCGTAGGACTTCGGCTTCTTCACCAGCCCGTCCACCGCGACCGTCCAGGGCCGGGTGCGGAGCTGCTGCGCGTTGTCCTTCGGATCCGATTTGTCGGTGCCGAACTCGTAATAGTTGTTGTAGCTGGTGATGTCCTCGTACGAGTTGAGCTTGTCCTGGCTGGCCACCGTGCCCCCCGCGGAGTCGGCGACGTGTCCCGCTCCGCGCTCGGCTCGGGCGTCCTCGGCGCGGCACCCGATGCCGAGCAGACCGGCGCCCGCTGCGGCGCCGAGCAGGCCAGCGCGCGCGATGAACTCGCGGCGCGCGATATAGGCGGACTCGGCAGTTATCTCCGAGGAGGGAATGTCGGCCGGGCGGCGGATGATGGTCATGGGGCGTGGGGATGAGGTATCGGTGAGACGGTCACTCCGACAGCCACTCTGCAAGAATAGCCGATTTCGTGGTGGAGGTTCCGCCGGGCTGACAGCAATCGGCTGGTCCACTGCCTGCTTTTTTCCGGGCCGCCGCCACCATGGCGGACAATCGACACCATCCACCATGGAGAACCATTGATATGCTGACCACTCGCTCTCTTGGAAATCTCGATCGCATGCTGACTCTGAACCGGGCGTTCGACCAGGCCTTCAACGGCGCGCAGGGCAGCCGCGTGTGGGTCCCGGCAATGGACGTCGCCGAGCGGGGTGACGCCTACGTCGTGCAGGCGGAGCTTCCTGGCGTCAGCCCGGAGCAGGTGGACGTCAGCTTCGAGCAGAACGTCCTCACCATCCGCGGCACGAAGCCGGCCAGCTTCGATGTCGCAAACGACGGCGAGATGCGGGTGTTCGCTGCCGAGCGGGTGCACGGCACCTTCGAGCGCGCCGTCCGTCTGCCCGAGTTCGTGAACGCGGATCGCATCACGGCCACCTTCGCGAATGGCCTGCTGACGATCACGGTCCCGAAGGCCGAGGCCGCTCAGCCCAGAAAGATCGCGATTACCGGGTGAACCGTGAACCGTGAACGGTGAACCGTAGGAGCGTCGAGACGCGTGAGGGGCACACCGGACCGAGTCCGGTGTGCCCTTCGTCGTCACGGTTCACGGTTCACGGTTGACGGTTCACCGTTCATTGCCGGCCCACTTCCTGCCTCCCTGCCGCCGCATGCCCAAGGCAGCGACCAAGACTCGCGCCCGCGCCGTGCTGCGCGAGCGCTTCGGCCACGACGACTTTCGACGAGGACAGTGGGAACCGGTCCAGGCCGTGCTCGAGGGGCGCGATGCGCTCGTCGTCATGCCGACGGGTAGTGGCAAGTCCATCGTCTATCAGCTCCCTGCGCTGCTGCTCCCCGGGCTCACGATCGTCGTCAGCCCGCTCATCGCACTGATGAAGGACCAGCAGGACAAGCTCCACGCCCACGGCGTCGACGCGCTCGCCATGCACTCGCACCTTTCGGCGGGCGAGACACGCGAGACGGCGCGCCAGGTCGCCGAGGGCGAAGGGGAGATCCTGTACGTCACACCCGAGCGCTTCAAGGACCGCGACTTCTTCGACCACCTGCTGACGCGCACGGTGAGTCTGTTCGTCGTCGACGAAGCGCACTGCGTGAGCCAGTGGGGCCACGACTTTCGACCCGACTATCTCACCCTCGGCTCCGTCGTCGCGCGGTTCGGCAAGCCGCCCATCCTCGCCCTGACCGCCACGGCCACGGAGGAAGTCCGCGCCGATATCGCGCGCCAGCTGGGGATGACGGACCCGCTGGTGACGATCACCGGCTTCGCGCGGCCGAACCTGCGGTTCGAGATCCGCCGCACGGTGAATCAGGCGTCGAAGGACGCCGAGGTGGAGCGCGTGCTGGAGGAGAACACCGGCAGCGGCATCATCTACTGTGCGACGATCAAGGAGGCCGAGCGACTTCACGAGCAGCTGAAGGAGCGGTACTCCGTCGGGCTGTATCATGGCAAGATGAATCCGCCCGACCGCAAGGCATCCCAGAACGCGTTCATGGATGGATCGATCCAAACGATGATCGCCACCAACGCCTTCGGTCTGGGGATCGACAAGCGCGACCTCCGCTTCGTGCTGCACTATCACTTTCCCGGCTCGGTGGAGTCGTACTATCAGGAAGCGGGACGCGCGGGGCGTGATGGCAAGCCGGCGGTATGCACGATCCTGTACCGCGTCGAGGACTCACGGGTGCAGTCCTACTTCCTCGGCGGGAAGTACCCCGACGTCGAGGAAGCGGTGAAGGTTGCGCTGCTCCTCGAGCAGTATCCGCTCGGCGAGCGCGCGGAGCTCGACGAGCTGTGCGAGCGGTCGGGCGTCGCGCGACGGAAAGCGCGCATCGTGCTCGTGCTGCTCAAGCGCCATGGTCTGGTGCGCGAGCACCGCGGCGGTGGGTGGGAACGGCTCCGCGACCGCCTCACCGCCGTCGACCTGAGCGCGGATCTCACCGACTACGAGGAGCGCCGCGTGCAGGACCGCGCGAAGCTGCGCATGATGGTCGCCTACTGCCAGAGCGCCCGCTGCCGCACGCGCTTCATCCTCGAGTACTTCGGCGAGCCGGTGGACGACGAGTGGACCTGCGGCAACTGCGACGCCTGCGATGCGCAGACGAGCTACTCGCGGCGCGTGCGGACAGGGTGAACCGTGATCCGTGATCCGTAACGACGAAGGGCACACCGGACGCAGTCCGATGTGCCCTTGACGCTTCTCGACGCCCTTACGGTTCACCGTTCACGGTTCACGGTTCACCGTCGTCCAAACAACTGTCCCAGGTCGTTCAGCGGGTTGCCGTCGCCGTCGCGGTCCAGCATGCCGAGCAGTCCGCCCAACCCGCTCGGCGCACGCTGCTCCGCTTCCTGCGCTTCGCGCTTGAGGATCTCCGGCAGCGCGGCGGGTCCGGAGGCCGTCGGCGTCGTGCTGCCGGGGAGCGGTACCTGCTGCTCCTGGTGCGCCTGTTGACGACGCGCCAGCGCCGCCATCACGATCGGTGCGAGCACCATGAGCAGCTTGCCCACCTGCGGCTGATTGAGTCCCGTCGCCTGGCCGACGCCGGTCTCCACGGTCTGGCGGCGCTGACCGAAGATGTGACCGAGGATGCCCGCGCCGGCGCCCGACTCGGCGTTGCCCAACAGACCGCCCAGGCTCTCCATCATCCCGCCGCGATGTTGGTCCAGTGCGCTACCGAGCGATGCGGCGCCCTCGGGATTCGAGGCATTGCGCGCCAGCCCGCCGAGGAGCATCGGCAGCGCCGCCTGAACGGCCTGCGACGTGGTCGCCTCGTCGGCGCCGATCTGCTGACTGAGCTGCGTGAGGTTCTGCCCGCTGAGCTGCTCGGTCACCGAGTCGAAAATCGAAGGCATGGCGTGCTCCTGAAAATGGTGCCGGACTCTCAGGGAAGAAGCGTGCTAGCGCTGCCGGCGCTGCCTTCCCACCACGGGATCTGCGGCGAGCGGTAGAAGTTCACGCCGAGCGCGGTGAGCCGCTGACCCTGTGCGCCGAGCCGCTGGCGGAACGACTCGAAATCGCGTGGCCCCCGGGACCAGCCCACCTCGGCGATCGCCAGCAAGCGGGGGAACGCCATGAACTCGAAGTCCTCCGCCTTCACCAGCGTCTCCGACCAGAGCGGCGCCTCGACGCCGAGCACCGACCGCTCCGGCACGCCGGTGATCTGCGTCGCCGGATCCCAGTCGTACGAATCGCGCACCTCGATCAGCGCCGCCCAGCGCAGTCCCAGCAGGGTGGCCGAGTCGTACTTCATGTCCAGGTAGCTCCGCGTGGCGGGCGAGAGGATGACCTTGCCCCCGCGCGCGACGTGCAGCGCCGACGAATCGGGGATCCAGCTCTGCACGACGGTGCTCGGGTCGAGCGCGGCCACCGCGATCTCACCCCAGCCGACCATCTGCTTCCCCTGCGACCGGACGATGCCCTGCACGCGGTCGATGAACGCGCGATAGTCGTCGTGCGTGAGCTTCTTCACCTCGTCGCCACCGACGTGGAACCAGGGCGACGGAGTGAGCGCCCCGATCTCGCGCACGATGTCGGTGATGAAGCGGTAGGTGGTGTCGCTCTTCACGCAGATCAGGCTGAACCCGACCTCGGTGCCCCGGTAGAGCGGCGGCGCCACGCCGTCGCAATTGAGCGACGGGTACGACGCCAGCGCGGCGTTGATGTGGCTCGGCATGTCGATCTCGGGCACGATCGTCACATACCGCTCCGCCGCGTAGCGTACCAGCTCGGCGAACTGCTCCTGGGTGTAGAACCCGCCGGCCCCGTTGCCCACCTGGGAGCTGCCGCCGATCTGCGTGAGCTTCGGCCACGACTTGATCTCGATCCGCCACCCCTGATCGTCGGCCAGGTGCAGGTGGAGGCGGTTCAGCTTGTAGAACGCCATGCGGTCGATGTGGCGGCGCACATCCTCGAGCGGGAGGAAGTGCCGCGCGACGTCGAGCATCGAGCCGCGCCAGGCGAAACGTGGCGCGTCGATCACGACGCCGGCCGGAATGCGCAGCACCCGGTTGAACGCCGCGGGATACTCGATCGACACGGGGAGCATCTGCCGCATCGTCTGCATCCCGTAGAACAGGCCCGCAGGTCGGTTGGCAGTGATCGTCACGTGCGCCGGCGTGACGTCGAGGCGATAGCCCTCGTCGCCGAGCTCCGTGTCGTTGCCGAGCCGGAGGTAGATGGCGTGGGTTGGGATCGTGTCGGCGGCCGCCAGGCGCGTCGGCGGCGTCGCGGCAGGTCGTCCGAGCAGCTCGAGCAGTTGCGCGGCGATGCGCTCCACCTCGGCGCCCGCGCTGGCCGCGACGACGACCGTCGTCGTGCTGTCGACGACGAAGGCACTCCCCGGTACCAGCGTCACCGAGGTGGGCAACGGGATGATGGCGTGAGCGAGGTTGGCACGCGCGGGTGCGGTCGTGGCGGCGTTCGGCATGGCGGCGACTGGTGCCGGCGCGGTCGTGGGACGCGTGGCGGGACTCGTCCCGCCTCCGCAGGCGGCCAGCATGACGGTGGCGCACAGCGCGACGAACGGGGTGGCCGAGGATCGTGAGGTCATGGGGACGGGACAGGAAGGTCGCGCAGCAGCGCAGTGAGGGCATCGGGCTCCATCGGTAACTCTACGACGGAGAGGCCGAGCCGTCGAGCGATGTCGCGCGCGTCGCGCCTGGTCCGGTGGGAGCAGACGAGCTGTACCCGCGCGCCCATCATGAGCGCGGGTCCGATGAACTCGTCGGAACAGGTCTCGTGGTCGCAGTCGATCAGAATCGCGCGTGGCCGCAGCCGGCGCAGCGCGTCCCGCGCCGCTTCACCCGCCCGCGGAAAGTGCGGCGCGTGTCCGGCGAGTTCGACGGCGGCTCCGAGCAGGGCAGAGGCGAGCGGATCGACAGAAAGGAGGAGAACGTCGTGAGGGCTCACGGCGCCATCGGTTTTTCGCATCACGATCACGTCCCGGTGGCGGAGGTGTGGGGGCCCAGCGAGCAAGCGCGAGGCCATACCCCGTCTTCGACGGTCGACTGTCGGCTCTTGACGACGGCCCGTCGAGGGTAAACATTCGTCGCATCGGTGACGGGCTTTGGAGCGCTCCCGCCACCATCGTCAGCTGGACCGCCTCCCTCTCAGAAGCCGCTCCGACGCATGATGATGGCCCACGACTCGAGCCACACCCCGCCGAGTCGCCTGGACGACGAGACCGTCGCCGCAGTGCGCGCTGCGTTGCGCACGTATCTGTCGCGCACCCCCGAACCCGCTACCCTTCAGCACGCTCTCGTGCGGATGTCCTCCGAGGCACGCGACCGCTCCATCCTGCCGGAGCAGCTGCTGGTCGTGCTCAAGGACGTGTGGGGGACGCTGCCCGAAGTGCGGGCGATGACCGACAGCGGGGAACAGGTTCGCCTGCTCCAGCGCGTGGTCACGATGTGCATCAAGGAATACTATAGCGCCTGACCTCGCGGCCTCCGGGACGCGACCGCTCTCCCGACCCGCCGTCCGCCGCGGCGCCCATGCACGCCACCGCATCGCAGCCACCTCCCGCACGCGCACTCGATCGCGTCGCCGCCGTGCCGGCGTGGCGCTGGCGTCGAATCCTCCTCGGCCTCTATCTGGTCCTTGCGTTCGCTGACGCCGCGGGCAAGGCGCTCGCCGCGAGCAGCGGTGTGGGACCCCTCGTCACCCGCCTGCTCCACCCCGCCGCTGCCGTTCGCGTGACCACGGCACGGACCCCGCGCGGCAACTTCGAGATCTTTCGCGCCGCGTCCCACCATCTGGTCGAGGGCCAGGACCTGTATGCGCGCTATCCCGACGCGCTCCAGGACCAGTTCAAGTACAGCCCCACCTTCGCCCTGCTGTTCGCGCCGTTCGCCTGGCTGCCCTGGCCTCTCGCGCTCTTTCTCTGGAACGCGCTGAATGCGCTGGTCCTGTTCGTCGCCGTCGAGCGCGTGCTCGCACCACGGCCAGCCGCGCTCGCCCTCGGGCTCCTCCTGCCGGAGGTGCTGCGGTCGATGCAGAATGCGCAGAGCAACGCGCTGGTCGCCGGCCTGATCATCCTCACCTACGCCGCGATCGAGCGCGGGCGAACCTGGCGCGCCGCCTTCGCCGTCGCCGTCGGGGCATGCGTGAAGATCTTTCCCTTGGCTGCGCTGCCCTTCGCCATCCCGCGCCGCCGGACGCTGCGCACCGGGTTCGCCACCATCGCCGCGGGCATCCTGCTCCTGCTGCTCCCGCTGCTCGTGACGCCCCCGGCCACGCTGCTCGCGCAGTATCGCTCGTGGCACGCGATCGAGACGCTGGATACCACGCAGCGATGGTTCTCCGTGATGCAGCTGGCGCACCGCATCACGGGCGCCGACCTCCCCAACTGGCCGCTCCAGCTCGCGGGGACGCTGGCACTGCTCGCCCCGCTCGCCGTCCGGCGCGACCGTTGGGACGATGCACGCTTCCGTTTGCAGTTTCTCTGTTCCGTGCTGCTCTACGTCACCCTGTTCAACCACCAGGCGGAGCGCGCCAGCTTCGTGATCGCCTTCACCGGCATCACCATCTGGTTCGTGAGCGAGCCACGGGCCGGCTGGCGGACCACGTTGTTCGGCGTCGCCCTGGTGACGATCCCTCTGATGTCGACGCTGATCCCGCTCCCCGCCGCGTTGCGAACGCCTGGCGTCGTCCTGCTGCGGCTGGCCGTGCCCGCGCTCCTCGTCTGGATCGCGATCCAGCGCGAGCTCTGGCGCCGGCCATCCGGCTCGCTAGGCTGACACGAGCTTCGCGTCGAGATCGATCTGGACGTTCCCCTTCAGGGCGCCCGACACGGGACATCCTTCCTTGGTCGCCGCCGCGATGGACTGGAATTTCGCCTCGTCGATGTTCGGGACCGTCGCCCGCGCGGTGAGCACCATGCGCGTGATCTTGAAGCCTGCCCCCACCTTCTCGACCGTGCAGGCCGCGTCAGTCTCCACCTTGGTCGGGGCGAACCCGCCCTGCTCCAGCCCGACGGCCAGCGCCATGCTGAAGCACGCCGCGTGCGCCGCGGCGAGCAGCTCCTCCGGATTCGAGCCGGCGCCGTTCTCGAACCGCGACGAGAAGTTGTACTGGCCACCCAGCCCGGTCTGTCCCTTGAACGTGCCGTTCCCCTTCTGCAGCCCACCCTGCCATACGGCGTTCGCCTTTCTCGTCGGCATCTCTCGATCCTCGCGCTGCATTGGTGAATGCAATCCGGACGACGCTTGACGCATCGTCCCCCGAACGGTTTATCTCCTGTCATGACGGATACGGCCGCCGAGCAGGCCCTCCCGCCGACCGTGGCGCGTGTACTTCGCACGTTCCGCGCCCTCGGCCGCGAGGAGAAGATGCAGACACTGCTGCACTACGCGAAGAAGCTCGAGCCCCTGCCGGCCCGCTTCGCCGCGCTCGATCGCGCCGAGTACACTGTTCCCGAGTGTCAGACGCGCGTCGACCTCTTCCCCGAGATGCGCGACGGCAAGCTGTACTTCTACGCCGACCTCGACCCGCGGCAGTCGCCCACGATCGCCGCCTTTCTCTCCATCCTGTTCTCGGCCATCAACGGCCAGCCGCCACAGACGACGCTCGCCATCCCCGCCGATTTCGTGCGCCAGATGATGGAAGGCATCGGGCTCGCCGGCCGCGAAGTCGGACTGAACGCCATGCTCGCGCGCGTGAAACGCCACGCGCAGCGCGCCGTCGACGGTTGACGGCTCACCCCCACGCTCGAGCGCCCATGACCACGTTCGGGACCGCTGGCGCCGCCGCACCACCCGTTCAGACGTACGCCACGCATCGCCGGCGCTTTCCGCTGTTTCACCACGTCGCGCTCCCGATCCTCCTCGCCAACGTCGCCGTCGCCGTCGGGCATGCGATCCGCCGGCCGTCGATGTGGAACGCGTGGCTCGTCGTCGTCTCCCTCGGGCTCGTCGCGGGGCTCGTCGCCAGCCGAGCGTCGACCCTGTATGTCCAGAACCGGGTCATCGCCCTCGAGATGCGACTCCGCCTCGCCGCCACCCTCCCGCCCGAGCTGCGCGCCCGCATCCCCGAGCTCCGGCTCCGCCAGCTGATCGCCCTCCGCTTCGCCGGGGACGGCGAGCTGGCCGGGCTGGTGGAGCGATGCCTGCGTGGTGAGCTTGCGACCGCCGACGCCATCAAGCGCGAGATCCGCGAGTGGCGTCCCGACTTCGCCCGCGCCTGAGCGCACCACGCCGCCTTCCGCTCGCACTCCCGTTTCCACATGCAATCCATCCTCAGCGCCTGGGCCTGGATCGTCGCCGTCGGCGTCGTGATCGTCGGCTTCTTCTACGTCGCCGCCGTCTGGCTCGTCACGGCGCCCTTCGATCGCGGACGCTATCACGCCGGCCGCGCCTTTCGTCAGCTCGCGATGGTCGCGGCCAAGCTCAATCCGCTCTGGCACTTCGAGACCGACGGCACGCCGCCACACGATCCGCGGCTCCCGTACGTCGCCGTCTCGAATCACGAGTCCTACGCGGACATCTTTCTCATCAGCCACTTCCCCTGGGAGATGAAGTGGCTGTCGAAGGACACGATCTTCAAGATCCCGGTCATGGGATGGATGATGCGCATGGCGCGCGACATCCCGATCAAGCGCGGCAAGCGGGAGAGCGTCGTCAGCGCCATGCAGGGCTGCCGGGATCGGCTGGGGCGAAAGGTCAGCGTGATGATCTTCCCCGAGGGCACCCGCTCGATGACCGACGACCTGCTCCCCTTCAAGGACGGCGCGTTCAAGCTGGCGATCGAGGCGGGAGTGCCGATTCTGCCGATCGCCGTCGCGGGCACCCGCAATTGCATGGCGAAGCACAGCTTCGCGTTCCGGCGCGCCCGCGCGAAAGCCCGTGTGCTCTCCCCCATCCCCACCACCGGCATGACGAGCCAGGACGTCGCCACCCTGCGCGACCGCACGCGCGCGCTCATCGACGCCGAGCGGCGCGTGCTGGAACGTGAGCTCACCGGCGGTCGCGTGGACGCCGCCCGCGCCGGATGACTGGGGCCGGGCGCGCTCCGCGCTCGGACGAGGAGCTCGAGGAAGCGCTCTCACGGCCCAGCGACGCGCTGACCGCCGCCCTCGGCCGCATCCCCGGCGATCTCATCGTGCTCGGCGCGGGAGGCAAGATGGGCCCGTCCCTCGCGCGCATGGCCAGGCGCGCCACGCCGAATCGTCGCGTCATCGCGGTGTCGCGCTGGAGCAGTCCCGCCGCCGAAGCGGCGCTGCAGAGCAGCGGCATCGAGACGCGACGAGTCGATCTCCGCGACGCGCAGGCGCTCGCGGGCCTACCGGACGCGCCCAACGTCGTCTTCATGGCTGGCCAGAAGTTCGGCACCTCGGGCAGTCCGGCCGCCACCTGGGCCATGAACGCCGGCGTCCCGGCGTTCGTCGCCGAGCGCTACGCCGGCGCGCGAACCGTCGTGTTCTCCACGGGCAACGTCTATCCCCTCACGCCACCGGCGCGCGGCGGCTCGCGGGAGAGCGACGAGCCCGCCCCGGTCGGTGAATACGCGTACTCGTGCCTCGCCCGTGAGCGGCTGTTCACCGCCGCGTCGGCGCGCCACGGCACGCTGGTCTCCATCGTCCGGCTGAACTACGCCCACGATCTGCGGTACGGCGTCCTCACCGATCTCGCCGTGCGCGTGAAGAGCGGTCAACCGATCGACCTCGCGATGGGCTACGTGAACGTCATCTGGCAAGGCGACGCCAACGCCCTCGCCCTCGCCGCCCTCGCGCACGCCACCGCACCCGATCCTTACGTCGTGAACGTCGCCGGACCGGACGTGCTCCGCGTCGCTGACCTCGCCGCTGCACTCGGCGCACGGCTCGGAGTGGAACCGGTGCTCACCGGTGCCGAGGCGCCCGACGCCCTGCTCAGCAACGGCACGCGCATGCACGAGCTCCTTGGTGAGCCGCTCCTGCCTCTCGACACGCTGCTCGACTGGGTGGTGGACTGGGTGGCGGGCGGCGGCACGCTGCTCGGCAAGCCGACGTCGTTCGAGAAGCGGGACGGCCGGTTCTGACGCGCGGCAGGCGATCATGACGGCCGCGCTTCGCGCTCATCTCCAGGCTGGACAGGTGATCCCTGCCCATCCGCTCGCCCTCACGGCGCATCGCACGCTCGACGAGCGGCGTCAGCGTGCCCTCACCCGCTATTACATCGACGCCGGCGCCGGCGGGGTCGCCGTCGGCGTGCACACGACCCAGTTCGCCATCCGCGAGCCGCGCCACGGGCTCTATCGGCCGGTGCTCGAGCTGGCCGCCGACACTGCGCGCGCCGCGCGCGGACGCAGCGAGACTCCCTTTGTGCTCGTCGCCGGTGCGGTGGGCGGGACTCGGCAGGCCGTCGCCGAAGCGGAGCTCGCCGCCGCCCTGGGTTACGACATGGTCCTCCTCGGCCTCGGCGCGCTCGCCACCGCGAGTGACGCGGAGCTGCTCGAGCATTGCCGCAGCGTGGCCGATGTGCTCCCGCTGTTCGGCTTCTATCTCCAGCCCGCCGTCGGTGGCCGGGTGTTGAGCTATGAGTTCTGGCGCGAGTTCGCCGAGATCCCCCGCGCGTGGGCGATCAAGATCGCGCCGTTCAATCGGTATCGGACGCTCGACGTCGTGCGAGCGGTCGCCGATGCAGGACGCGAGGACCTCGCGCTGTACACCGGCAACGACGACAGCATCGTCGTCGACCTGTTGACCCCCTTTCCCGTCGCGCCCCGGGGGACACCGGCCGTGCGGCGCATCGTGGGCGGGCTGCTGGGCCAGTGGGCCGTGTGGACGCGCAGTGCCGTCCAGCTGCTCGGTCGCGCGCGCGCAGCAGGCAGCGCGGGCGACGCGTCGTGGCTCCGTGAGAACGCCGCGCTCACCGACGCGAACGCGGCGATCTTCGACGCCGCCCATGACTTCGCCGGATGCATCCCCGGCATTCATGAGGTGCTGCGCCGCCAGGGGCTGTTGGCGGGCACCTGGTGTCTCGATCCCGACGAGACTCTTTCCGCCGGGCAGGGGGCGGAGATCGATCGCGTGTGCCGGCAGTACCCACAGCTCACCGACGACGCCTTCGTGCGCGAGAACCTGGACCGGTGGTTGAGCTAGACGCTCACCCGCTCATCCGCTCGTCCGGCCTGTTCGCGATGTCGCCCATCATCGGGCGGATCCAGCTCTCCTTCGCCCGCTTCTCGAAGCCCGACCGAAAGGCGCCGAGGTCGGTGAGGCTCGTGTCGAACACCACCGTGTCCTTGGTGATCCCGCCGGAGGCGACCAGCGTCGGCACCTCCGCCTGGGTCGTGCTCTGCACCACCGCCTGCGCGTCCCGGTAGAACACCCGTCCGCCCCCCACCAGGCTCGCGCCGATCTTCGGCTCCAGCCCTTGGAGCACGCGGAACAGGCCGTCGATGGAGCATCCGGTGGCGCCGGCCTGGGTCTGGTCCACCGCGATCACGAGGAAGCGGTTGTCCCGCAGCTGGCTGGCTACCGTGAGCGGAGCTCCGTGCGCCTTCCAGCTCGCGAGATATTCCTCGACCCCTTTGAGCAGCGCGGTCGTTCCCGCCTCGCTCAGCGGCCGGTCGCTGCCGAAGACCCACACGCGGGACGCATCGGGAAGAGTGTCGAACGGCACGACTGGCATGGTCTCGACGGGCACGGGGGTCGCGAGAACGCATCTCGCATATCGGGGGATCGCGTGGCAAGATAGTCGAAGGCTGGCCTCTCCTACCACCCGTGATGGTCGTCCCACCGGATACTCCCGGCGCGACCTCCGAGCCGCACTCGGCGCAGGCCGACACCCGCTCGGACGCGCGCTATCAGCGTCTGTTCGCACTCTCGCCTCAGCCCGCCTGGGTCTATGACAGCGAGACGCTCCGCTTCCTCGAGGTGAACGAGGCGGCGGTGCGGAGCTATGGCTGGACGCGCGAGGAGTTTCTGCGCATGACCCTGCGCGACATCCGTCCGGAGGGCGAGCAGCCGAAGCTCGATCGCCTGCTCGCCGAAACGCCCGGACGGGAGCTGCATGCGACCGCTTCGATCCACCGCACCAGGTCGGGGCAGCGTCGCCGCGTCGAGATCAGCTCCTATCCGCTGGAGTTCGACGGCCACCCTGCGCGCATGGTGCTCGTGCACGACATCACGGAGCGCCAGGAGGCCCAGGACGCGCTCCTGCGCAGCGAGCAGAAGTATCGCACCGTCATCGAGCAGCTTCAGGATGTCTTCTTCCGCACGGACGAGCAGGGGTTCTGGACCTTCCTCAACCCGGCCTGGATCACCCTCACCGGAAACCCGGTCGAGGAGAGCATCGGTACCGCGTGCCTCGCCTACGTGCATCCGTCGGATCGCGCCACGCTGCTCGATGCCTTCCGTCCACTTGTCGAAGGCCGGGCCGAGCACTCGGTCGTCGAGGTGCGGTACTTCCGGCGCGACGGCGGCTACCGGTGGGTGGAAGCGAGCACGCGCGCGCTGCACGACGAGCTCGGACGGTTCTACGGGACCACCGGCACGTTGCGCGACGTCACCGAGCGGCGCGCGGCGGAGGAGGAGCGGCTCCGCCTCGCGACCAACATTCGTCAGCTCCTCGACGCCTCGGGCGAGGGGGTGTATGGGCTCGACGCTCGCGGGGTGGTGACCTTCATGAACCGTCGCGGCTCCGAGCTCCTGGGCTACGAGCCGGGAGAGCTGGTGGGCCGGCGAATGCACGAGACGACGCACCACTCGCGTCCCGACGGCACCCCCTACCCGGCGGATGAATGTCCGGTCCATCGTGCCGCTACCCAGGGCATCCCCTGTCAGGTCGATGACGAGGTGTTGTGGCGCAAGGACGGCACGCCGCTCGAGGTGGAGTATGCGGCGTCGCCGGTGCGCGAGCAGGGGCGCCTGTCGGGCGCGGTCGTGAACTTCCGCGACATCACGGCGCGCAAGCGCGCCGCCCTCGAGCTCGTGGTGGCGCGCGATGCGGCGCAGGCGGCCAATCGGGCGAAGAGCGACTTCCTGGCACGGATGAGCCACGAGCTCCGCACGCCGCTGAACTCGATCATCGGGTTCGCCAACGTGCTCCTCAAGAACAAGAACGGCAGCTTTCAGGGGACCGACGTCTCGTATCTGAGCCGCATCGCGACGAACGGCCGGCATCTGCTCGCGCTCATCAACGACATCCTCGATCTCTCCAAGATCGAGGCCGGCCACATGACGCTGCACATCGCCCCGGTCGCGCTCGACACCCTGGTGCGTGAGACGGTCGAGGAGATCGAGGGCCAGGCCCGCGAGCGCGGGGTCGCGCTCCGCGCGGAGCTGCCGGCCCGGGCCCTCCCCCTCGAGACCGACGCAGCGCGCATGAAGCAGGTGCTGATCAACCTCCTGGGCAACGCGATCAAGTTCACGGAGGACGGCGAGGTGGTGGTCCGGCTGGACACCGACGACGTCGGGGTGCCGACGCGGCTCGAGGTGCGAGACACCGGGATCGGCATCGCCTCCGACCGCCTCGACGCGATCTTCAACGTGTTCGAGCAGGCGGAGTCCATGATCACCCGTCGCTACGGCGGCACCGGTCTCGGTCTCGCCATCTCGCGCTCCCTCTGCGATCTCATGGGCCACCGGTTGGAGGTGGCGAGTGCGGAGGGCAAGGGGACGACGATGCTGGTTCGTCTGCGCGACGGCGCGTCGCGCTCCCGCATGCGAACGCCGGGCGCGATGCCGGCGGGCATCCACGGGCCGAACGCGCCCCCCACCGGCCCGCAACACATTGCCCTGGTCGTCGACGACGACGCGGACGCACGCGTGCTGCTCGGCGCCCTGCTCGACGAGGCGGGCGTTCGGGCCGTGAGCGCTGCGACGGGTGTCGAGGCGCTCCGGCTCGCGCGTGAGCTGCGCCCCGCGATCATCTTTCTGGACCTGCTGTTGCCGCGGATCAGCGGCTACGACGTCCTGCGGATCCTCCAGACCGACGAGGCGCTGCGCGGCACCCCAGTCGTCGTCGTGAGCGCGGTCGGGACCGAGTCCCGCAGCGCGCTCGCGGGCGCGGCCGCGATCCTGGACAAGCCGATCGACCGCGCGGCCCTGATGGAGGTGCTGCAGACCCATCTCGCATCGGTGTCCCGCTGACCGCGCGCGACGATGTGGCGCCGACTACCGCCGCCGTACTCCGCACCGCCAGCCTGGTGGCGCTCGGCACCACGGCGGCGGTGGCTGTGCTGACCCGCACGCGCGGCGTCCAGCGCCTGGACGACGCCGTGGAAGCGCTGGTCGGGCGGCACCGCCCGCGCCTCGCCCGCGCCGCGCGGCTCGCGACGTTGCCCGGCGAGAGCTACATGCATCCCACGATCGGCGGCGCGATCGCGCTGGCCATCCTGCGTCGGCGCGGCACGCGCGCCCGCCGCATTCTCATCCCGATGGCCTCGGCATCGTTGGGAGCGATCGTCGCGCATCACGCGGTGAAGGCAGTCTACCGCCGTCGGCGTCCGGAGATCGCCATCCGGCGCGGCAAGTTCGAGCCGGCCTTTCCCAGCGGCCATACCGCCGACGCGACCGCCGTGCTGGCGACGGGCGCCTATCTCCTCGTCCGCGAGCGCATGCTCCGCCGCGAGAACGCGATTCCGATCGCCGTCGCCCTCGCCGCCGGCACCGGCGCGAGTCGCGTCGTGCTGGGGTGGCACTGGAGCTCTGACGTGATCGGTGGCTGGCTCACCGGCCTCGGCGTCGCCGCCGAATGCGCCCTGGTCTACG
>JABFYH010000145.1 GCA_013361335.1 Gemmatimonadaceae bacterium | reverse complement strand
CCGCCACGCCGCCGGCGACCGCCGCCGCGCCGTCGCAGGGCCCCGCCGCCACCACGGAAGAGGTTCAGCGTCTGAAGGAAGAGCTGGCGAAGGCCAACGCGGAGCTGGAGCGGATCAGGAAGCGGCTCTCCCAGCCGAATCCTTGACGTCGGGTCAGCTCATCCGACCCTGAACAGCTCCAGCGACCGGGCGTAGCGCTCGCCCAGCACGCGGCGCATCGGCGCGTTGGCCGGAGCGTCGAGACCAGGGTCGGCCGCCAGGAGCCGATCGGCCGCGGCGCGGGCCTGCTCGTTCAGCAGCTCGTCGCGGAGTGGGTCGGCAACCCGAAAGGTCGGGACGCCACTCTGGCGCTCGCCGAACAGGTCGCCCATCCCCCGCAGGTCGAGGTCGGCGCGCGCGATCTCGAACCCGTCCTCGCTGCCCACGAACACGTCGAGGCGCTGCCGGGTCTCCGGGCTCACGTCACCGAGCAGGATGCAGAACGACGCTTCCGCCCCGCGTCCGACGCGGCCGCGGAGCTGGTGCAGCTGCGAGAGCCCGAACCGCTCGGGATGCTCGATGAGCATGACCGTCGCGTTGGGCACGTCGATCCCGACCTCGATCACCGTCGTCGCCACGAGCAGGTCGATCGCGCCGTCGCGGAAGCGGCGCATGATCGCGTCCTTCTCCTCCGCCGGCAGCCGCCCGTGCAGCAGCGCCGAGCTCCGCTCGCTGAAGGGCCCGGACGACAGAATCTCGAACATCGTCGTCGCCGCCTTGAGATCCGACTTCTCGGACTCCTCGATCACCGGGTAGACGACGTACGCCTGCCGCCCCTTCCCGATCTCGCGGTCGACGAACTGCAGCACGCGCTCGCGCGCCGACTCGGGGCGCAGCGCCGTCGTGATGGGCTGGCGACCCGGGGGCCGCTCGTCGAGGAGGGAGAGATCCAGGTCGCCGTACAGCGTGAGGGCGAGGGAGCGGGGAATCGGCGTCGCCGTCATGAGCAGCACATCTGGCGACTCCCCCTTCGCGCCGAGCGCCTTGCGCTGCTCCACACCGAAGCGATGCTGCTCGTCGACGACGGCGAGCCCCAGCCGCCCGAACAGCGTCGCTTCCTGCACCAGCGCATGGGTGCCGATCACCAGCGCCGGCGCCGGGTTCGCGAGCCGGACGGCGAGCTCCTTCCGCGCACGAGCCTTGAGGCTCCCCGTCACGAGCAGCGGCGCGATCGCGAGCGGCTCCAGCAGCTTCGTCACCGACCGCATGTGCTGCTCCGCGAGCAGCTCGGTCGGGGCCATCAGCGCCGCCTGATACCCGTTCTCCATCGCGAGCAGCGCGCTGAAGAGCGCGACGATGGTCTTGCCGCTGCCCACGTCGCCCTGCAGCAGCCGCTGCATGCGGCGCTCGCTGCACATGTCGGCGAAGATCTCGCGCAGCACCCGTGCCTGCGCGCCGGTGAGCTGGAAGGGGAGCGACTCGCGCAGTCGCGTGGTGAGGTCGCGCTTGTTCTCGAAGTGGATGCCGCGCCGAGTCTCCCGCGCGAGCGCCTTGGCCCGCTGCTGAAGCAGCTGCACGAACAGCAGCTCCTCGAACGCCAGCCGCGCGCGCCCTTCGAGCGCCTCGGCGAGCGACGTGGGCCGATGGACCATGCGCAGCGCGTCGCCGATCGTCGGCACCGCGGCGGCCGCGAGCACTTCCTGTGGCAGATACTCGGTGACGAGCGGCAGCAGCTCGCCGAGGTGCGCATCGATGATCCCGCGAATGACCTTGAAGGAGAGGCCTTCGGTAGCCGGATACACGGAGAGCACGCGTCCCTGCGCGGTTCCGTTCTCTTCGTCGCCCAGGTTCACGAACTCGCGCGGCTGGAGCTGGCGCCCGTGAAAGAACCGGACGTTTCCGCTCACCAGCAGCACGTCGTCCTTCGCGATCGTGCGGTCGAGGTACGGCTGGCCCGGCCACGACACCTCGATCATCCCGCTGTCGTCGCGCAGCACGGCCTGGAAGATTCGCAGCCCCTTGCGCGTCGGCAGCACGCCCTTGGACACGACGCGGCCGATCACGGTGCCCTGCATGCCCGGCTCCAGCGAGGCGATGGACGCGACGGTGCTGGCGTCCTCGTAGCGATGCGGGATGTGATAGAGCAGATCACCCGCGGTGACGACGCCGAGGCGACGCAGCGCCTCCGCTCGCACCGGCCCGACGCCCTTGAGGTAGGTGACGGGCGTGTCCAGCCGGAGGCGTGGGGGCCGGGTCGCGTCGCGGCTCACTCGGCGCCCAGCAGCTCCCCGGCGAACTCGCGCGCGTCGAACGGCAGAAGATCGTCGCCCTGCTCGCCGACGCCGACGAACTTCACGGGGATGTCGACGGCCTCGTGGACGGCGACGACGACACCACCCTTCGCCGTCCCGTCGAGCTTCGTCACGACGAGCCCCGACACCGGCACCGCCGCCGCGAAGGTCTTCGCCTGCTGCACCGCGTTCTGGCCGATCGTGCCATCGAGGACGAGGAGCGTCTCGTGCGGCGCGCCGGGCAGCCGCTTGGCGATCACGCGCGCGACCTTCTTGAGCTCCGTCATGAGCCCATCGCTCGTGTGCAGCCGCCCCGCGGTGTCGACGATGAGCACGTCCACCCCGCGCGCGACGGCGGCGTCGATCGCGTCGAAGGCCACCGCCGCCGGATCGGCTCCCGCCGTCGCGCCGACGAACTCCGCGCCGGTGCGCTCGGCCCACACCCGGAGCTGGTCGATCGCGCCGGCGCGAAAGGTGTCGCCCGCGGCGACCATGACCTTGCGTCCCTCCCCGCGAAAGCGCGCGGCGAGCTTCCCGATGAACGTGGTCTTCCCCGCCCCGTTCACGCCCACGACGAGAATCACGCTCGGCTGCGCCCCCGGCAGCACCAGCGCGGGATCACTGCGGCCGCTCTCCAGGGCATCGGTGAGCCCCTGCTGGAGCGCCTCCAGGAAATCGTCCTGACTCTTCACCTTCCCGAGCTTGGCGAGCCGCTCCACCTCGGCCACGAGTCGCAGCGTCGTCGGGACGCCGATGTCCGACTGCAGCAGCAGCTCCTCCAGCTGCTCGAGCGACCCGGCATCCACTCCACCGCGCGCGAGCACGGCGACGTCCATGAGCGCGACGTCCTTGATGCGCTGCCAGAGCGAGCGCTTGGGGAGGTCGCCGGTCTTCCTCAGAATTCGCATACTTCAAGTTAAACCGCTCGCCGTGCGTCGGATCGCACCCGCCGCCTAGCGCACGCCTGCGCGGCGCCGGAGCAGCCACTCGGCACACAACAGCCCCACCGCGAGCACGTAGATCCAGCCGAGCGAGCGGAGCGGCGGTGCGTCGCCCAGCGCGGCGGCCCCGCCGACCTGGCGCGCGGTGATCGTGGGACGGCGTGGCACGAGCTCCAGCGACGGGTTGACGACGAGCACGACGGATCCGCCGGCCATTCGCGCGTCGTAGATGCCGGGTGCGAGCGGGGGCGACTCGGCAATGGTCGCCCCGTCGGCGAATCGGAGCGTCATCGAATACACTCGGCCCGTGGCCGAGCGTCGCGTGATCGTGACTGGGATGACGCTGTCTCCTGCGGCCCCGCGGCGCCAGCGCACCGCCGTACCGGCGCGCAACGGGCCGGCGTCCGGAATGGCGGCCCGGCGGTCGCTCCGGCCGGCAGCGAGCCAGTCGTACAGGCTGCCGAAGAGCGCGCCGTAGGCGTCCGCACGCGCGCCGCCGCGGAACCGCCACCGCCACAGTCCCGATGCGCCCAGCACCGCGACGTGTCGCGGCGCGTCCCATCCCACGAGCGCCGGCCGCCGATCGTCGGGCGACCCGCCGCGGCGCACGATCAGCCCCTGCCACTCGCCCCGTGGCAGCGATGGCCCCACGGAGAGCGGGGGCAGGCTGTCGAAGGGGAGCGCGCTCAGCGTCGCTGCCAGCGGGGACGCGGGTGCCGCGGCGGCGAACCATTCGCCATCGTCGGTGGCCGGGGGGGCGAAGAGCAGGAGCGAGCCGCGCGTCGCCGCGCGCGGCGCCCCGAAGGCCGCGGTGTCCCCGTGCAGGATCACGAGCGGCGCGTCGCGCACCGCCGCGCGCACGACGCTCTCCTCGACGCGCGCGAGCCCGGGGTCGGCACGCCATACGCCGGCCGCGACGCGATAGTAGGCGCGCGTGGGCAGCGACGTGACCCCGCGCAGCGCCGCGACGGCCTCCCGGGCGTCGAAGTCCGGCGCGGTGGAGACGAACACCGCCGCGGGTGCGCGGCTGACGTCCACCCCCACCGCGAGGGTGTCGTTGCGCGGCTCCGCGTCGCCGCTCTGGCGAATGCTCGTACGCATCACCGCGGCGCGCTCCCCGCCCGCCGGCACGCCGCGGATGTCGAGCACCTGCTCCGCGTACGGCGCCAGCGCCGCATAGCGCGCAGCGCCGACGAGCGCCGTGTCCAGACGAAGCTCGACCTCACCGGCCGGTGCGCCGGCACCGCCGGCGGCGACGGTCAGGCGCACGGCGATCGTGTCGCCCGCGAGAAGCGTGCGTGGCGCCTCCAGGTTCAGGATCGCCGCGTCGGGCGCGGCGACGCAGGGGAGGACGATGGTGCGAGAGCCGCGCGGCAGCGCATCCACCGCGTCCGGATCGTCGAGCTCACCGTCGGTGATGACCACCACCGGGCGACCCGTCGCCGCGGCCCGGTCGGCCACGGGGCGGAGTCGCGAGGCCCGGTCCGTCGCGGCGCCGCTGCTGCGGTCCGCCCGAACCGAATCCCCGAATCGCAGCCAGCTCCCGCCGCCCACCGCCGCCGCCGAGTCGAGCGCGAGCCGCCATCGGTCGCAGCGCGGGGCCGCGCGAAGCCAGCTCTCGGAGGCATCGAGCGCGACGTCGGGCGCAGCACGATGGGCGCGCCCGGCTGGTGCGTCGAGCAGCAACGCGACGACGAGGGCGGTGGCGAGGAACCGCAGCGCGGCCGGGAGCGCGAAGCGCGGCGTGAACGCGCCGCGCCCGTACTGCCACGCCGCCACGAGCGCGCCCGTGGCCGCGCCGATGAGCCAATCGATCATGGCGAACGCTTAGCGCGCGTGTCGCCCCTGCGCCAGCCGGAAACACAGAGCCCCCGCGTCGCCAGGGCGGACGCGGGGGCCAGGTGGTACGGAAGCAGCGGTGCTCAGCGTGAGGCGAGGCGAACGACGCCGGGTGCCGCCGAGAGCGACGCGAGGAGATGCTCGCGGCGCGCCTCGAATGCGCCACGCTCGGCGCGGAGGATCGGGTCGCCGGCGACAGACCGGAGGGCAAGGCGCGAATCGCGCTGCACGCCGTTGACCAGCACCTCGAAGTGCAGGTGCGGCCCGGTGCTCAGCCCCGTGGTGCCGACGTAGGCGACCGTCTGGGCGATGTTGACGCGGACGCCGGCGCGGATCCCCTTCGCAAAGCCGCGCAGGTGGCCGTACCGCGTGACGTAGCCGTTGCGATGGCGCAGCTCGAGCACGTTGCCGTACCCCCCGCCCCAGCCGGCCTTGATGACGATGGCGTCGCCGATCGCGCGCACCGGCGTGCCCGACGCGGCGGCGTAGTCCGTCCCCTTGTGCGCCTTCCAGCGGCCAAGGATCGGGTGGAAGCGCGTGCCGAAGGTGCTGGAGATCCGGCGGAACTCGAGGGGCGCGCGGAGGAAGGCGGCGCGCATGGAGCGGCCGGTCGCGTCGTAGAACTGCGGGCTCGCGTTCTTGCTCTCGAATCTGACGGCCGAGATCTCGGTGCCGGAGAGCGTGAACGATGCGGCGAGCACCTTGCCGACCTTGGTGATGCCGCCCGGGCCGACGCTGCGCTCGACGAGCGCGCGGAACTTGTCGCCGACCTGGAGGTCGCGGCTCATGTCGACGCGATACTCGAAGATGTCGGCGAGAGTCCAGGTGAGCTCGTCCTTCGCGCGCGCGGGGAAGTACTGCGCGGCGCCGTCGTCCATCGCCTCGTACAACGTGCTGTTGATCGTGCCGGCGACGACCACGGTGTCCGTCGTCCACGGGAGGCGCTCCTCGGTGCCCACCCACCCGTCGGCCGAGCGGCGCATGCGCAGCAGACGGTCGATGCCGAGGTGGAAGACGAGCTCCTTCGGCTCGTCGCCGGCGCTGTCACCGGTGAACTCCACCGGCATCCCCGCCTGCAGATACCGCGGCTCGATCGCCGAGGTGGTGGCGGCGCGGACGATCTCCTGGGCCGAGTGATCGGAGATCCCGACGCGCTTGAACAGCCCGATGAGCGTCTCGCCCCGATTCAGCTTCTCGGTGCGCGAGGAGATGGCGGGGGCGACGAACTTCGCGATCGCGAGCGGCGGCGTGGTCGCAGCCGCGCCCTGCTGCAGCACGCCGGCGGCCGGGGTGTCCGGCAGCTCGGGGGTGTAGCGCAGCGCGACGAGAACGAGGAGCGCCACCGTGAGGTACGCGGTGGCGCGCGTGGGACGCTTCTTCAATCCATCTGTCTCCGGATGAAGGTCGGGATCTCCATGTCGCTGAGATCCTGCGACCCGCCGCTCGGCTGGCTCGGGGGAGCCGGGGTCCGAGGGGCTCTGGGGATGTCGGTGGCGGGGCGGCCCGGGATGGTCGTGCCGCCGACGCGCGTGGGACGGGTGCCCGGGAAAGGAATCACCGGTGCGCCCTTGGGCGCGGTGACGGAAGTCACCTCGTGCGTCGCCGTGACGAGGCCGGGCTGGATCGCCTTGTCGAAGCCCGTCGCGATGACGGTGACGCGGATCTCGCCCTGCATCGCCGGCTCGTGCACGGCGCCGAAGATGATCTCGGCGTCGTCGCCGACGGCGTCGTGGATGATCTCGTTGATCTGGTGCACCTCGCCCAGGGTGAGGTCGGCACCGCCCGTGATGTTCACGAGCACGCCCGACGCCCCGGAGATGCTGATGTTGTCGAGCAGCGGCGAGGAGATCGCCTGCTGCGCGGCTTCCATGGCGCGGTTCTCCCCGCGGCCGATCCCCGTGCCCATGAGCGCCGAGCCGCCGCTCTGCATGACGGTGCGGACGTCGGCGAAGTCGACGTTCACGAGCCCGGTCACGCTGATGAGGGAGGAGATGCCCTGCGTGGCGTGCAGCAGGACCTCGTCCGCCTTCTTGAGCGCGTCCTGGAAGGGGATGCCCTTGCCGACGACGGCGAGCAGGCGCTCGTTCGGCACGACGATCATCGTGTCGACGTGCTTGCGCATCTCGGCGATGCCCTGCTCCGCCTGGCGCATGCGCTTGCGGCCCTCGAACAGGAAGGGGCGCGTCACGATGCCGACGGTGAGGGCGCCCTGCTCCTTGGCGAGCGCGCAGATCTCGGGGGCGGCGCCGGTGCCGGTGCCGCCGCCCATGCCGCAGGTGATGAAGACGAGGTCCGCCCCGGCGACGGCCTTGGCCATCTCGTCGCGGCTCTCCTCGATCGCCTGCTTGCCGACCTCGGGGCGGGCGCCGGCGCCGAGGCCGCGCGTCAGCTTCTTCCCGATCTGGATCTTGAGGTCCGACTTGGAGGAGAGGAGCGCCTGTGCGTCGGTGTTCACGGAGATGAACTCCACGCCCTCGAGGTGCTCGTCGATCATCCGGTTGACGGCGTTGCCACCGCCACCCCCGACACCGACGACTTTCATGCGAGCGTTTTGCGCCGCGCTCTCTTCGAATTCGAAGATCATTGCGAACGACACTCCCCTACGACGAGGTGTGCGGTGGGAGAACCAGGAAGGCGCGTCAGGTAGGGCACGGCGACGGCAACCAGGGAGGGAAAAACGAAGACCGGCCGGCCGGAACGATGGGGCAATATAACGGCTCCCGACGTTCCGGCCAGCCCTGCTCCGTTCATGGGTAGGACGAGCGACCGACGAGCAGGGCACACGCGAAACGGAGCAATCTTTTCCACAAATCCCTGCGCGCCAACAGGTTTATGATTCCGTCATAGGGACGGGGGCGCGCAGCGGTGATCCGTCAACGCTCAGAAGAAATCCTGCAGCCAGTACTTGATCCGCTCCCCGAGCTTGTCCATGCCCCCGCTGCTCGGGAGCTTGATGCGGCGCGCCGTCGCGGTGGCACCGCCGAGCGCCATCCGGTGCGCACCGTACTGCGCGAGACCGACGACCGTCGCGAAGCGCGACGCGTCCACCGAGTCGCTCAGCCCACCCACCTGCTCCGACGGCGTTCCGACGCGCACGCCCGTGCCGAACACGTCGCTCGCCAGCTCGGCCGCCCCCTGCATCGCCGCCGCGCCGCCCGTGATCACGAGGCCGGCCGCGAGCCGACCTGCGTAACCGGCGGTCGCTACCTCGCGCTGCACGAGATCGAAGATCTCGTCCATGCGCTGGTGGATGATGTGCGCCAGCAGCTCGCGCGGGATCTGGCGATCCCCCTGCGCCACCGTGCTCGGGAGCTGGATGATCTCGCTCGGGTCGACGAGCGCCTCGTACGCACACCCGTGCCGCTCCTTCAGCCGCTCCGCGTCCGCCTGCGTGACGCCGAGCCCGTGCACGATGTCGCTCGTGACGTTGTTGCCGCCGAAGGCGATCGTGCCGAGGTGCCGGATCTTCCCCTCGTGAAAGATCGCGAGGTCGGTCGTGCCGGCGCCCATCTCCACGAGCGCCACGCCGAGCTCCTTCTCGTCCTCCGTGAGCACCGCGAGCGCGCTCGCGAGCGGCTCGAGCACGAGCTCGCGCACCTTGTAGCCCGCGCGCTCCACGCTCTTGCGCAGGTTGATCGCCGGCGACGAGCCGATCGTGACGAGGTACATCTCCGTCTCGAGGCGCGTCCCGCTCATGCCGATCGGATCGCGGATCCCGGTGTCCTTGTCGACGGCGTACTCCTGCGGGATGGCGTGCAGCAGCTCGCGATCCTGCGGGATCGCCTGCGCGCGCGCCACCTCGTTCGCGCGGTCGACGTCGGACTTCGCGATCTCGTCGTTGGCCACCGCGACGATCCCCTTCGACGTCATCGCGCGCACGTGCTCGCCGGCGATGCCCGCATACACGTCCGTGATCTGCGCCCCCGCCATCCGCTCCGCGTCCTGGAGCGCCTTGCGGATCGAGCGTGTCGTCTCCTCGATGTCCGAGACGACGCCGCGGCGCATCCCCGTGGTGCGGGCCTGACCGACCCCGAGGACTTTGATCGTCGGCGTCTTCGCTTCCCCGACGACTTCGGCGATGATGGCGGTCGTCCGGGCTGAGCCGATATCCAGTCCGGCAACGAGACGATCGGAGTTCATGGCAGTCTGGCGATCACTTGGTCCTTGTAGCGTAGATCGAGCTCGGCGGCGCGCAGCTGGCGGCGCGCGAGGTCGCGCTCCACGGGCTCGATGTCCCCAAGACGCGCGAGCGTCACACTCGTCATCGTGCGCACGGGAAGGCCGGCGAGCTGAACAAGAAGCTCCCCGCTGCCGGCCGAACGGATGGCGCTGACGCGCGCGTACAGCTTCGGCGCCTCGCGCTGCATCGCGCCAAGCAAATGATACACGCTCGTCTCGCGCGGCGCGGTGGCGACGATCGGCGCGTCCACCGGCGTGCGGCTCGGGTCGAGTGGCAGCACCGCACCGCGCTCGTCCACCGCCCGCAGCGCCGAGCCGACGCTCACCAGCGCGACCGGGCGGCGCTCGGTGACGTCCACGACGAGGGTGCCGGGCAGCTTGCGCGTGACGACCGCGCGCTCGATCTGCGGATGCATGGCCACGCGCGCGCCGAGCGGGTCGAGGGGCTCCCACACGCTGTGGGTCGTGTCCATTCGCAGACGGTCGAGGACCTCGTTCGGCGGGGTGTAGCGGAGACCGAGCACCTCGATCTTGCGCACGCGGAAGAAGGCCAGCTTCGACAGCAGCCGCGGGCCCCAGAAGGGGGCCGCCAGCAGCGCGACGACGAGCGCGGCACCGCCGGCCAGCCGCCACCGCGCGACCCATGGGGCCGGCGTGCGCTCGACCGACGCCTCACCCGCTTCAGTCATGCCGCCGCCGCACGCAAGGCCGCCAGCAGCTCGGGTCCGCAGCGGGTGACGTCCCCTGCCCCCATCGTGATCACGAGGTCGCCCGGGTGGACCTGGCCGGCGAGCGCCTCGGCCAAAGCGCCACGCGCCCCTTGCCATGCAGGCGCGCGGCCGTGCGTCCGCATGGCGCCGGCGATGAGGTCACTCGTCACGCCGGGGATGGGCTGCTCGCGCGACGGATAGACGTCGAGCAGGTACACCGCATCCGCGGCGGCGAGCGCTTCGCCGAACTCGCGCGCCAGGTCGCGCGTGCGGGAGAAGAGGTGCGGTTGGAAGGCGACGACGAGCCGTCGATCGGGCGCCGCCGCGCGCGCCGCCTGCAAGGTGGCGCGGACCTCGGTCGGGTGGTGCGCGTAGTCGTCCACGACCAGCGCGCCCCCCGCTTCGCCAAGCAGCTGGAAGCGGCGCTCGACGCCGGTGAAGGCGGCGATGCCTGGCGCCATCTGCGGCACCGTGACGCCAAGCCCCAGCCCGACGGCCAGCGCGGCGAGCGCGTTGCGGACATTGTGCTCGCCGGGCACGGCCAGTCGTACGTCGCCGACCTCCTTGCCGTCGTACTCCGCGATGAAGCGGGTGCCGATGCCCTCGCGCTGCAGCTTCACGGCGCGCAGCCTCGCGTCCGGCGACGTCAGCCCGTAGCGGATCACCTCCGCCGTCGGCGGCGTGGGGATCGCGTTCGCACCGGGATCGTCGGCGCACAGCACGACGTACCGTGCGCCGCTCACATATCGCGCGAAGGTGCGGTGGAGGTCGTCGAGGTCGACGTAGATGTCCATGTGGTCCGCCTCGAGGTTCGTCACCACCGCGACGGTTGGCACCAGCGCGAGAAAGGAGCGGTCGTACTCGTCCGCCTCGACGACGAAGCGCTCGCTCCCTCCCGCGCGCACGTTGCCGCCCCACGCGGTGACGCGCGCGCCGACGTAGCCAGTCGGCGCGAGCCCCGCCGCGGCGAGGGCTTCGGTGGTGAGGACGGTGGTGGTGGACTTCCCATGGGTGCCGGCCACGCCGACGAGCATCGTGCCGGCCGTCACCTCGCCGAGCGCCTCGGCGCGGCGGATCACCGGGATCCCGAGGCTCCGCGCACGTGCGAGCTCGGGATGGTTCTTCGGCATCGCCGAGGTGACGACGAGCGCCCGCACACCGGCGGCGTGGTCCGGCGAGTGTCCCGCCTGGACCGTGATCCCGCGTCGCACGAGGTCCGCGGCGTTCTCGGGATGCTGGTCACACCCGGTGACCTGAATCCCGCGCAGCGTGAACAGCTCGGCGAGGGCACTCATCCCTGCGCCGGCGATGCCGACGAAGTGGATTGGCCGCGAGTCGGCGGGGTCGAGGAGGGACGTCATCGAAGCGAAATATAGGGCGGCGCACCACCAGTCGCGCCGGGCTCGAACGGCAGAACGCGGATGCCGCTCGCGCCAGGGATCGAACGGCAGAACACGGATTACGCAGATGAACGCGGATTCCGCAGATCGCCCCGAGAGGCGTCGTCGGCCCGCGCACCGATGTCAGCTCCGCGACCCCAAAGAATCATGACTTTGGAGTATTCGCGACGCGTCGTGACCTCATGGAGACATAACGCGAAGGGTGTGCTGCCGAACTTATCCTCGCCCGGGTGCGAGCAGAGCCAGGATCCGCCGCGCGATCGTCTCCGCGGCGTCCGGCCGGGCCCGCGCACGGGCGCCGGCGGCGAGACGCGCGGTCGCGGCGGGATCAGCCAGCAAGGACCGGAGCGTCGCGTCGAGGCGCTCCGTCGTGAGCTCGGCCTGCGGCAGATGGATCGCCGCCCCCGCCGCCTCCAGCGTCCGGGCGTTCACCGATTGGTGATCGGCGGCGGCGGTCGGCAGCGGCACGAGCACGGCTGGTATCTCCCACGCGAACAGCTCCGCCGTCGTCATGGCCCCCGCACGAACGAGCGCGAGGTCGGCGGCGGCGTACGCGTCGGCGATCGGCGACAGATACTCGCGCACCTTCACGCGCTCGGCCTCGAGCGACTGGAATTCCGCGTAGCTCGCCTTGCCCGTCATCCAGATCAGGTACAGCTCGGGCGGCAGCCCGCGCCGCACCCAGTCGGCGACGACGAGATTCATCGCGCGCGACCCCTGGCTGCCGCCGTAGATCAGGAGCACGTGCCCGCC
>JABFYH010000074.1 GCA_013361335.1 Gemmatimonadaceae bacterium | reverse complement strand
GGGTTCGAGGTCGAATGGTGCGTGTTCCCGGCTGATTCGTCACCGGCCTACGGGATGGCTCGCGTCGTCGAGCACTCCGACTATCTGCGTACGCTGACGGAGGCGTTGATCGCGGAGAACGTGCCGGTCGAGCAGGTGCATCCGGAGTACTCCCCGGGGCAGTTCGAGGTGTCGTTCTCGCCGCAGGACCCCGTCGGCGCGGCCGACATGCTCGTGCTCGTCCGCGAGACGATCCGCGCCGTGAGCCTGCGATTCGGCTTGCGAGCTTCGTTTGCGCCCCGGGTCGTCGCCGGTGGTGTCGGCAACGGCGGCCACGTCCATCTGAGTCTCTGGCGCGACTCAACCAACCTCATGGAATCCGGCATCGGCTCGTCGTTCGTCGCGGGGATCCTGGCTCGCCTTCCGGCTCTGCTCGCCTTCGGCGCCCCCTCGGTGGCGAGTTATCTACGGCTCGTGCCCTCCCATTGGGCCGGTGCGTACGCGTGCTGGGGACACGAGAACCGGGAGGCCGCGCTGCGGTTCATCACCGGTTCCGTAGGCGAACGTGAATCGGCCGCCAACGTCGAGGTCAAGTGTTTCGACGCCACCGCCAACCCTTACCTTGCGCTGGCTGCGTTGTTGAGCGCCGGCTTGGACGGGGTGTCCTCCGGGTTGTCGCTGCCGGAACCGGTCGAGGTCGATCCGGCTTCGCTGGCTACGCCGCCGCCTCGCCTGCCCACGTCGTTGTCGGCTGCGGCCGACGCGTTGGAGGGCGATCCCTTCTTCGCCTCCGCGCTCGGGGTTGAACTGGTCGACACCGTACTCGCGGTGCGGCGCGGTGAGGTTGCGGTGTTCGACGGGGCGTCCGAGGAGGAGATCGTCGCCCGTACGCTCTGGCGCTACTGAAGCTTGCGGCCCGATCACTTCACTTCACGATCGACTCCGTCATCTTGCGCCAGCGCCCGAGTCCCACCAAACAGAACACAGTGATCTGGCCGTTCTCCGCCGTCTCAGTCCGCATGTACATGTAGGTCATCGCCGGATCGAGACGCGCGGACGCCGTGAGGTTCTCGCGACCGAAAGCGCACTCCACCTCTGCCCTGCTGGCCACCACAGCCTCTTCGGCTGAGTCCTGCACCTGCGCGACCGCGTAGACCTGCACGGCGTGCGGTTCAGTGCATGGCACGACCTCGAACTCGGTGACGGACAATATCCCGGGCATCTCCGGCAGACAATCACCTTGCCGCAGCTCCGCCGCTGACGTCCCCTCGTCGCTCACCCAGACCGCCGCCGCCCCGACCGACAGCGTGATCGACACCAGGCCCAGGAGGATTCCCAGAATCGCGAGGAACTGACCACGCTGGGTTCGGCGCGCCATCTGGCGCAACGCCATACCGCCCATGATCAGAGCCGCGATCCCGCCCGGCGCGGCGCATGAGGCGACGACGGCGGAAGCGATCGCCAGCACATTCCAGCTTCGATCGGCGCCCTCCGGCGTACCGGCCGGCGGCACTTCGGGATCGGTCACGCGGGCACGCTACAGCGCAACATGATCAGCTGTCCGTCCGCACGAGTAACGATCTTGTAGCTCTCCTCGTGCCTTGATCCGGGTGCTGACGGGATGCTTGATCAGGGTCATTTCCATGTCGCCATGACAACGTGGAAATGACCGTGATCAAGGCTTGTCAGTCACGAGCTGGCGCTGGCGAGGATCTCCGGGCCGGTCAAGCCGGTGCTTTGCGCCACCGTCAGGCCGCTGGCCTTCAGGTGCGCGTCCACGATGCGCAGGCCGACGGCGTACCCGGCCATGTCCGGGATGCCGACCGGCTCCGAGCCGAACCTGCGGGCCATCGTGTCGCCCAGCACGTACGCAGCGGTCTTGTCGTAGCCGGTGAGTTCGAACGCCGCGACCGTCTTGTCGTAGGCGGCGTCCAGAGGAGAGCCGGAGACCATCGTCGACCACGGTCCCATCGCGGACGGGCCGGCGAGTTCGCGTACGAACGCCTCGGCGAGTCCTTCGGAGACGACGTGCTCGCCGACCATCGGCACCCACGGCACGTTCTGATACCGGATCTGGTGGTGCAGCTCGTGAACCGCGCAGTACGCGATCCGCCCGATGACGTCGTCGGACGGCCAGCCGATGAGGTAGAGCCAGCCGGGCGCGCCGCCCATGCCGTAGTAGCCGCCGGTCACCGTCATCAGGTGCTCGTCATCGGGGTTGCCCAGCATGAACAGGACTTTGACCTCGTCGGGCTGCTTCCAGTCCCCCAGCGCTGCCGAAGCACGATCCAAGGAGGCGACGATCTGCCCGACGACGTCCTCCTCGACGAGCCGGGTCAACGCGGGGACGTAGCGCGGGTCGTCGGCGTCGACGCGGAAGCCACCGCCCTGGTGATGCAGATCGACCGGGTCGCCGGGCATCGGGACGTGCTCGTACATGGGCGCGATGAGGTCGCGCAGCGCGTCGGCGCGCTCGGCCACCGGACGGGCCAGGATCTCCAGCATCGCCCGCGGCGTATCCATAACCGTGATGTTCATGGTTCGACGGTAGGGACTCACGTCGCGTGAGGGTCAAGCGCGCACAATCGCAGTCATGGGCAGGCGGAAGGTTATGCGGGCCGTGATCGTCGTGCTGTCCGTTACCGTGCTCCTCGTGGGTGCGCTCTACTTCGGCCAGCGCAAGCTGATCTACTTCCCGAGCCAGGAGACCGGCCCGGTACCGGCCGGGATGACGGAGGTCAGCTTCGGCACCGCCGACGGTCTGACGCTCCGGGGCTGGCTCTCGACGCCGCAGGCGGGCCGGGGCACAGCGGTGCTGGTGGCCAACGGCAACGGCGGCAACCGGGCAGGACGCGTACCGCTGGCGCGAGCGCTCGCCGAGCGAGG
>JABFYH010000218.1 GCA_013361335.1 Gemmatimonadaceae bacterium | reverse complement strand
GGAACGACTACCTCCACGTCGTCAGCGGGACGGACACCGGATGGGTGTACAGCCCTCTCGTGGAGCTCGCGGCGCCGAGTGCGCCGGTGGTCGTGACGCCGCCATCGACCGGCGTCCCCACGACGGTCACGACCGCTCCCTCGGCCTACCACGGGTGCTCGCTCGACGGCAATCCGAGCCCGAATGGTCCCAACGTCGCGGCTCTGCGCCTCCTGAATCAGCAGAAGAATCGATGGCATGCCCCGCTCGACGTGGACATCGATTCCACCTTCACGCTCAGCGCTCTGCTGCAGCCGGGGAACGATGACGACCGCTTCAACGACACGAAGGCGGGAGAGATCGAGGGCTGGGTGGTGAACGTGAAGGTCGGCGGCGTGGAGACGGTCAACTGCAAGGCCACCGACCCGCTCTACCGCGACACGCACATCGAGGTCGCCGATCACATGGGAGCGCCCGAGACGGAACGCGTGATCGTCGAGGTGACGCCCCGCTGGCGCGCTGCGATGGAGGCGCAAGGCGTCGACTGGAGCACGCCGGCGCTGCAGGCGTTGATCGGCAAACGGGTGCGCTTCCGCGGGTGGCAGCTCTTCGACGAGGAGCATCGAAGCCAGGCGCGGAACACGGCACCGGCCAATCCGAGCGATTGGCGCGCTACGGTTTGGGAGCTGCACCCGGTCACCGCGTTCGTGGTGACGTCGCCGTAGCTGGGGCGCAGTGGCGGGCCCGATGGCGAACGACCTCCCCGACGCACAAACGGGCTGACAGCAGAGCTGCCAACCCGCTTGCGTCGCGGACAGATCGTGCCTGCGCCCCACCAGCACCGACAGCGTTCTGCCGGGAGACCCCCCCAGGAGTGCGAGTGTACGTACGCACCAGGAACGCCTCCGTTCCACGCCCTTGTCGCTAAGATCGCGCTAAGAAACGGCAAAGGTCGTCGGCATGGGTGCAGGCGACGCTGCTCGCTACTTCCCCTTTTTCTTCTGCGGAGCGGCGCGTGGTGCGGGCGCGAGCGCCGCGGCGCGGGTCAGGGTCACGGTCAGCTCCTCGCGACCGTGCTTCTCCGCGACGACGACCGTCGCGTAGTTCTCCCGCTCACCCTTGATCGTCCCCATCCGTACCGTCGCCGAGTGATGGCCGTACGTCGACTCGCGGTGGTCGAGCAGCGTCGTCTGCGCCGCAAAGGCGTCCGCGAGCTCCTGCACCACGCGCACGCCGTCCACGTCGATCGGCAGCTGGCGCACGATGGTGATCTCGCGCGCGACCGACGATCCGCTCCGCGCATCGCTCACGTACGTCGCCGAGACGGCGACCCGGGCGCTGTCGGTGCCGAGCACCGTGTCGTACGTGCACGTCGTCCCACCGTCCTTGGCGGTGGAACGCTGACAGCCTCCGACCGAGTCCGCGGCGGAAGGAGTCATCCTCCCCTCCAGCGCCGGACGCGTCATGCCGGCGTAGAGGCCGCGATACATGTACGACTGCTTGCCCGGCGCCGTGCCTCCCTCGAGCGACGCGCGGACTTCGGTCGCCGTCGCGATTGAATCCTGCGCGGAGAAGCCCCCATCGTCCGGCCGACTGTCGCTGTCGTGGCACGCGGCGAGGGAGGCGACCATCAGCACGGCCGCAGTGAGGCCCCGGCTGAACGGGCCTGGCGAGCGCGCTGGCCTCGCGGCCATGAGCGGATGCGGAGAGCGCGGCATAATGGAAAGGTACGACGAAGCAGGGAGACTTTCACTATTCCGACGGGGGGTCGGACATTTCCATCGCCCTCACCATGATTGACGCGGCGGGTAGTCCAGCTTAATGGTCCATTCGTAAGTTGGCAGTCCCCAGGGTAACCACTCGATTGTCAGCCCGAGAATGGACGCTCACGATGCGTAGCCTCGTGGGTGGGAGGGGTCCCTAGCGGTTCCTTCACGCACATCCCGGAGTCGCCAAATGAGCTCGTCATGCACACACCTGAAGCAGGTCCGCACCGATACGCCACGCACGCCTGATGGCTGCGAGGAGTGCCTGAAGGCGGGAAGCCGCTGGGTCCATCTGCGACTCTGCCTCAAGTGCGGGCACGTGGGCTGCTGTGACAGCTCAGCCGGCAAGCATGCGACGAAGCACTTTCACGAGACGCGGCATCCGCTCATCCGCAGCCTCGAGCGCGGTGAGAATTGGGCATACTGCTACGTGGACGAGATCAGGCTCGAGCCCGCGCCGAGGCCGGTCACGTGGGAGGGGCCCGTCTTGTGATGGACCTGAACGGCGTTCCTGGGGGTCGCGCGAGCGTAGCCTGGCGCTGACGCGCGAGCGGGACGACAGAGAAATCGTGCGCTCGGGCGGGATGATGATGTCTCGCGTTTCAGCTGCGCGCGCGAGAGACGCACGTGCGGCGGCTCGGCGGCATCGCCGCGACGGAGGCTACCCCTCGCACGACTGGAAGAACGTCCGCAGATCCGTCGCGTCGAAGCCGCGCGCGTTCACCACGTACACATTCTTCGCTCCCCACTCCCGCAGCTTCCCCGCCCACTCGGCGCCGCGCTCCTTCAGCACCCGCGGATCGCGCGCCGAGGCCGGCGTCACCAGCGTGAACACGGCGACGCAGGTGCCGCGGAGGTCGGGCCGGCCCGGCACCGTGCCGGGCTCGGTGTCCTCCTCGAGGTCGGTGATGAGCATGATCCCGCGCATCGCCTTGCGCTTCCCCTGCACCGAGAGGCCGGCGTTCACGAGCGCGCCGCTGATGTCGGTGTGCGGCTCCGGGGGGAGCAGGCGGAGCTCCCGCTCGCACGCGTGCATCGCGCGCGTCGCCAGCGCCGCGTTGTCGTCCGCGCTGAACAGGGTCTGCGCCGCGACGTAGATGTCGCACCGCGGCGCCGGCCGCAG
>JABFYH010000078.1 GCA_013361335.1 Gemmatimonadaceae bacterium | reverse complement strand
CAGGTCGAGGGCGGGCCCGTCGACTACCTGATGCTCGACTACCTCGCCGAGGTCACGATGTCCATTCTGCAGAAGCAGAAGGAGCGTGATCCGGCGATGGGCTACGCGCGAGATTTCATCGGCGCGATGGAGAGCGTGCTCGCCGCCGTCGCCGATCGCGGGGTGAAAGTCGTCGCCAACGCCGGCGGGGTGAACCCCGTCGCCTGCGCACACGCCGTGCTCGACGTCGCCCGCAAGGGTGGCGCGGCCGGCAAGGTGAAGGTCGGCGTCGTCACCGGCGACGACCTGCTGCCGCGCATCGACGAGCTGATCGCGTCGGGTCATAGCCTCACCCACATGGAAACCGGCGAGCCCCTCAGCACGGTGCGCGACCGCGTGCTCTCCGCCAATGCCTACATCGGCTCGACGCCGATCGTCGAGGCGCTGGCGCGCGGCGCCAACGTCGTCGTCACCGGACGGTCGACCGACACCGCGCTCACCATGGCGCCGCTGCGCCACGAGTTCGGCTGGGGCGCGACCGACTGGGATCGCCTCGCGGCCGGGATCATCGCCGGCCACATCATCGAGTGCGGCGCCCAGTGCTCCGGGGGCAACTGCCTCTACGACTGGCGAAACATCCCCGATCTCGCCAACGTCGGCTATCCGATCGTCGAGGCGCGCGCCGACGGCACCTTCACCATCGTGAAGCATCCGGGAACCGGCGGGCGCATCAACGTCCCGTCGATCACCGAGCAGTGCGTGTACGAGATGGGCGATCCGCACAGCTACATCACCCCCGACGTCGTCGCCGACTTCACGACGATCCATCTCGCCGACGACGGGCCCGACCGCGTGCGCGTGCACGGCATCAAGGGCCGGCCGGCGACGGACAAGCTCAAGGTCTCGATCGCCTACCGCGCCGGCTTCAAGGCCGTCGGCACGCTCGTGTACTCGTGGCCCGACGCGATGGACAAGGCCCGCCTCGCCGATCGCGTGCTCCGCGAGCGGCTCGACACCATGGGGCTCCGCTTCGACCAGCTCCTCACCGAGTTCGTCGGCGTCAGCGCGACGCACGGTCCGCTGGCCGACGTGCGCGGCGAGGCGCAGGAGGTCCAGCTGCGCATCGGCGTCCGCTCGCCAGACCGTAAGGCCGTCGAGCGCTTCACCCGAGAGATCGCGCCCCTCGTGCTCAACGGCCCGCCCAGCGTCACCGGCTTCGCCGGCGGCCGGCCCAAGGTCGAGGAGATCGTCGCCTACTGGCCCGCGCTCGTCGACAAGACGGTGGTGCAGACGAAGGTGGAGGTGCTGTCGTGAAAGTCCGACTCGTCGACCTCGCGCATGCCCGCTCCGGCGACAAGGGCGACACCGCCAACGTGGGCGTCATCGCGCTGCGCCCCGAATGGTATCCGCTGCTCAGCGAGCAGCTCACCCTCGACCGCGTGCGTGCCCACTTCAAGGGCGTCATCACCGGCGACGTCGAGCGCTTCGAGCTTCCCAACCTCAATGCGCTGAACTTCCTCCTCCACGGCGCGCTCGACGGGGGCGGCACGCTCTCGCTCAAGACCGACGCCCAGGGCAAGGTCTTCTCCACCGCGATGCTGCGCATGGTGCTCGACGTGCCCGACGAGGCCGCGCGCAAGCTTGGCCTTCCCCCGGCCGCCGGCTGATGGCCAACATCCGGCTCCTGCGCGACGGGGCGATCGGGCGGATCATCCTCGCCCGCCCCGAGCGGAAGAACGTCATCGACCGCCAGACGGCCGACGACCTCTTCGCCGCGCTCGCGCAGTTCGAGTCCGACGGGGCCTGCCGCGTGATCCACCTTGGCGCCGAGGGCGAGGATTTCTGCGTCGGCGCAGATCTGCAGGCGTGGGCCCAGACGATGGAGGCGGGGAGCGATGCGCACCGTCAGGAGGCGGAGGCGTTCGGGCGTGTGCTGCTGGCGATCCGCGCGCTGATGAAACCGGTGGTGTGTACGGTCCGTGGTCGCGCACTCGCCGACGGCGCCGGACTCGCCAGCGCGTGCGATCTCGTCCTCGCGCACGAGGGGGCGGAGCTCGGCTATCCGGATGTCCGAGTGGGCTTCGTCCCCGCGCTGGCGATGACGATGCTGCGCCGCTGCGTCGGGGAACGGCACGCCGCCGATCTCGTGCTCACCGGCCGCGTGATCAGCGCCGAGGAGGCCGAGCGCATCGGGCTCGTGAGTCGCGTCGTGCCGGCGGCGACCTTCGACGAGGACATCAACGCGACGCTCGAGCAGATCAGCCAGTCGCCGGCGACCTCGCTCGCCCTCACGAAGTGGCTGCTCTACAAGCTCGACGCGCTCTCCTTCGAGGACGGCATCGCCGCGGGGGTGGTGACCAACGTCGAGGCTCGCGCGACCGACGACTTCCGCAACGGGCTGCGGCGCTTCGCCGACTGGAAGGCGAAACCCGAGTGAGGCACCTGCTCCTCGCCCGCACGATCCTCGGCATCGTCGGCGTCGTGGTGTGGGGCTACGGCGCCCGCGTCGACGACGCCAACATCCGACTCGCGGCGATCGGCATCCTCGCCGTCGCGCTGCTGCTGCGCTTCGTGCCGAAGCGGTGGCTGGGAGACGACGAGCCGCGACCCTGACCACCCTTGAACGCCCGGCCGGGTGGGCCCATGATTGCCCTACTCTCTCGCCGGGGGTTTCATGACATTCTCGACTCGTCGCTCGGTCCTCACGCAGTCAGTGGGGTGGCTGTTCGTGGTCGCCTGCGCATCCGCTCCCGCTGCCGGCACCCCGGCCGGCAAGACCGCGGGCGACGTCATCACCCGGGCGGAGCTCACCGATCCGTCGCTCTCGGGCACGACGGTGGCGGACGCCGTGCGTCGGCTGCGGCCCCGCTTCCTGAATCAGCGGCAGACGGGCCTGCGCGCCGAGAGTGAGGGCGCGCTAGTATCGATCAACGGCAGTCAGCCTGGCTCGTTGTCCGACCTCGCGCGCATCGAGATCGGCGACGTCGAGGAGATCCGCTATCTCAACGCCGCCGACGCGAACCTGCGCTTCGGCCTCGCGAGCGCGATGCGGCCGGTGCTGCTGGTGACGTTGCGGACGAGGTGAGCGGGGGAGCGGCAACCCGTTATATTTCAACGCTATGCCGCGTCTCCCCGTCCCCGAGCTGCTCGCCCCCGCCGGCTCCCTGGAAGCCGTTCGCGCCGCGCTCGCCAACGGGGCGGACGCCGTCTATCTGGGCGCCGAGCGGTTCAATGCGCGCGACGAAGGCGCGCAGCTCACCCTGGACGAGGTCGGGGAAGCGTGCCGCCTCGCCCACGAGCGCGGCCGCCGCATCTACCTCACCCTCAACATCCTCCTCAAGCCCGCCGAGCTCGCTGACGCCCTGATGTTCCTCGGCGAGGCGATCGACCGGGGGGTCGACGCGGCCATCGTCCAGGACGTCGGGCTCGTGCGGCTCATCCAGCGCATCTACCCCGGCTTCGAGATTCACGGCTCGACGCAGATGACCGTGCACGACGCGAGCGGCGCGCGTGTCATGCAGCGCCTCGGCATCGAGCGCGTCGTGCTCGCCCGCGAGAACACCCTGGACGACATTCGCGCCATCCGCGCCGCCGTCCCCGACCTGGGCCTCGAGACCTTCGTCCACGGCGCGCTGTGCATCTCGTACAGCGGGCAGTGCTACATGTCAGGCATGATCTCGGAGCGGAGCGCCAACCGCGGCTCCTGCGCCCAGTCCTGCCGCAAGGACTACGTGCTCGACGACGTGACCAACCACGTCGAGCTGGATCGCGGCTTCCTCATCTCGGCCAAGGATCTCGCCGCGACCGATCATCTGGCCGACATCGCCGACGCTGGCGTCGGCTGCCTCAAGGTCGAAGGACGAAAGAAGCGGCCCGAGTACGTCGCGACCGTCACCAACGGATATCGCACCTTCCTCGATCGCCTCGCCGCCGGGGAGCGTGCCGCGCCTCCATCCACCGACGTCGAGCCGCTCGCGCAGATCTACAGTCGCGGCTTCACCGGCGGCATGTACGGGGGACGCGCCGGGCGAAGCTACATCACCCGCGATCATCCCGACAATCGCGGCCGGGTGCTCGGCACCGTGCTCCGGCACGAGGGACGCGAGATCGTCGTCGAGGTGAGCGCGCCGCTCATGGTGGGCGACGGCGTCGGCTTCGAGGCGCCCGACGTGCGCGGGGGCGCGTCGGTCGGGTTCACGATCGCCGAGGTGCGCACGCTCTCACGGAGCGACGATGGCCTCCGTCAGGCGGTGACGCTGCCACCGCGGATCACCGTGGGGGATGGGTGGCGCGTCGTGCGCTCGTCCGAGACCGCGCTGCTCGAGAAGGCGCGCGCCAGCTACGCCGCGCTGCCGGCCGAGCTGCGCGCCCGGAAGGCCCGGCTCGACGTGCGGCTCTTCGGCAGCGCCGGCGGCCCGCTCAAGGCGGTGTTCGTCGCCGACGGCGAGACGGTGACGGTGCGCAGCGAGATCAACCTCGCCCCCGCGTCCAAGCGCGCGCTCGACGTCGCCTCGCTGCGCGAGCAGCTCGGCCGCCTCGGCGAGACGCCGTTCGTCCTGGGCGCCGTGGAGCAGGAGGCGCTGTCGCCGGGACTGTTTCTTCCCATCAGCGAGCTGAATCACGTGCGCCAGCAGGCGGTCGACGAGCTCCTGCAGCGCAGGGACTGGGCGCTGCAGGCGAAGCTCGCCGAGCGCCGCGCGAAGATCGATGAGGCGCTGGCAGTGCAGACCGCGCCCGCCCCCGCCATCGGCGACGCGCCCTTTGACCTGGTCGCATCCGTCTTCACCGTCGACGATGCTCGAACGGCTGCCGCCGCCGGCGCCACGACCGTCGTCCTCGATCCCTTCCTGCGCCATCCGACCCCACCGGTCACCCGCGTGAAGGCCCTCGCTGAGGAGCTGCGGGCGCAGGGCGTGACGCTGCGGCTCCGGACGCCGACCATCGTGCGGCCGGAAGAGCGGCGCGTCGTCCAGAAGTGGCTCGACCTCGGGCTTCCGATGCTCAGCGGCCACCTCGGTCTCGTGGCCGAGCTCTCCGCGGCAGGGCGCGACGTCGTCGCCGACTACGGCGTGAACTGCTTCAACCAGCACACCGCGTCCGAGCTGTTCCTCCTCGGCGCGCGCCGCATCATGCTCTCGCTCGAGCTCACGACCGAGGAGATGCTCGCCGTGTCGGCGCCATGGGAGGGCACCGGCTTCGACGTCTTCCTCTACGGCCGTCCGGAAGGGATGACGATCGAGCACTGCGTGCTCTCCGCCGCCTTCGACCGCACGCCGACCACCTGCCGCGACCTGTGCGTGCAGAAGCACACGAATGTGCAGCTCACCGACCCCGCGGGCTACACCTTCGCCGTCGCGACCGACTCCGCCTGCCGCAACCGGCTGCTGCACTCGCGCCCGGTCGAGGGGAGCGAGTTCCTGCCGACGCTGTGGCGCGGCGGGCTGAGGAACTATCACCTGGTCTTCAACGTCGTCGGCGATCCGATTGCGCAGGTGGTGTCCGGCTACCGGGCGATGCTCGAGCAGCTCGCCCACGGCGAGCGCCCCGGTGGGAACCCCGTTCGCGCGGCGGTGGGCACCGCCTTCACGCGCGGCCACTTCGCGCGCGCGGTCTAACGTCGTGAAGGCGGATCGTACGGACCAGAAGGGTGGCTGCATGGAACGCTCGTTCAACGAGAGACGATCCGTTGAATCCGCTCCTGTCCGTCCGTGGCGCGACACCAATGGGACGCGCCGCTTTACGGTGACGCTCAACCGGCGTCATCCACCCAGGGTGATCGGATGAGCCAATCGATCGCTCCTGGCCGCCCGACGCTCGACGAGGCCCGCGCTACCCTCCGCGCGCGCTTCGGCTTTCCCGACTTCCGCCCTGGGCAGGAGCGCGCGGTGTCGAGCGTGCTCGCGGGACGCGACACCCTCGTCGTCCTTCCGACCGGGGGCGGCAAGTCGCTCTGCTACCAGGTGCCGTCGCTGCTGCTCCCCGGGCTCACCGTCGTGGTGAGCCCGCTCATCTCGCTCATGAAGGATCAGGTCGACGCGCTCGTCGCGCGCGGCATTCCGGCCACCTTCGTCAACAGCACTCTCACCAAGGGCGAGGTGGCCGAGCGGATGGCGCGGGTCTCGCGCGGCGAGATCAAGCTGCTGTACGTCGCCCCCGAGCGGTTCGACCTCGGCACCGCGGCGGAGCGGCTGCGCGGCGTCGGCGTGTCGCTGCTCGCGGTGGACGAGGCGCACTGTATCAGCGAGTGGGGGCACGACTTCCGGCCGAGCTACCTCCGCGTCGCGCAGGTGCGCGAGAAGCTCGGCTGGCCGCCGGCGGTGGCCCTCACCGCGACGGCGACGCCGCATGTCCGCCAGGACATCGCGCGGCAGCTCCGCCTGGAGAACGCCGAGACGATCATCACCGGCTTCGATCGCACGAACCTGCGCTATCACGTCGTGCCGACGCGCAGCGACGCCGAGAAGGATCAGGCGCTGATCGACATCCTGGAGAAGCACGAGGGGATGGCCATCGTCTACGCGGCCACGCGCCGCAACGTCGAGAAGGTGACGGCGACGCTCGAGCGCGCGGGGATCACCGCCGCGGCCTACCACGCGGGGCTCGACGACGCCCATCGCCACGACGTGCAGGAAGCGTTCATGAAGGAGTCGGTGCGCGCCATCGTCGCGACGAACGCCTTCGGGATGGGGATCGACAAGCCCAACGTCCGCGTGGTGATCCATCACGCGATGCCCGGTACCATCGAGGCGTACTATCAGGAGGCGGGTCGTGCGGGGCGCGACGGCAGGATGTCCGACGTCTACCTGCTCCACGCCTTCCCCGACCGCTTCACCCACGAGTTCTTCATCAAAGGCGCCTACCCCGAGCGCGCGCTCGTCGAGAAGATCTACGCGAAGGCGCTCGCGATGGCCGACAACACCGGTGCCGTGCGCCTCGAGCCCGCGGAGATCGCCGGCGCGCTGCCGGGCAAGGTGAGCGACCGCGAGGTGGAGTCGGCGCTGCGGCTGCTCATCAAGGCGGGCGCGATCCGCTCCGAGCCGGAGTCGGGGGGCGGCGTGTTCGTGCGGCTTCTCGCCACCCCGGCGCGCATCAAACGCGAGCTCTCGGCGGAGCCGGCGAAGCTCGGCCTGCTGCGCGCACTGTGGCGCGCCGCCGGGGACGCCCTCAACGACGGCGCCGCGGTCGATCTCGACGCGATCCCCGGCCTCGGCGGCGCCGTCGGCGCGATGCCGATCCTGGACGCGCTCGAGCAGACCCAGTTCCTCGAGTGGCATCGCCTCGGCGGCGGCGACCGGATCGCCAACCGCAAGCGGCCGCTCTCGGCATACCCGCTCGACTGGGCGGCGCTCGACCGACGTCGCAAGGGCGAGCTCGCGAAGCTCGAGGCGGTGCAGCAGTACGCGTATGCCACCGGCTGTCGCCGCGGCTTCGTCCTCCGCTACTTCGGCGATCCCGCCGCCGGCAAGGACTGCGGCGGGTGCGACAACTGTCTCGGCACCCACGACAGGGCCGCCCGCACCGCGACGCCGGCGAAGACGCTCAAGCCGGGCGAGAAGAAGCGCGAGCGGATCAGGGCAGGGGTCGCCGCGAAGAGCGAAGCGGCGGACCTGCTGACCAGCCCGGCCGACGCGCAGCTCCTCGAGCGGCTGCGGGCGCTGCGCAGCGGCATCGCGCGCGAGGACAAGGTGCCGGCCTACGTCGTGTTCGCGGATCGCACGCTGATGGAGATGGCCGTGCGACGGCCGAAGTCGCCCTATGCGCTCGGCGAGATCAAGGGCGTGGGCCCGATGAAGATCGAGAAGTACGGGGAGCGCTTTCTCGAGGTCCTCCGCTCGGCCGACGAGACGGAAGCGGCGTAGCGGCGAGTCAGTCGGCCAGCCCGGGACGGTCGCGCACCGCCATCATCGTTCCGTTGAGGAGGGCGACCACCTCGCCGGCGTCCGTGCGAAGCTCGCCGGCGACCACCGTCAGCGTCCGCCCCGATCGGACGACGCGACCGAGCGCGCTGAAGCGCGCGCCGCGGGCGGGGGCGAGCAGCTGCATCTTGAACTCCACGCTCATCACGGCGGCGCCCGGCTCCATCAGACTGAGCGCCGCGTAGCCGCAGGCGCTGTCGACCACCGCGGTGATGATCCCCGCGTGCAGGAAGCCGTGCTGCTGCGTGAGATCGTCACGGAAGGGGAGGGCGAGATCGACTTCGCCCGGCGCGACGCGCTCGATCGTCGCGCCCAGGGTGTGCATCGCCGCCTGCCGGCTGAAGCTCGCTCGCACGCGGCGCTCGAAGTCGGGGTCGCGCGGCGAGAAGGGCAAGGGGCGGTGGGACGGGGTGGACACGCCGGAGAGGGCGGCGTCCCTCGCCACGAGTATGATATAGACCGCGAGGGGGCTTGCGGCAAGCCCCGGGCGGCGTGGCAGACTGCGCGTCTCAATCTGCCATCGGGAGACCTATGTCGCGCACCCATTCCGTGTTGATCGCCGGAGGAGGACCGACCGGCATGATGCTGGCCGCCGAGCTGACTCTCGCTAGCGTCGACGTCGCCATCGTCGAGCGCCAGACGACGCGAGAGTTCACCGGCTCGCGGGCCGGCGGGCTGCACGCGCGCACGCTCGAGGTCTTCGACATGCGCGGCATCGCCGACCGCTTCCTCGCCCAGGGCGAGGCGATGCAGATCCTCGGCTTCGGCGGGATCCGGCTCGACATCAGCGACTTTCCCACCCGCTTCCCCTACGGCCTCGCGCTCTGGCAGAAGCGCACCGAAGACATCCTCGCTGCCTGGCTCGAGGAGCTCGGCGTGCGGGTCTACAGCGGTCGCGAGGTGACCGGCTTCACCCAGGACGACGACGGCGTCGACGTCGCGCTGTCCGACGGCACGTCGCTGCGCGCTGACTATCTGGTCGGCTGTGATGGCGGACGCAGCATCGTCCGCAAGACGGCGGGCATCGACTTCCCAGGATGGGACGCGACGACGAGCTGGATGATGGCCGAGGTCGACTTCGCGACCGAGCCGCCGTGGGGGATGCGGCCGGACGGCAACGGCGGCATCGGCAAGGCGGACGGGGGACAGGCGCGGCTCGTCCTCGTGGAGCGCGAGGTCGGATCGGGTGGGACGCCCACGCTGCGCGAGCTGAGCGAGCTGCTCACCTGGTATTACGGCACCGACTTCGGCGTCCACACCCCGAAGCACCTCTCGCGATTCACCGACACGACTCGCCAGGCGGCGACGTATCGCCGTGGGCGCGTCCTGCTCGCCGGCGACGCCGCGCACATCCATCCACCGATGGGCGGGCAGGGTCTCAACATCGGCGTGCAGGACGCTGTGAACCTTGGATGGAAGCTGGCGCAGGTAGTGAAGGGCATCTCGCCCGAAGCGCTGCTCGACAGCTACCACGCCGAGCGGCACCCGGTGGCGGCGCGGGTGCTGAGAAACACGATGGCGCAGGTGGCGATCCGGCACACCGACGATCGCACGAAAGCTCTCGTCGCTGTCCTCTCGGAGCTCGTCGTCCTCGACGAGCCGCGCAAGCGGCTGGCGGCCGAGATGTCGGGGCTTGGCGTACATTATGATCTCGGCGACGGACACCCGCTCCTCGGCCGCCGGATGCCGGATCTGGATCTCGTCACCGTCGACGGCACGGTTCGGTTCTTTACGCTGCTGCACGGCGCGCGGGGGGTGCTGGTCAACTTCGGCGAGCCGGGCGCGGTGAACCTCGCGCCGTGGTCCGACCGCGTGCAGTCGATCGACGCGACGTACGAGGGAGCGTGGGAGCTGCCGGCGAGTGGCGTGGTCCCCGCTCCCGCCGCCGTGCTCGTTCGACCGGACGGCTACGTCGCCTGGGTGGGCGACTCCACCGAGGTAGGGCTCGTCGAGGCGCTGACGCGCTGGTTCGGGCCGCCTGCTACGGGTACGGTCTAGAGGAAGTCACGTTACTGCCATGCCGCGTATATTCGCCTCATGCGCCTCCCGATCATCACCGCACTGACCCTCTGCGCCGCGAGCCCGTTCCACGCCACTGCACAAGACCCCGCGAGCCTCGAGCGCCGAGCGGATTCGCTGTTCGCCCGCCACGCCATCGGGCTGGTGCCGGGCGTCGCCGTCGCCGTCGTTCGGCACGACAGCGTGATCTTCCGCAAAGGCTACGGCTACGCCGATCTCGAGCACCGCATTCCCATCACCCCCGCCTCGGTGTTCGACGCGGCGTCGGTCTCGAAGCAGTTCACCGGCCTCGCCGTCTCGATGCTGATCGAGCAGGGCAGGATCCGGCTCGACGACGACGTCCGGAAGTACATCCCCGAGATGTACGCCTTTGATCCCCCCATCACCATCGGCCATCTGCTCCACCACACCAGCGGGCTGCGCGACTGGCCCGGCGCGCTCACCCTCGCCGGCTGGAACAGCGGCGATGTCATCTCCTTCGAGCAGATCCTCCGCTTCGCCTACGCGCAGCGCACCCTCAACTTCGCGCCCGGCGCCGAGCACACCTACTCGAACACCAACTACAACCTGTTGGCCGAGATCGTCGCGCGGGTGAGCGGCAAGATGTTCCGCGCCTTCACCGACGAAAACATCTTCCGCCCGCTCGGCATGAGCAGCACGCACTTCCGCACGCGCCTGGGCGACGTCATCCCCAATCGCAGCTGGTCGTACGCGCGGGGGACCGATTCCGTCTGGAGCCTCGTCCCCAACGGCCTTCTCGCCCAGGGCTCCAGCTCGCTCTTCACCACCGCGGACGACCTCGCGAAGTGGATCGTGAACTACGGCACCTACACGGTGGGCGGGCAGGCCGCGGTGGAGCACATGCTCGCTCCCGGGCGCCTCAACGACGGCAGCGCGGTCAAGTACGCCTTCGGCGTCGTCGTCGACACGTGGCGCGGCATCCCGATGATCACCCACAACGGCGGCTGGGCCGGCTACTCGAGCTTCACCGTCTACTTCCCGAAGCAGCACAACGGCGTCGTCCTGCTCTCCAACACCCCGATCAACCCGGACGCCGCCGGCCTCGCGCTCAGCGAGATCTTCTTCGCGAAGGATCTGGCGCCCGATTCCAGCGCCGCCGCCAATGCGACGCGCGCGGCGGTCGCCGTGCCGCCGGCAACGCTCGACGAGTATGCCGGCGTCTATCGGCTGGGCCCCGGCTGGTACGTCCGCATCCGCCGCGACGGAACGGTGCTGCGCGTGCAGGCGACGCGCGAAGACGAGTTCCCGATGACCGCCCGCACGCCGCAGGAGTTCTGGATCGACGCGTATGGCGCATCGATGACGTTCCAGCGCGACAGCGCGCGGCGCGTGAGCAGCCTTCTCTATCGCGGCAAGCGCGCCCCGCGGGTGGACGAGGCGGCCCAGCGCGCAGCACCGCTCACCGACTACGTCGGCACGTATCACAGCGACGAGCTGGCCGTCAGCTACTCGATCGTGCGCACGGACAGCACGCTCGTGATGGAGACCTTCCGGCGCACCCCGAGCGCGCTCACCCGCGCCGCCGGCGACGACTTCATCGCCGCCGACGGCATCGACGTCTGGTTCGAGCGCGACGGTGCCGGCCGCGTCACCGGCTTCGCGGCGAACCTCGGCCCGCGAAACCGCAACATCAGGTTCGCCCGCCGCTAACGGCGGCGGGCGACCGCGATGCGCATGTAGACTCCCCGATCGACCTTCGCTTCACCCCCGGCGAGTCGCGCGTTCCAGTCGGTCATGCCGGAATCCTCGCGCACGCCGAAGCCGACGGCCCCGAGAGCCGCTGCCATCTCCTCCGGTGTCCAGGCGCTGATCTGCGGCTCGCCGATCAGCCGGAACATCAGCTGGGCGAAGAATCCGCGTCGACGCGCAGTGTGGTAGTTGACGATCAGCGTCGACCCGGGCGCGCTCCGTCCGGCGATGTCGCGGAGCGTGGCGCGCATTGCGTCGCGCGTGAGGTACATGACGACCCCTTCCCAGATCCAGCAGGTGGGGGAGACGCGATCGTGCCCCGCGCGGTCGAGCACCGTATCGAGGGACTCGCGCTCGAAGTCGATCGGGACGAAGCTGACCTCCGCCGTCGTCGCCGGCAGCGCGGACACCCGTGACCGTTTGTCGCCCTGTGTCGCCGGGTGATCGACCTCGAACACGCGCACGCCGCTCAGCTCCGGCATCCGCCACGCTCGTCCATCGTAGCCGGCGCCCAGGATGACGAGCTGTCGTGCGCCGGCGGCGACGGCCTCGCGGACCGCGCGGTCGATCGCGACGGTCCGCAG
>JABFYH010000230.1 GCA_013361335.1 Gemmatimonadaceae bacterium | reverse complement strand
CGGACCGCCGCGATGGCGATCGGTCGGTCACCCGTCAGTCTTGCGGAGGCGTCTGCGGTCGCGTGACGCCGGACGGCGCAGCCGTCGGCGCACCGGTGGCCGGCTTCGGCGTGGTGCTGACCGTCCCGCTGCGGAGCTTCGCCAGCACGCGGTCGGTGATGTCGAGATTCTTGTCCATCGCCACGATCGACGAGCCCTGGTCGGCGTTGAACACGAAGGAATAGCCACCCTCGACGCGGAGATCCTCGATCGCCGCCTTCACGCGATCCAGGATCGGCTGCACCAGCTCGCTCTGCCGCGCCTGTGCCTTCTGCTGGAGGTCGCGCGTGCGGCGCTCGTACTCCGCCTGCTTGGCCTGGATCGCCTTGCCGCGGGTGTCACGGGTCGCGGCGCTGATCGACGCCTGCGTCTTCTCGAAGTCGGCGACCATCGCGTTGAGCGAATCGCTCATGCGCTTGATCTGCTCCTGATAGGCACCCGTCTCCTTGTCGAACTGCGCTTCGGCCTCGGCGCGGCCCGGCGCCTGGTCGAGCAGCACCGACGAGCGGATGAAGGCGAACTTCTGCCCCGACTGGGCCGAAGCGCCGGCGGCGGCGAAGATCACGAGCACGAGCGCGGCCGATGCCGCGCGAAGCAACACACGCATGAGGACTCCAGAGGGTTAGAAGAGCTGTCCGAGCTTGAAATGCAACTGCCACTTGGGCGCCTTGACGCCGTTCTCGACGCGATCGAATCCGTAGCCCCAGTCGAGGCCGAGCGGGCCGAGCGGGGTCACGACGGCCGCGCCGAAGCCCGCGCCCCGGAAGAGCCGCGTCGGGTTGAAGTCCTGCGGCCGCGCCCAGAGGTTGCCGGCGTCGTAGAACGCGTCGAGGTAGAACTGCTGGTTGAAGCGCAGCCCGAGCTCCACCGTGTTGGTGAAGAAGGCGCTGCCGAACGAGTTGATCGACGCCGTCGTCTGCGACGTGCTCGAGACGTAGCCGTTCGGCGTGATGGAGAACTCCTCGTAGCCTCGCAGCGGCTCGCCGTACTGCACGCCGCCGAGCGAGAACTTCTGCGACACGTAGAACCCGCCCACGTCGCCGAACACCGCGCCGGCGCGCGCCTTGAGACCGAGCGCGAGCACGATCGGCTCGCTGCCCGGCCCCCCACCGCCGAACTGCGCCAGCGACGCGTAGTGCTTCATCTCGCCGGTGTAGCGGGTGTACCGCGCCCCACCGAAGAAGCCGTTCACCTGCGCCGAGATGTTCTGATTGCCGCCGTCCGTCGGGAAGGGGAGCCCGATGCGGGTGTCGTGATCGAAGTTGAGCCCCAGCGTGGACCGCGAGCAGGTGACGACGTCGCAGTTGATGGTGCTCGCCAGGGTGTTGGCCGCCCCACCGTAGTTCACCCGTTCGGCGCCGTACGACACGAAGAGCCGCGAGAAGCGCGAGCCCATGACCGGGAAGCCGACCTGCAGCTGACCACCGACCCGCGTCTGACGCCCGACGTTGCTGACGTAATACCGCGTCTGCGAGTGGTACGCCGTCACCGTTCCGGAGATCTGGGACTCCTTGATGAACGGATCCGTGTAGCTCAGGCTGAAGTCGTTGATGTACTGGCCGAACTGCCAGTTGAGCGACCCGCGCTTGCACAGGCCGAACAGGTTCGGCTGGTCGAAGCCGATGAACCCGCCCACGCCGGCGCCCTGCCCCACCGAGGCGCCGAAGTTCACGTTGCCGGTGCGCTTCTCCTTCACCCGGAAGATGACGTCGACGTCGCCGTTGTCGTTCGCCGTCTTGGTGTCCGGCGCCGGCAGCGGCGTCTCGAAGAAGCCCAGGTTGCCGATGCTCTGGTAGCTGCGGATCAGCGCCTCGCGGCGGAACACGTCGCCCGGCACGACGAAGATCTGGTTTCTGATGCAGGACTCGGAGGTGATGTCGTTGCCGAGCACCTCCACGCGGTTCACGATCGCCGGCTGCCGCTCGTCCACCTCCCAGCGGAGGTTCACCGTCGGCGTGCCGTCCGGGCCGGTGACGCGGGTGACGACGGGCCGCACGTTGGCGTAGATGTATCCCTCGTTGGCGTACGCCTCACCGACGGCCCGCGTCGCCTCGTCCCACCGCGACTGGTCGAAGTACTGGTCGTCGTCGGAGCCGCGGCCGGCGCGCAGCAGCCCCTTCACGGCGCCGGTGATCGTCGTCGGCCGCTCGCCGAAGGGATAGAACCGGGCGATGTCCTCGTTCGAGAAGTGCCGGCTCCCCGTCACCTCGAAGGTGCCGATCTTGTACCGCGGCCCCTCCTTCACCGTCACCTCGACGAGCGCCTTCCCCTTCTCGCGGTCCACCTTGAGCGTGTCCTTCAGCACCTGGGCATCGAGGTACCCCTTGGACGCATAGAGCGCGGGGATCTTCTCGCTCACGTCGGCCGCGTACTTGTCGGCGTCCAGCTCGCCCTTCTTGGTGAAGAGAAACCCCTCGGGCTGGGTGGACATCGCCGCGACGACCTGCTTGTCCGAGACCCCGGAGTTGCCCTCGATGTCCACGCCGGAGACGGCGAGCCGGCGCCCCTCGTCGACGCGGAACAGGAGATCCACCTGGCCGTTCACCATCGTGGTCTCCGGGCGGACTCGGGCGAGATAGTAGCCGGCCGCCTGGTAGAGCGAGTCGATGCGCTGTGCGGCGCGCGCGACCTGCGCCGGATCCACCGGGCGGCCGACGAGCAGGTCCACACGGTCACGCACCTCGTTGCGGGAGAGGCGATCGGTCCCGACGACGTCCACCGTGTTCAGCAGGGGCCGCTCGCGCAGCAGGAACACGAGCTGGGCCCGCGTCCCGTTCGCCGAGAGCTCACAGGTCGCCTGCACGTCGTCGAACTGCCCCATCGCGTACAGCGCGCGAATCGCGCGATCGACGACACGGTAGTTCATCGCGCCGGGGCCGAGCCCCACCTCGGCGCGGAGGGCGGCGTCCTGCGTGCGCGTGGCGCCGCGGAAGACGATCGTGTCGGGGGAGGCGCACCGGCCCACGCTCGTGGTGTCCTGTGCGCGCGCCGACGCCCCCAGGCAGAGCAGGGCGACGGCAACACAAAAAAGGCGAGTCATCACGACAATATACACAGAAAAAGGCCGGCTGGGTCCCCGGAGTTGGACCCAGCCGGCCGGCCGCGGGTTTCCCCGCCGCGATGAACTACGCCTTCGACGCGCTCGACAGCACCCGGAAATCCAGCTTGGTCCCGTCCAGCGCCGCATCCACCTCGATCTCGTCGCCCTTCGTGAACTCGCCCAGGAGAATCTTCTCCGAGAGCGGGTCCTCGATGAACTTCTGGATCGACCGCTTCAGCGGCCGCGCGCCATACGCCTCGTCGTACCCGTTCTTCACCAGCAGCTCGGTCGCCGCGTCGGTGAGCTTGATCGTCAGCTCGTCCTCCGCCAGCCGCTTCCGGACATCCTTGAGCAGGATCGACACGATCTGCGAGATGTGCTCGCGATTGAGCGGGTGGAAGACGATGACGTCGTCGAGCCGGTTCAGGAACTCCGGGTTGAAGACGACCTTCAGCTCCTCCTTGACCTTTTCCTGCATCCGCTCGAACGACTGCACGCTGTCGCCCGTCGTGAAGCCGAGCCCCTTGCCCTTCGTGATGTCCCGGGCGCCGACGTTCGACGTCATGATCACGACCGTGTTCTTGAAGTCGATCTGCCGACCGTAGTTGTCGGTGAGATGGCCCTCATCGAGCACCTGGAGCAGGATGTTGAAGACGTCGGGATGCGCCTTCTCGATCTCGTCCAGCAGGATCACCGAGTACGGCTTCCGGCGGATGGCCTTGGTCAGCGTCCCCGAGTCCTCGTAGCCCACGTAGCCCGGCGGCGCGCCGATGAGCCGGGACACCGAGAACTTCTCCATGTACTCGCTCATGTCCACGCGGATGAGCGCGGACGCGTCGGCGAAGAGGAACTTGGCGAGCGAACGGGCGAGCTCCGTCTTGCCCACGCCGGTCGGACCGCTGAAGATGAAGGAGCCGATCGGCCGGTTGGGATCCTTGAGTCCCGCGCGGCTGCGGCGGATCGAGCGGCTGATCGCCTTGATGGCCTCGTCCTGCCCGATCACGTTGCGATGCAGCTCCTCCTCCATCCGCAGCAGGCGGCTCGTCTCCGCCTCCTGGAGCCGCGTCACGGGGATGCCCGTCCAGCGGCTGACGATGAAGGCGATCTCCTCCTCGCCCAGCACCGGCCGGTGCGACTGGCGGCGCTGCTCCCACTCCTCCTGCTTCTTGCGGATGTCGCCCTGGATCTCGCGCTCCTTGTCGCGCAGCGAGGCGGCCTTCTCGAAGTTCTGATCGCGGACCGCGGCCTCCTTGTCCGTGTTCACCTTCTCGAGGTCCCCCTTGAGCGCAGCCACCTCCGGCGGCGGCGCCTGGGCGGCGAGGCGCGCGCGCGCGCCTGCCTCGTCGATGACATCGATTGCCTTGTCCGGCAGGAAGCGATCGGTGATGTAGCGCTCCGACTGCTTCGCGGCGAGGAGCAGCGTCGAGTCGGGGATCGTCACCTTGTGATGATCCTCGTACTTCTTGCGCAGCCCCTTCAGGATCTCGACCGTCTCCTCGATCGAGGGCGGATCGACGACGACCGTCTGGAAGCGGCGCTCGAGCGCGCCGTCCTTCTCGATGTACTTGCGGTACTCGTTGAGCGTCGACGCGCCGACGCACTGGAGCTCGCCGCGCGCGAGCGCGGGCTTCAGCATGTTGCTGGCGTCGATGGCGCCTTCGGCCGCACCCGCGCCGACGAGCGTGTGCAGCTCGTCGATGAAGAGGATGATGTTCTTGTTCTGCGCGATCTCGTTCATCACCGCCTTGAGCCGCTCCTCGAACTGGCCGCGGTACTTCGTGCCGGCGATGACGGCCGCCATGTCGAGCGAGAGCACGCGGTTGTCGCGGAGCGACTCCGGGCACTCGCCGTTGGCGATCAGCTGCGCGAGCCCCTCGACGATGGCCGTCTTGCCGACGCCCGGCTCGCCGATGAGCACCGGATTGTTCTTCTTCCGCCGCGTGAGCACTTCCATCACCCGCTCGATCTCCTTGGCGCGCCCGATCGTCGGATCGAGCTGCCCCTCGCCCGCGAGCTGCGTGAGGTCGCGGCAGAAGTGGTCGAGCGCGGGGGTCTTCGACTTCTTTTCCCCTTTGGGGGCCGGCGCGGTTGGCTGCGCGCCGGACGAGGGCTGCGCCCCGCCCTGCTGCTGCGTCAGCTCCGTGCCCAGGATGCGAAGGGTCTCGGCACGCGCCGCGTCGAGGTTCACGCCGGCATCGGTCAGCACCTGCGCAGCGATCCCCTTCTCCTCGCGGAGGAGGCCGAGGAGGAGGTGCTCCGTCCCGACGTAGGAATGGCTGAGCTCGCGCGCCTCGCTCATCGCCAGCTCGAGCACCTTCTTCGCGCGCGACGTGTAGGGCAGGTCGGGCCCGGTCGTCTGCGCGGCTTTCCCCTTCTTGACCGTCTCCTCGATCTTCTGCTGGATCTCGTCCAGCTCGACGGAAAGGTTCTGCAGCACGGTGGCCGCGACGCCCTCTCCTTCGCGGATGAGGCCGAGCAGGATGTGCTCCGTGCCCACGTATTCGTGGTGGAGTCGTGCGGCTTCCTCGCGCGCCATCGCGAGAACCTTCCGCACCCGCTCAGTGAAGTTGTAGCCGTTCATACAGTCCCTCAGGACCCAGTGTGGACGTACTGCTAGCCGACCGTACCAGCGTCGTCCTCCAGCGCGGCGCGCACGTAGCGCGCTCGGGCCAGATTCGTCTCGCTCTCGGTCAGCGATCGTCCTTCCGCGGCCGACAGATGCGCAGCCTGCGAAAAGATCAGGAGCTTGTTGAGGGTATATACACTGAGGCCTCGGATCAGTTTCAGTCCGACGGCCAGACGTACGCCGCTGAGATAGTTCATCGCTTCGTCGAACGTGAGGCTTCGCGCGTAACGCAGCGTGCCATACGCTCGCCAGAGCTTATCTTCGATAATATAGCCGGCGTCGCGCAGCAGGACGCGCCGCGCCTCCTCCTCGCGCTCGATCACGTGACCCACCACGCGAATGAGCTGATCCAGCAGATCTTCCTCCGACCGGCCCAGCGTGGTCTGGTTCGAGATCTGAAAAAAATTCCCCACCACTTCCGACCCTTCGCCATACAACCCGCGATAGGTCAAACCCATCTGCTGCAGGCCGGCGAGCACCCGGCCGATCTCCTTCGTCAACACCAACCCCGGCAGATGGATCAGTACCGAGGCGCGCATCCCCGTTCCCACATTCGTCGGGCACGCGGTGAGAAATCCGAACTCAGGGTGGTACGAGAAGGGGACCCGCGCTCCGATCTCCCGGTCAACCCGATCGAGCGCGGCGAACGCGGCGCGCAGCTCGAACCCGGATTGCAGCGATTGCAGCCGCAGATGGTCCTCTTCGTTTATCATGACGCTCAAGCCGTCCGCGAGATACACGGCGGCTCCGGACCGGAGCGGATGCTGCGCCTCCAGCCCCGCCAGCTCCTTACTCACCAGGTGCCGTTCGAAGAGCATGGCCCGCTCCCCCGGGCCGAGCTCGTCCACCCGGACGACGAAGTGCTCCGGCATGTCCGGCAGCTGACGGAGCGCGTCGCGCACCTGGGCCAGCACGCGAAGCCGCTCGCCATCCCGCGCCCGGGCGGTGAAGGCGTAGCCGTCGACGTTGCGGGCCAGCCGCACCCGCGTGGACAGCACCACGTCGGAGTGGGACCCCGACGCGTCCAGCCAGCGCACCCCCCCGTCGGGGAGCAGGGAAAGGTCCAGCGTCATTCCAGCACCCGTATCCGGTCGCGCAGCTGCGCCGCGACCTCGAATTGCTCCTGCTCGATCGCCCGACGAAGCTTCTCGCGAAGCTCACCGAGCACGGACGACTTCTCGAGCACCTCGTCGCGCGGCGCCCGGTACGCCTGGCCGATGTGCCGCGGATTGCCGTGCACACGCCGGAGCAGCTCGCGCATGCTCGCCTCGAAGGTGGAATAGCACCGCGCGCAGCCCATCCGGCCGGTGGCGCGGAAGTCCTTCATCGTGAGGCCGCAAAAGCCGCACTTCCCCGCCTCGGCGCTCGCCGGCCCGGATTGCTGCTGTACCGCCTGGAGGAACTCCCCCAGCGGATGCTTCGGCGTCGCGACGGTGGTCTCCACCCCCCGCTCGGCCGCGCACTGCTCGCAGAGGTGGAGCTGGCGCACCGCGTTGTTCTCGATCGTCGTGAGATTCACGACGGCATCGCGTTCATGGCAGTTGTCGCAGACCATCAGGCGACGACCTCCGGCAGATCGATCTGGGTAAGCTTTCCGTCCTCGAGCTGGAGCACCCGGTCGGCCCGGGCGGCCAGGGCGCGATTGTGGGTGACCACCACCATCGCCACCTCCAGCTCATGGGCCAGCTGCGAGAAGAGCTCGTGCAACCGCTCGCTGTTGGAGTGGTCCAGGTTGCCCGACGGCTCGTCCGCCAACACCACCTGGGGATCCGCCACCAGCGCCCGGGCCACCGCCGTCCGCTGCTGCTCGCCACCGGAGAGCTCGCTTGGCCGATGATGCACCCGCCCGCCGAGGCCCACGCGCTCCAGCAACGCGATCGCGCGCTCCGACGCACGGGCGTCCGATACCCCAGCAATCCGCAGAGGCATCATCACGTTCTCGAGCGCCGTGAACTCGCGGAGGAGATGATGGAACTGGAAGACGAACCCGACCGTGCGGTTGCGCAGCGTCGAGATCTCGTCGTCGTTCATCCCCTCGAGCGCCCGGCCGCCGATGCGCACCCGCCCCGCCGTGGGGCGATCGAGGGCGCCGAGAAGGTGCAGGAGCGTGCTCTTGCCGGCGCCGCTCGCTCCCACGACGGCGACCATCTCGCCGCGCGCCACCTCGAGGTCGACCCCGTCGAAGACAGTGATCAGCCCGCCGTCGCCGCCGACGTACGTCTTGGTGAGACCTTCCACCGAGAGCACGCTCATTCGCGCATTGCCTCCACCGGGAGCAGCCGGGACGCCTGCACCGCCGGATAGATCGTCGCCAGCGCCGCGATGACGAGGCTGGCGCCGGCGGTGACGATGATGTCGAGCGGCTGCCTCGCCACCGGAAGATGATCGATGAAGTACACCTGCGGATCCAGCGGGATCAGCTTGAAGTGGTCCAGCGCCGCGGCCGCTCCCACGCCGAGCACAAGCCCCAGCACCGTTCCCACGAGGCCGATCAGGAATCCCTGCGCGAGGAAGATGCGGCGGATCGAGGCAGCCGGCATCCCCATCGCCCGGAGGATCCCGATCTCCTTCGTCTTGTCCGTCACGACCATCGTCAGCGTGCCGACGATGTTGAACGCCGCGACGACGATGATCAGGGTGAGGATGAAGGTCATGCCGAGCTTCTCGAGCTTGAGCGCCTGAAACAGCGAGCTGTTCTGCGACTGCCAATCCTCGGTGCGGTAGGGATACCCCAGCTGATGGGCGAGCCGATTGGCGACACCGGGGGCGGTCCACCGGCTCGTGGTCCGGACCTCGAGCCCGGTCACGTCGTCGTTCAGTCCCGCGAGATCCTGCGCGACCGGGAGCGAGACGAAGACGTAGCCGTTGTCATACTCGTACATCCCGGTGTCGAAGATTCCCGTCACCTCGAGATGCCGCTCCCTCGGCACGGGAGCGCCGGTCACCGGGCTCACCTCGCTCCCCACCGTCGTCAGCGTGATCGAATCCGCGCCGGGATAGATGCCGAGCCGGTTCGCCAACCTCGCACCGACCACGGCGCCCAGCCGCTGCCCACTGGAGGTGACGAAGCGGAAGTCACCGCCGGTGGCGTGCGAGCGAATCGTGGTCACCGGCGGCCCCCCCTGCCCTTCCGGCAGGATCCCCATCACGAACGCCCCGTCGCTGTACTTGTGCCCCGCGCCGACGAGCGCCTTCGTGAGGACGAACGGCGCCGCCGCCACGACGTCGGAATCACGCCGTACCTTCTCCAGCACCGGCTGCCAATCCTTCAACACCATGTCGGAGCCGTAGTTCAGCACGCGAACGTCCGGGCTGCCGATGAGGATCTTCTCGCGCAGGTCGTTCTGGAGGCCGGTCATCACCCCCATGATGACGATCAACGCGCTGACGCCGATCACCACGCCGCCGATGGCGATCACGCTGATCAGCGAGAGCAGCCGGGAGCCGCGACGGCTGCGCAGGTAGCGCCAGGCGATCCCGATCTCGAGACGCGTCATTCGGGCCGCAGCGTGGGAAAGAGAATGGCGTCGCGGATGTTCGCCGTATCGGTGAGATACATGAACAGCCGGTCGATGCCGATGCCGACACCTCCCATCGGAGGCATGCCGTATTCCATGGCGCGAAGGTAGTCCTCGTCCACCCCGCTCGCCTCGTCGTCGCCCGCCGCGCGGAGCCGAGCCTGTGCCTCGAACCGCTGCCGCTGATCGATCGGGTCATTCAGCTCGCTGAAGGCGTTGACCAGCTCCCGGCCTCTGGCGAACAGCTCGAACCGCTCGGTGAGCGCCGTGTTCCCGCGCTTCGGCTTGGCCAGCGGCGACAGCTCGACCGGATAATCGACGACGAAGGTGGGCTCGACGATCCGGCTCTCCACCAGCGCGCCGAACAGCTCGTCGAGCAGCTTCGGACGGCTCATGGTGTTCACCTTGTCGATCCCCTGCGCCGACACGAGCCGCCGGAGGGCCTCGTCCTCGATCGCCATCACGTCCTGGCCGATGGCCGCCGACAACGCCGGCGCCCACTCGATTCGCGGAAAGGGGGGACGCAGCACCGGCACCTTCTCGCCGATCCCCGAGACCGCACGCACGGCGTCGGCAGCGTGCACCAGCAGCGCCTCGACCACCGTCATCATGTCGGTGTAGTCGGCGTAGGCCTGGTAGAACTCGAGCATGGTGAACTCGGGATTGTGCGTCCGATCGATCCCCTCGTTCCGGAAGTCGTGCCCGATCTCGTACACCCGATCGAACCCACCGACGATGAGCCGCTTGAGGTACAGCTCGTCGGCGATGCGCAGGAAGAGCGGCATGTCGAGCGCATTGTGATGCGTCGCGAACGGCCGCGCCGTCGCCCCACCGTACTGCGGTTGCAGCACCGGGGTTTCCACCTCGAGGAAGCCGCGCCCGTCGAGAAAGCCGCGGATCGCCGTGATCAGCCGCGAACGCGCCACGAACAGGGCGCGCACCTCCGGATGCACCGCGAGGTCCGCATAGCGTTGCCGGTAGCGTTGCTCGGAGTCGGCGAAGCCGGAGTGCCGGACCGTGACGCCGTCCACCACCTCCTCCTTGCCGTACGGCAGGGGCCGCAGCGACTTGGCCAGCAGCACGACCTCGCTCACGCGAATCGTCACCTCGCCCGTCCGCGTCCGCATCAGCGGACCCGCCACACCGACGACGTCGCCGATGTCGTACAGCGCGAGCTGCGCGAAGATGTCCTCGCCGAGCTCGTCACGCCGGAAGTAGAGCTGGATCCGGCCGCTCGCGTCGGCGAGATGGGCGAACGCCGTCTTGCCATGGCCGCGCCATGCGACGAGCCGGCCGGCCACTCGAACCGTCCCGCCCTCGTCAGCTCCCTCGGGAAGCGACGCGACGGCGTCGGCCGCCTGGTGGGTGCGGTCGTAGCTGTAGGCGAACGGGGCAACCCCTGCGGCAACGAGCGCGTCGAGCTTCTCGCGCCGCGCCTTCTGCACGAAGTTCAGATCCTCGGTCACGACGCGCTCCCCGCCGCCGCGCCCGCACCGACGCCGCCGGTCATCTTCAGGAACGCCTCGATGAACGGATCGATGCCGCCGTCCATGACCTTCTGGATGTCGGTGATCTTGAGCTCGGTGCGGTGGTCGTTGACCATGGTGTAGGGCTGGAACACGTAGCTGCGGATCTGGCTCCCGAACGACACGTCGGATTTGTTGGCGTCCATCTCCGCCTTCTTCTTGAGCTGCTTGTCCAGCTCGATCTGATACAGCCGGTTCTTGAGCATCTTCATCGCGGTCGCCTTGTTCTTTCCCTGCGACCGCTGCGCCTGCGACGCGGTCACCACACCGCTGGGGATGTGCGTGATGCGCACCGCGGAGCTCGTCTTGTTGACGTGCTGGCCCCCCGCGCCCGACGCGCGGTAGACGTCGATCTTCAGGTCCTCGTCGCGGATCTCGATGTTGATGTCGGTGTCCACGACCGGATACGCGAACACCGACGCGAAGCTCGTGTGCCGCCGAGCCTGCGCATCGAAGGGCGAGATCCGGACGAGCCGATGCACCCCGGACTCCGCCTTGAGATAGCCGTAGGCGTAGAGTCCCTTGATCTCGAGCACGGCACCCTTGATCCCGGCCTCTTCGCCCTCGCTGAGGTCGACGACCTCGATCGTGTAGCCCTTTCGCTCGGCCCAGCGGGTGTACATCCGCATGAGCATCTGCGCCCAGTCCTGCGCCTCCGTCCCGCCGGCGCCGGCGCTGATCTCGAGCTGGACGTCGCGGTAGTCGTCGGGGTGGGAGAGGAGGGACCGCAGGCGGAACTCCTCGAGCTCCGGCCCGACGCGCTCGATCTCCGCCCCGAGCTCCGTCTCCATCTCGGCGTCCGGCTCCGCCTCGAGCAGCTCGGCGAGCTCGCCGGCGCTGCGCACGCGGGCGACGAGCGCCTCGAAGGGCTCGACCCAGTTCTTGAGCGCCTTCACCTGCTGGACGACGGACTGCGCGAGCTCCTGGTTGGTCCAGAAGTCCCCGGCGCCCATCCGCGTCTCGAGCTCGGTCAGCTCCTTCCGCTTGTGGTCGAGGTCAAAGATACCTCCTCAGCTCGGTGAGCTGATCGTCGTACGAGGCCAGCAGCCGAGCGCGATCGCTCTCCGCCATGTCGAGTCTCTCCGGTGCGCGCCTGCGGACGCGCGGACGAGGTCACGGTTCGCGCCCGCGGGACGCGCGGACGATGACCAATGGTAAGACACGAGCCGTCCGGCTCGAGAGGGCGGACGGCTCGCACGGTGTCGCGGTGACCGGAGAAAGATAGCCGTCCGACGTCCGGACTAGAAGAGCTTCTTCCCCGCGGCCAGCACGTCGTTCAGGGCGTCCTGGAAATGCGTCGTCGTCTCCGCGAACTCGCGTCCCACCTGCTCCACGTACTCCTCGTAGCTCTTCTTGATCTCTTCGCGAAAGAGCTGCTTCAAGGTGCCGTCGCGCAGCCCTTCTTCCTTCTTCTGCGGGAAATACGCGACGATGTCCGACACGAGCGCGCGCGCGAGGCGCTTGGCCTTGGCGTTCGGGTCGTTGGCGAGAAACGG
>JABFYH010000045.1 GCA_013361335.1 Gemmatimonadaceae bacterium | reverse complement strand
CGTCGTGAAGGTGCCGTTCAGCACCCGGACCTGCACCTCGCTCCCCGCCCGGACGACGAAGTCCCGCGGTCGCAGGAACAGGTCATGCGCGTCGGCGACGAGGACCGCCAAGCCGAGCATCATCGAGACGGCGACGCCAACGATCATCACGCGAGGGCTCACGACGTTCTCCTGTGCGAAGACCAGTGGAGGGCGCGGATCTGCCAGGGCGATTTCCGGGCTTGGCGGGAGAGCACCATCAGCTCGGCGCCAGCCGAGTTGATCGGGCGGTCCTTCATCCGGCCTTGGCTGATGCTCGTCGAGCTGGCCCAGGCGGCGTCACCATGAACGACCACGCTTACCAGCCTATGCGTGCCGGAAATTGCTCTGGCGTACTCGATGTCGGCCGGTAGGTGATGGCTGCGATACTCCGCGCGCGTCTCGACGTCGCCCGACTCGAGCACGATGGCATCCGGGGCAAGCATGGCGAGAACTGTCGCGCTATCGCCAGCGACGAGGGCAGCGTGGAAGCGGTCGACGGTGGCAGCCACGAAAGCGGAATCGGACGCCATCGTCACGGCAACCAAGGTAGCAGACTTGGAGGCCGCAACGGCGGGGACAAGCGCCGCCGTCAGGATCAGGGCGGTTGCCGCGAGGGCGGCGGCGACTCCGGTCACAGCTGGACGCATGAACGCTCCGGGGTAGTGATGGGCTTTAGGCTGGCTAAAGCTGGCGCGGCATCACGTTCGCCGCTAGCATGGCCGAAGACGGCCGCCGACGGCGCGTGTTCCACCAACCTGCCGCGGCCTTCCAGGCCGACGTCGTCAACGTCGGCCCTGGGCAGCGTTACGACGTGATCTGGCCGGCACGGGAGCCGGGCAAATGGATCTTCCACTGCCACATCCCCCACCACACGCTCAACAACAACATCGAAGAACGCGGTGGGGGCGGGCTGACGCTGCTCGTCGAAGTGGCGCCCTGACGTCGCAGCTACATGCTAGCGTCCATCGAGGTAGGCAACGCAACGAGGACCGCCGTCGCGAGAAGCACCATCGCCGCGACGGCCACCTCCACACGTGCCGACCGCTGGAGTTGGATGGTGGCGTCGTCGCTGCCCAGACGCGGCTGCACGAACCGCCAGTTGTAGAAGCCGGTCAATGCAACGATCGACAGAATTCCCAGCTTGATCAGCAGGATGATCCCGTATCGCGTCCCCCAGAGATTCGGGATCGTGCCGACGTGGAGCCAGCCGGCGAATACTCCGGTGACTGCGGCCAGCCCCGCGCTGACCAGGGCTACCGGTGAGAAGGCATTGATCTGGGAACGGACGATTGAGCTCCGCCGAACTGGCGGCTGACGCATCGCCGCCGCCAGACCAGCGATCAGGAGAACGGCGAGTGTTCCCAGCCAGCTGCTCGCGCCCATGACGTGCAGCCCGTCGGCCAGCATCGCGAGGAGGCGCAACTTTGGCGCGCTCGCGGCGTGGCCGGAGAGGCCCGGCGACAAGGCGATGAGTACCGCGCCTATCGCAGCAAGCTGCCACCACACCCCGGAGGCGGGTCTCCCCTTCCGGCCGGGCTGGAATACCTCCCGCGAGGTGCTGCGGGCTTGCTGAAACCCCACGCCGGCCAGCACGAGCCCCACGAGCTGCAACAACCAACCCCACCCCCACATCGTGCTGCCGACCATGGCGCCGACGAGGCTCGCGTCGAGCACGCCCCCGCGACCATGCATCGCGTAGGATTGTGCGAACAGTCGCAGAACGAGAGTCGCGCCGAGAACCACCACTGCCGCCTGCCCGACCCTGGAGGCGTTCCGTTCGGCATCGGCAAGGAACGCCGGTTCCGCGCCCTCCCCGTCATGCTCGACGTCGCGCCGCAGAGAGCCAAGCACGAAATAACGGAAGGACACGGCTCCGACAGTGAGGAGCAAAGCCACGAACTCCACCCATCGAACGACCACGTAGAGGGGCGACTCGGCACCAAAGCCTTCACCCTCCGGCATCGCGACCGGATCGTGGTGCATACCGGGCATCTGCCGGGTGCGGCGTTGGTCCCCATCGCGCCTGGAGCGACCACGAACTCGAATCGGCCCCGGACAGAGTGCCCGTCATCCCCCGCCACCTGCCACATCACGACGTAGGTACCGGCGTCCATCGCGCCTTTCACCGACGCGACGAGCGAGCGCCGAGAGTCGGGCGCGTACGCCAGTGGGCCGAGAGCAATCTCGCGCCCGCTGCTCGACACCAGGCGCAGCGATGCGAAGTTCAGCTCGAGCGTCTCGGTGAAATCGAGACGGAGGACCGTCGGCACCTGGGCGAGATGCGCCCCGGCGGCCGGTGTCGACCTTTTGAGGGCAGCGTGCGCCCATAATGGCGCCGGCGCTGACGAGAGAAGCGTGATCGCGACGAGCAGCTTCGCCAGCGCCTTGCGCATGCGAGAGGGCGGTTAGGGCTTCATCCCGGGCATCTTCATGCCGGGCATCTTGGAGTGATCCATCGGCGCCGGCTTGGGTGGCGCAGGCTTCGCGGATGCCGGCTTCTTCGCCGAAGTCGCCTTCTTCGTCGACGCCGGCTTCTTCGTGGTGGCCGTCGCACGAGTCGGGGCTTTCTTCGTGGCTGCCGACTTCACCTTGCCCGCTGTCGAGGCCTTCGCGCTCGGCTCATGCGCGGGCTCGGTGGCCGGCTCTGCCTCGTGCACCATGCCCGGCATGGTCGACATATCGGGCTTGGCTGCTTTGCCCGTCATGTCCATTCCTTTCATGTCGTGCTGCATGCCGCCGTGCGTGGAGTCCATCGCCTGCATCATGCGCCGCATCGCGGTGTCCGCCATCATCCGCTCCCGAATGACCGGATCGCGCATCATGCGCTCGTGCAGCTCCATCATGTGCGGCATCATCGCGGCCGAGGAGTCGGCGCCGTGCGACATGCCATGCATGGCAGCCATCCCGCCCTTCGTCGCGGCACTGTCGGCGCCGTGCTTCTTTCCCGGCATGGACGGCATCCCCGGCATTGCTCCGGAACCGTGCTGCATCCCCTTCATCGCTTCGGCCATGCTCACGCCGCGTGGCAGCGTCGGCGTGGGCCAGTCGGTGAGCACGCCGACCGCGGGACCACCCATGTTGGCGATGCCCATCATCTCGCCCATCGACTTCCACTCCGCAATGGACATGTTGAAGGAGGTCGCGTCGCGATACCGGCTCGCCGCTTCGAGGATCGCCGCTCGCTTGCGCTCGCGCGGCACCTTCTCGTTGTTGGCGAGGATGTCCGACACGACGTCGTGCATCGCGTGCAGGTTGTCGAAGATGATCGCCGCCTCCGGATAGCGCGCCGCGAAGGTCGGCGCGATGGCCGCCGTCATCGGCATGATGCGCGGCATGTGCTCCGGGGCGTTCTCCAGCATCTGACGGAAGCGCGTCACCGCAGCGGTGACGCCGGCCTGTCGCTCCTCGCGCGTCTTGCCGATCATCAATGGCTCGTACAACCCCACCTGGAGCCAGTGATAGCCCCAGATCAACCCGTTGAACTTCGGATAGCGCTGACGGAAGGCGAGCGAGTAGGGCTGCCCTTCCATCAGGTCCATGTTCTTGGGGGTGGAGCTGAAGGCGAGGTCTGGGCGCGTCTTGTAGTACCCCACCAGTTCGGCGATCTTCGCATCCTTGTCGGCCTGCGTCATCTCCTCCGACGCGAGGACGTCGTAGATCTGCCGATGCAGCAGGTGCGCCCAATCGAACATCATCTTCGCCTCAGGAGCCATCTTGGCGTAGTTGATCTCGATCGCCCCCTCCTCGAGCGGCAAGTTGGGCGGGCTGACGAGCAGCTTCTGGGTGATGAAGTTGTACTCGTCCGTCTCCAGATCGCTCGTGGGCGCGCCGGGCCGCGTGTACAGGCGCTCGTACAGGATGGCGTGCCCGTAGTCGAACGCGTTGAACAGCCGGTCCGCCGTCGCGTACTCGCGGCGGAACGTCCAGTTGAAGTGGCCCGGGAGATAGAACTGCTCGTACGTGCGTGACCATTGGGCACGCGCTTGCGTGGCCGCGCCAACCGTTGCGAGCGTCGCTAGCGCGAGCGCGCGAAGGGTCGTGCCTTTCGTCGCGATCTTCATCTGCATCATCGTCCTGTCGGAAAGAGCGACGCCACGCTGAACGCGTAGGCGCTGCCGAAGGTCACGTACCACCCAGGCGCGTCGCCGTTGAGGCGGCGACCGATGCCTGCATCCAACGCGAGCGTCGGGCTGATCTGATGGCGCGCCCCGACACCGGTCGTGTACTCCACCGAGCTGCCGTCGAGCAGCGGCTTCCGCCCGTAGAGCTCCGCGGTGAGCAAGGTGGAGCGAAGGGGAAAAGTCCGGTCGATCGCCGCACCAACGAGCCAACGGGAGAGCTCAGCGGCGGCCGCATCGAAGTTCGTTGCGGTGATCGTCGAGCCTCCGGTCAGCGTGCCATTGGCGTGCACGCGGCCCCACGTGAAGGTGCGCGTCGCGATGCCGGTGACGCTGGGGTAGGCGCGCGAAGGTGCCAGGTTGCCGACCGGCGCCAGGAGATCGGCCCGCAGGGCCAGCGCCGGCCATCCCTCGGTCTCGGTATTGAGATTGTGCATGGCCGAGAGCTCGAGGCCGGCGATGCCGGATTGACGTTGCGCGCCGACCTCACGGTACGCGAGGGGAACACCGATCTCGATCTGCGTGCGAGGCAGGATGCCGTACGCGATTTCCGGATCGATGCCCCAGCTGTATACACCACCACTGCCCCGTTCGAGCCGTACCGGGGCAAGCTTCAGCTCCAGCGCGTACCGCTCGGTGGTGTATGCGTCCTCGACCTGCACCGGGCGGCCGCGGTCGGTGTTGTAATAGTCTGTCTGCGCGGAGGCCAGTGACGGCCCAGCCACAGTCAGCGCGAAGGCACCAATCGTCGCGCCCACGAGGGAACGAACGGCCACGGTCACTACACCACGCAAGTCGACCACCGCCCAGCCTCACATCGAAGGAATTCCAGCCAAATCGACCTCTCCTTATTTTACGTAGCGTAAAGTGTGTCGACAAGTCGGCGGACGGCCTACGTCCCTGGGCGGTACCTGGGGCGGGCCGAGCTATTGGCCGATGTGGGGACAGGGAGCGCCCGCCGGCCGCGTGTGCCAGCCGAGGCAGAACAGGTGGCCGAGCGCGGCCTGCCCGGGATGACGGCAGTGCGACGCCGTGTGCGAATGCGAACCGCCGGCGCCCACCGCGTCGGCCGGCAACGGGTGCGCCATCATCATCCCCGACACGAACACCGCGACCAGGACCGCGCCCGCGGCACCGAGCGAGCGCCGCGTCACATGCGTCCCCACCTGGGCGTCCTCACCCGCCAGGCGGCGCACGCGTCGCTCGAGGAGGTCGACGCGCTGAAAGGTCTGGAATCCGACGGCAGCGGGCGACATGCCCAGCGCACGGTGGGTCGCTCCCCATTCGGCGAGCGCGACGATTGCCGACGCCAACGTCAGCGCGGACCCGCGCGAGGCCGCACGGTCATCGGCGTCGATCTCGGCCTCGTCGGTCAGATCGTCCGCCAGTCGACGCAACGCCGGAAGGTAGAAGAGCGTGCACGCGAGAAAGCGCAGCAGCGACAGACGCAGCGGATCGCGTCGCCGCACATGCGCGAGCTCATGGGCGAGTACCGAGTCGAGCTGGGCGGCATCGAGCACCGTCGGCAGTGAGTCGGTGACATACACGCGTGGATGCCAGAAGCCGGCGGTGAACGCGGGGTTCGGCAGCCCCCGCACGATCCGCAAACGCGACGGCTCCAACCCGACACGCATCGCCGCGCGCGCGATCGGCTCCCCGAGCTGCGGGCGCCTGCTCTTCAGCGCGCGCAACGTGCGGGAGAGCGCGAGCGCCGCCCGGGCACGGTCCCACAGGGCGTAGCCGAAGCCGGCGATGAGCAGCGCGTGGGAGGCGAAGTGCACCGGCGCCAGCAGGTGGTGCAGGGCGATGAGGCACAGGTTCAGGACGTGGTCGTGTCCCGCCAGCATCGCGTCCGCTCGAGTGGCCACGTGGTGGCCGAACACGGGACTGGTGCTCAGCACGATCGATGCGCCCACTCCGAGGAGCAGCATGCGACGACGCGCCTGCTCCCGTGCGCGGAGGTCGATCGCGAGATGCCCCAGCGGCGTCACGGATCGCCGCCAGGTCTACCGCTCGTCATCGGAACCCCGTTCCTTCAGCTTGCGACGCACGAGGCGTCCCAGCTCGGCGAGCTGCTCGGGGTCGCGCTCGGCCAACACGTCGACGAGCGAGGCCGCGACCGCGGTCGAGCCCAGCTCCACGATGCGCTGCACGACGTGCCGCGACGCGTGCTCGGCGAACTGTTCGCGCGAGGCCGTTGCCGAGTAGTGATAGACGTCATCCTGCTTCGCGCGGCGCAGGATACCCTTCTCGACGAGGCGGTTCGCCACCGTCACCGTCGTGATGTAGACGACGTCGTGCGTGCGGGCCACGCGGTCGTGCAGCTCGCGCGCCGTGGCCGGCCGCCCCATGGACCACGCAGCCTCGAGCACGCGGTGCTCCAGGTCCCCGAGCAACATGCCGGCGCCTGCCGCGGACAGCCGCACCGTATCCTGCAACCGCATGTCACGCGAGCTGGGTCTTCGACGATTGGACGTCATCTGCTGATCATTCCGGGGAATGTGCATTCTACCGTCCGCTTTACGTGCGGTAAAGGCGTGGCGGCCACACTTCATGACCGGCGCTACGCGGAGCCGTATCGAGCTGTCGACCCGGTAGCGGGACGACCGGTCCCGATGATTCGCCGTACCCGTCGGCCAGACCCTTGACCCTGAACCCGGATTCAATGTTTAGCTTGTCGTCAGAGGAGGTGAACGATGCGCATCAGCGAAGTGGCGGCGCTCGCCGGGGTAGGCGCGGCGACCGTCCGATACTATGAGCGGCGGGGACTCATCGCGGCGGCTCCGCGCACGGCCGCCGGCTATCGGCAGTACGGCGCTGACGCCGCGCGACGGCTCCGCTTCATCAAGCACGCCCAGGTGCTCGGCTTCTCGCTGGAGGAGATTCGCGACATGCTCGAGCTTCGGGCCGACGATCGCGTCGCGTGCGCCCGCGTCGAGGCCACGGCACGCGAAAAGCTCCTGTCCATCCGGCAGCGGATCGACGAGCTGGATCGACTCTCCCGCACGCTGGCCGATCTCGTGCACGCCTGCGAGCACCACCGCCCCGCCGAGGCCTGCCCCATCCTCCTCTCCGTGGCCGACGCTGCCTCTCCAGATGCATGGAGCGACGCCGGAGGGACCCGTGCATCCGCGTAACGGCCTCGTCGCGGCGTTCGGCGGCCTGCTGGCCGCCTTCCTTGGCTCGCTCTGCTGTGTGGGACCGCTCGTGTTCGTCGCGCTCGGATTCGGTGCGGGGCTTGCGAGCAGATTCGAGCCGTTGCGCCCGCTCTTCGCGGGCCTCATGGTTCTCCTGTTCGCACTCGGGTTCGCAAGCGTGTACGGGCGACGGTCCGCCGACGCCGCTGACGTCGGAATGACCGGGACGTCCGCACACGACGGCGATCCATCGTGCGATCCCGGCACCCTGTGCGCCGTCCCTCGGCGACGGACTCGCGACGTCGCGCTGCTCTGGACCGCGACCGCGCTCGCCGCTCTGCTCTGGACCTTTCCCACCTGGTCTCGTCTGTTCCCTTGATACGTACGACGATCTGCGAGGACCGATGAAGTACGAGCTGGCGATCGACGGCATGACCTGCCTCGACTGCGCGAAGTCGCTCGAGAAGGCGCTCGCCTCCCTCCCTGGAGTCGAGCGGGCCGAGGTGAGCTACGGCGCCAAGCGCGGGATCGTGCTGGCGGACGAGCGGGTAACTCCCGATGCGCTGCGTCAGGCCGTCGTGGACACGGGGTATCGCGCGGAGATCGTCGGCGATCCTACGACCACGTCGCAGGGCGGCGCGACGGCAACGCGGGCGAGGGCGACGCCGCCCCCTGCCCCGCGCGGGATGTCATCGCACACGACGACTCGTCAGTCGGGCGCAACGGGCGGCAGCGGAGCTGATGCGTTCGACCTGATAGTGATCGGCACCGGGAGCGCCGGCATGGCGGCGGCAATCCGGGCCTCGGAGCTCGGGGCGACGGCCGCCATCATCGAGGCGGCCGACGTGGTCGGAGGCACGTGCGTCAACATCGGGTGCATCCCGTCGAAGAACCTGATCGAGGCCGCGCACGCGTACCACGTTGCGCGCACGGGATTCCCTGGCATCACACCGTGCGATCCGCAGGTGGCGTGGGAACAGGTCCTCCGGCAGAAGCGTGAGCTCGTGGAGTCGCTCCGGAAGGAGCGGTACGTCGACGTGCTCGCGGCCTACGAGGGGTTGACGCTCTTGCGCGGTCGCGCAGCGCTGGTGTCCGGTGATCGTGGGGGCGTGGTCGTCGTGCGCGTGGGCGAGCGCGAGGTGCGTGGGCGAAAGCTGGTGATCGCGACCGGCACGCGCCCCGCCATGCCGTCGATTCCGGGGCTCCCGGATGGAGGCACGCTCGACAGCACCAGCGTGATGGAGCTGGAACGCCTTCCCGCCTCGATGCTGATCGTCGGCGGCGGCTCGATCGGCCTCGAGCTCGGCCAGGCGTTCAGGCGCTTCGGTGTCCGCGTCGTCGTCGTCGAGGCGCTCGACCGCGTCCTGCCGAACGAGGAGCCCGACGTGTCGGCGGCCGTCGCGCACGCGCTGACCTCGGAGGGAATGGAGCTGCATACCGGCACGCGAGTGACTCGCATCTCACGGACCCAGTCGGGAATTCGTCTGGACGTCGAGCAGGGCAGCCTCTCGGGACACCTCGTGGCCGAGCGAGTGCTCGTTGCGACCGGCCGCAGACCGAACACCGACGCGCTCGGCCTCGAGGCCGCGCAGATCGCGACCGATGCGCGGGGATTCATCGTCGTCGACGAGTACATGCGCACCTCGCAGCCGCGCGTGCACGCGGCCGGCGACGTGACGGGCGGGCCCCAGTACGTCTACGTGGCGGCGCTGGAAGGTGGCATTGCGGCGCAGGCCGCGCTCTCGGACGTCGTCGGCGAGGAGCCGATCGCGGCCGATCTGGCGACGGTGCCGCGCGTGACCTTCACCGATCCGCAGGTCGCCGCGGTCGGGATGACGGAGACCGAGGCCCGTCAGGCCGGCCTGCTGCCGCAGGTGACCTCGCTGCCGATCGAGTACCTGCCTCGTGCGGTGGTGTCCTACCGGCGCCAGGGCGTGATCAAGCTGATCGCGGAGGCGGGGACAGATCGACTACTCGGAGCGCACGTGGTCGCATCGAACGCTGGAGACATCATCGGTGAGGCAGTGCTGGCGGTGCGGTTCGCCCTGACGACGCGGGACATCGTCTCGACGCTGCATCCGTACCTCACCTGGGGCGAGGGGATCAAGCTCGCGGCCCAGACCTTCACGAAGGACGTGGCGAAGCTCTCCTGCTGCGCATAGTCCCGGAGCTTCACCTCCGGTGGTCGGCGATGATCTGGGCCGCCAACCCGGTCAGCTCGCCGGCCTGGTACCTCGGCGTGGCGCCGCCCGGGCTCAACACCTTCTCCGGACGGGCGATGAAGCCCGCCCCGCAGCCCGCCGCCATCGCCCCGGCGACGTCCCACGCGTGCGCCGCGACGAGCAGGATGCCAGCCGGCTTGAGGTTCAACCTCTTCGCCGCGTAGTCGTACGCCTCCCGCGCCGGCTTGTACCGTTCGACGGCATCCGCCGAGAGCGCCATGTCGAAGTAGTCGCGCACCCCCGCCTGCTCGAGGAGCGTCTCCGCCGACTTCTGCGTGGAGTTGGTGAGCACGGCGAGAGTGAACCCGGCGTCCTTCAATTGCGCGAGGCCGGGCTGGACGTCGGCATGGGCGGGGATCTTCGCTTGCGCCGCCTTGAGGGCCGCGCGATGCTCCTCACTCGCCTCCGTGCCGCGCTGCGCGGCGATCATCTGCAGCGCCTCGTCCGTGAGCTTGTCGAAGCTACGGTACTTGCCCGTGATCGTCGCCGTGAGGAACAGCTCGAGCACCTGCTTGAACCATTTCTTCCGGAGCTCGCTCCCCTGGTGATTCGGTTGGTCGAAGATCTGCGCGAACGTCGGATCGAGTGCGGACATGTCGAGCAGCGTTTCGTTGAGGTCGAACACGATCGCCGGCTTCGTCACACTGCCTCCCGCACTGGGCCGTACATCGCACCGACGACGGCGCCGTAGATCGCGTGGAGCATGAACAGGGCGACGACGTACATCGCGCCCTTGTTCGCCATGAAGAGGCCGGGCGCGGGCATCTGTCCGGCTCTGATCATCGGATGGATCGCCGGCACCATCCCCATGAAGAGGCCCGTGCCGATCGAGTGGATGAGCGAGAAGCCGACGCCGACGAGCCACCCGCCGCGATGCGTCACGTGCTCGAAGCCCCACGCGTACAGCAGTGCGATCAGCCCGGAGATCATGAGGTGCATCAGAAACCCGACGATCCATGCGACCGCCCCTGGCGGCTGCACGACCATCGTGCCGAGCATCATCGACAGGTTCACGTCCATTCCCAGGAACGTGCGCCCGATCCACATCACGCCGCTCATCGCAACGCCGCCGACGATGCCCGCGACGAAGGCTCTTCCAACTTTCATGGAGTGCGCTCTCCGGGCGCGCGGCTCGAGCCCGACTGGAGGGTCGATGCCCTCCTGCGGGCGCTGCGACGGCGACGGGAGCCTCCCCCACAGCGGGGTCGCTCGCTTGCATACCACGGGCCAATCTGGTGAAGTGCTATTGCATCAGTTAACCGTAAACAGATAAACTGATGCAGCCATCGGTCGCATGCTGGCACGGCAATGGCACCCCTGCCACCGGCCGGCCGCCGATCCCGACAGGAGGGCCCGACGTCATGGTGGACCGACGCACGCACATCGCCGACACCCTGCGGCAGCGCATTCTGAGCGGACTGCACCTCGGCACCCTTCGGCCAGGCGCGCGGCTCCCGAGCACGCGCGAGATCGCCGATGAGTTCGACTTCGCGCCGCGCACCGTGATGTCCGCCTACCGGCTGCTCGAAGCGGAGGGGTTGGTCGTGCTCCGCGAGCGGTCCGGCATCTACGTGGCGCCGGGCGAGAGCGGCGAGACGGCGATGCTCACGCAGCTCGCCGGCTGGGTCGTCGAGGTGCTGCTCGACGGGCGCGCGAGGGAGATCCCGCCGATCGGTTTTCCGGAGCGTGTGCGGCGCTGCCTCGAGACGCTCCGCCTCCGCGCCCTGTGCGTGGCCAACAACGCCGACCAGCTGGAGCAGATCTGCTACGAGCTCGAGCACGATTACGGCTTCGAGACGGAGAGCATCGAGACGTCGCGCCTCCCCTCGCCGGACGGGGAGGCGCAACGTGCGCTCCGACAAGCGGACCTTCTGGTGAGCACGGCCCTCGACGCGACGCAGGTGCACCACCTGGCGCGCCAGCTCGGCAAGCGGGCCATCACCGTCGTGCTGCGTCATGAGCTCATGAGCGACATGACGCGCCAGCTCGCCAGCGGACCGGTGTACATCATCGGCAGCGACCCGCGCTTCCGCGAGGCGGTGCGCCGCGTGTTCGAGCCCATCGGCCACGGTGCGCACCTGCACGTTCCGATCGTCGGCGAGGACGACCTCTCGGCAATCCCCGCCGCCGCGCCGGCCTACATCATGGGCCGGGCGCATCGGCTCCTGGGCGACAGCGCGCTGGCAAAGCGCCTGACCCCGATCCGTCGGGTCTTCTCGCGCGACATGGCGCGTGAGCTACTCACCTTTATCATTCGCTCCAACATTGCCGCGATGGCGGCGCGCGCCGCTTGATGTCGCCCTGCCGTTTTGCCGGCGGCGTCCTGCGACGGTGATCACGGTGAGGACGAACGCCAACACCACGGCGATCACGGCGACGAGGGTGCTGAGACCACGCGTGACGTTGGCGACCGCGATGCCGACGAGCGCCCATACCATCGCAGCCCCATAGCCGAGCGCGTAGCGGGCCCGCGCCAGCCATCGCACGGCGACCGTTCCGGCCGCGAGCCGCGCCGCGACGGACCAGGCGACGGGCACGGCCTCGAACACAGGCGATCCGTACGCGCGGAGCACCTCAGCGCCATTGGCGAAGATCGCGACGCTGAGCCAGCCGGCATACAGTGCGAGCGGAAGGAGCACGAGCCCCGGACCAGCCACGGCCCAACCTCGACCGACTCGTTACAGACGCGACAGAGAATGCGCTCGCCGCGCTGTCCAGCATCTGTCGAAGTCCACGATCGACTGGCTTGACGATGGTCGTCGAGCCCCTGACACTCCGGGGCGATGAACGCATCGAGATCACACAGCGGGCAGGGCGTGCGCGCGTATGGCCCGTGGGCCGTCGTGACCGGCGCAT
>JABFYH010000126.1 GCA_013361335.1 Gemmatimonadaceae bacterium | reverse complement strand
CCGCCCAAAGCGTCAGGACGCGCCTCGTGGACCACGATGCCAGAGCCATGTGCACCTCACGGGACAGTTGTGCGCCGCCTAACGCCCAAGCTCAGCTGCAGGGAATTCAAATAAGATGCGCGGCGCGCAGCGTCGCGCAATTCCGCCGACTCCCTGTCAGCTTCAGCGTTCGTTAGGTGGCAGGTCGCGATGCTAAACGGCGATTGCTCGCACGGCGATGGCGTCGTCGCTAGGGCGAAGACTCCGGTGGCAAGTACTGCCATCCGTCATCTAGAAGCGACTTTCGAATCGACCCCGCGGCCGCTGCCCAGCCGGAGTCCCACTCGCCTTTTGTGTCCGGCTTGAGACGTTCCGGAAAGTACTGCTCGAGACGGGCGACAAGCGAGTCACGTTCGACCGTAGTCATTCGCCGTTTCGTGTAACGCTTCACCCCCTTCTCTTGATTGATGTTTGCGTCGAGCACAGCGCCGGCCATCGCGAACAGAAGCTTTTGCGTTTGGTTCGCATGGAGCTTGATATCCGCGACCTTCTCAGTGAGCTCCGCCGCAGGCATTTCGAATCTTACAATCCGCCGAAAGTCTTCCTGACCCGTACTATCCCATTGAGCGAGAATGGATAAACCGCGCATCACGTCGCGTGCACCCATCGCTACCTGCCGATCATGTGCTGCGACATACGGCTGAAAACGGCTCATCGCGGACCGCTCGGCCAGTAAGCGGGCCTTCATCGCGTAGAATGCGCGCGTTTCGACGGAGGTACTGTCTCCGAGCCGCACCGCATCTGCCTCCGCTTGCGCAAGTTCGCCAATCGTTTGAATGTACCCAGCAATCAGGCACGTGGTCTGATCCGGCACGTGTCCAGCCACGATGCAGCGCGGCTCGTGGGCGGGAGGAACTGCTGCGGCGAAGACTAAGGCGACGAGGAACATGCTTGAGATCCGGACGGTTCAAGCGAATATGCAATTTGTTGCGGGCCTGACGCTATCTCTCGGGCCGACACGCGAGCTGGCTCCGCACTAAAGTGTGTTGCCATCTAACGCCAAAGCTAAGCTGCAGGGCCAAGATGGGGCGAAACCCAATGCTCCGTCGAGATCCCGACGGGCGCCACGAACGTCAGTACGCCAGGTACCTGGCAGCTTCAGCGTCTCGTTAGCCTGCGTCCTTCAGCTACGTGTCGTTGAACGCGCCGCATTCCTTACATCGCAGAACAATTCCTGACACGGCCGCGCGATGAACTCCTCGCACTAGGGAAGCGCCGCATTTTCCGCAATCGAGCGATAGGCCGGTTTCAAGTCCGGTAATTACCGTTGTTCCCTCGCCTTCATAGACGAAGACCGCGCGCGTTCCGGGGTCAGGCTCGGGAATGACGCGTAGCGTTTCGCGATCGGTGATGGGCAACGGCTCCCGCTTTCGCGCCATCGGCAGGTGGCACGCAGAGTAGAGCTTGCCGGACCCGCAAGGACAAGGCTCGTTGGGGTCTATTAGAGCCACCTAGGACTCCCTGACGATCATCATCGGTAGGTCGGGATCGTAGTACCGGCCCAAATCCGGAACGCCAAGCCGCAATCGTTCAAGCATAATTAGCAGGAAGACGAAGAATCGGCCGAACGTCCGATCGCCAGCGGCCACGGCTACTGATCGCACCATGTCTTCATCGCCCTGTGTCCCTTCGCGGGCATGCTTGTGCTTCGTCAGTGTCCAATCGACAAATCGATCCGTATCGAGCAACGGTTCCTTGGTTCCCTTCGCGAAGTCCACGAGCTCGAAGTGAAGGAGACCTTCGCCCAACACCGCGACCACGTTTGCGAAATAGTTGACGTCGTGGATGCGCCGGTTCTCTTCTTCCAAGTTCGCACTCAGCGAAGAAAGGGAGTTATCGCCCAAGCGGTATCCGACTACAGCGCCAAAGGGGCGGGACGGGCGGTGAACCGTCATGTACTCGCGAGTTTGAATGACGCTGAGGTCACGAGGCGCAAGACGCTTGAAGCTCTCAACCTTCCCTATCGCATCAACCAATTCAGCTTTGGATAGCGTCGACTTCGCCTCGATGATGCCGTAGACGCTCTCTACGGGAACGACAGCGGTACGGCCGCTGTAGAGAACAGGAGCATTGAGGGCATCGTAGATAATGATGTCGGCGGAGTGGCTTCTTGCTCCCTCCCTGCTGATGATCTCACCCTTAAGAACGCCGTACTTCTGTGGGAGATGCCTTTCAAGGAAGTCTCGGAGCAGCTCCTCTCTGTTCTCTCCGCGGTCGCCCCGGTGCTGGACAAAACCCGCTTCACGGAATTGCGAGAGCAAGGTGTCTTCGAGTCGGGCGAATCGTTCCTGAAGATTCATCTGGAGATGTGGGTCGCGTGGCGCGTCACGCAGGCTAACGCTAATTGGACGGCGTCGCTATCCCGCGAAGCGCGTGTATTTCGTTGCTGCTGATGCTGTCCAATCTGCTGGGCGGGTTTGTGGGGAGTCCAGGCAACTGCCTAGCTGGATTGGTGTTGCGCCGGGTTGGGTCCAGGTGGGCTGTGTGATAGAACGCGGAGGGTGTGCTGTTCAATCTGCGAGGGGCGGGCATGGGGCCGGAAGTGCTCTTTGGGGGACCGGTGCTTCTTGGGGACCGGTGTTCCTGGGACCGCTGCTTCTTGGGAGCATTCCGTCTTGGGGACCAGTGCGTGGGCGGAGCCAGCACGCCCCTCCGGGCCCAGCACGTGACGATCCACGGATCACAGACGGTCGATCGGGCTCTGCACGCCTAGTCCGCCACGATTGAGCACGTGGGTGTAGATCATCGTCGTCCGTACGTCGCTGTGACCGAGCAGCTCCTGAATGGTCCGGATGTCGGCGCCAGCCTCGAGCAGGTGGGTGGCGAAGGAGTGCCGCAAGGCGTGGCTGGTGATGCGTTTCGTCAGCCCTGCCGCGACCGCCGCCTGGCGGATCGCGCGCTGCACCGCGGACTCGTGGAGGTGATGACGACGACGTCTGCCCTGCCCGTCAACGAAGGTACGCGACGCCGGGAACACATAGCTCCAGGAATGATCGAGGGCGGCGCTCGGCAGCTTGCGTTCCAGCGACTCGCCAAGGCCCGTCACGTGCACCTGCGCGCGACGGTCGGCACGGTGGGCACGCTCACGGCCGGCCAGCCACCTTCGTACCGGCCCGAGCGAACGCTCCGGGAGCGGCGTTCGCCGGTCCTTGCCGCCCTTGCCGCTCCGGACGATGATCTCGCGACGATCGAGATCGATGTCCTTCACTCGCAGCGACACACACTCGAGAACCCGCAGCCCACTCCCATACATCAGCGTCGCACAGAGGCGCGATGGGTCGCGCATCCGGCCGAGGAGAGCGCGGACTTCCCGCTGCGACAGCACGACGGGCACGCGGCGCGCCCGCCGCGCCGGGGCGATGCCGTCAACCCGCTCCAGCGGCTGGCCCAGCACGGCGTCGTAAAGAAACGTCAGAGCCGCGAGCGCCTGGTTCTGGGTCGACGCCGCGACGCGGTCGGCGGTCGCGAGATGCGACAGGAAGGCGCGAACCGCGTCTGCGCCCAGCTCGCGGGGATGCCTCCGCCCATGATGCAGGATGTACCGCCGGATCCAGAACACGTACGCCTCGACCGTCCGCGTGGCATAGCGGCGCTCGTGCAGCCGGACTCGCACGAGCTCCATCAGACGGACGCGGCGCGCCGGATCGCCGTGTCGGCCGAGATGCGCGAGAGGAATCAGGGGCATGGCTGAAGGCAAGTCATGCCGTCAGCCGATGCATCACCATTGCACTGCGCGAGACCGCTACTCCTTCCCCTCCGCCTCGGTCGGCGCGGTCTCCGGATACTCCGCCGTGTCCGGGTACTCCGACCGCATCTCCGCATCCTCCCGCTCCTCGAGCTCGCGCTCGCGCCGGAGCGCCTCGTCCCGCTCGGCGCGGTAGGCCTCGTACCACTCGCGCGTCACCTCACCCGCGAGCTCCCGGTTGCCCAGCCCGAACGCCAACGCCATCGCCAGCGCGATCGCGCCGAACAGGATCGCGAATGCCGTCGTCACGATGTCCGTCGCGATCCCCAGCTCCTGCAGCGCCATGAAGATGGCGAGCAGGATCACCCCGCCGCGGCCGACGCGCGCCAGCGCGCGCCCACCATGCAGCGCCCCGGCCGACGCACCGATCAGCCCACCCACGAAGCCGCCGAGCACGATGCCGACGAGGATGATCACGATCGCCGCGATCACGCTCGGGATGTAGCTCACCAGCTCGGAGAAGACGTTCGCCAGCGACTCCAGCCCCAGCGCGTTCGCCGCGACGAGGATGACGGCGAACATCACCAGCCAGAACACCAGGTTCGACAGCACCCGCACCGGGTTCAGGTGCGAGCCCGAGCGCTCCACGGCCTGCATCACCCCGCCGCGCTCCAGCATCCGGTTGAGCCGGATGCGACGCAGGAACCGCTCGATCAGCTTCTCGAGCACCTTCGCGAGCAGATAGCCCGCGAACAGGATGACGAGGGCGCCGAGGAGCGCGGGCACGATGTCGCCGAACACCTGAGTGAAGCTCGAGCGAAGCCGGTCGCCGAAGTTCACGCTGTCCTGAAGTACCATGGTCTCGAATGCTGGGCGCCCCACGGGCGCGACGCGGAAGAAGCTAGTCGATCGACGCGCGCCCCGTGAGGCGCCGCCGCTCGCCCTAGTTCCGGGTGCCGCGCTTCAGGTCGAAGATCAGGCTCCGCCGGCAGGTCGGGCAGATCAGCCACTCGCGTCGCCGCGCATAGCCGAGCCCGAACGATCCGCCCCCGATCGACCGGACCGTCATCGGGGTGCCGTCCCGTGGGCAGACCGGCTTCTCGCCTCGCGCCACTTGCTCGCGGATCGTCCGTTGCTCGTCGGGCTCGAACTGGGCGTGGCCCTCCATCAGTCGATCCGCAGCACGATCTTGCCGAACTGCCCCGCCGTGGCCAGCCGCTCGAAGGCCAACCTCCCCTCGGACAGCCGGTACACCTGATCGATGGGGGGCCGCAGCCGCCCCGCATTGAAGTGCCCGACCACCGCCGCGAACTCGGCGTCGTTCCCCATCGTCGAGCCGAGGATGCTCCACTGGTTCCAGAAGAGCCGGCGGACGTCGGTGGTCACCATCGGCCCCGAGGTGCCGCCGCAGGTGACGAGCCGGCCCCGCCGGCCGAGCGCGCCCAGGGACTGCGCCCACGTCGCCTCGCCCACGGAATCGACGACCACGTCGACGCCGCGCTTGGCCGTCCGGGCGCGGATCTCCCTGCCGACGTCGACCCCGGTGTGATTGATCGCGTCGTCGGCGCCGAGCTTGCGCGCTGCCGCCAGCTTGTCGTCGCTCCCCGAGGTCACGGTCACGTGCGCCCCGATCAGCTTGGCGATCTGGAGGCAGGCGAGCGCGACGCCGCCGCCGATCCCCCAGATCAGCACCCGCTCGTTCGCCCGCAGGTGCGCACGCGTCACCAGCATTCGATACGCCGTGAGCGTGGCGAGGGTGAACGCCGCGGCCTCGGATTCGTCGGTCTGCTCGCGCACGGGAAGCACGTTGGTCGCCGGCACGACGACCAGCTCCGCCATGGTGCCGGGGAAGTGCTCGCCGAGGATGCCGTACCGGGGACAGAGGGGCTGCTCGCCCTCGAGGCAGTACTCGCAGGTGCGGTCGCTCAGCCCGGGGTTGATGACGACGGTGTCGCCGACGCGCACGGTCGTGACGGCACTCCCGACCGACTCGACGACGCCCATCCCGTCGGCGCCGAGGATCCACGGGGGCGTGATGGTGACGCCGGGCAGCCCGCCGAGGAGAAACAGGTCGAGGTGATTGAGGGCCGCGGCGCGCATGCGGATGCGCACGTCGCCCGCACCGCGCAGCACCGGCTCGACGAGATCCTCACGGTACTCGATCCGCTCCGTCCCGCCGTGCGCGGAGATCGTGAGTCCTCGCATGCCTCTCTGCCCCGGAGTTATATTGGACGCGAATGCTATGCGGCGTCCGGCGAGCGCGAAAGGCGCCGCGGCCGCCGCCCGTTCGGCTCCGTCACGGCGCTCTCATGACTGCAATCAAGGTTCCTCAGCTCGGCGAATCGATCGTCGAAGCGACGGTCTCGCGGTGGCTCAAGCACGAGGGGGACGCGGTCGCGGAAGGCGACAACCTCGTGGAGCTGGAGACCGACAAGATCACCGTCGAGGTCCCGGCGCTGGCGTCGGGGGTGTTGAAGAAGCGCGCCGTGAACGAGGGCGACGTGGTGACGGTGGACCAGCTCCTGGGCGAGCTGGAAGAAGGCGCGTCGGCGGCCGCCAAGGCGCCGGCGGCGGCTCCGGCGGCATCGAAGCCCGCTACCACGGCGGCACCCGCGGCACCCGCGGCATCCGCGGCTCCGTCAGCGCCGTCGTCCGGGCAGGCCAAGGTCTCGCCCGCGGCGCAGCGCGTCGCCGCGGAGCAGAAGGTCGACCTCGCGACCGTGCAGGGCACGGGACGGGGCGGCGTGATCAGCAAGCCCGACGTCATCGAGCAGAGCGCGAAGGCTGCGACGTCCGCACCCCCGGCCGTGGCGCCGAGCCGCCCCGTCGTCGTCGCGGCCTCGGACGGCGCACGCGAGACGCGCGAGAAGATGACGACGCGCCGCAAGCGCATCGCCGAGAATCTCCTCCTGTCGCAGCAGAACACGGCGCATCTCACGACGTTCAACGAAGTCGACATGAGCGCCGTGAGCGCGTTGCGCGAGCGGATGAAGGAGAAGGTCGAGAAGGAGCACGGCGTGAAGCTCAGCTTCATGCCCTTCTTCGTGAAGGCAGCGACGATGGCGCTCAAGGCGTACCCGGTGGTGAACGCGTCGATCGACGGAGACGCGATCGTCTACCACCACTACGTCAACATGGGGATCGCCGTGGCGTCGGATGCGGGGCTGGTGGTGCCCAACGTGAAGGACGCCGATCGGAAGGGGATGCTCGACGTCTCCCGTGACATCGCCGCCCTGGTAAAGAAGGCTCGTGAAGCAAAACTCTCGATGGACGATTTGACCGGGGGGACCTTCACGATCACGAACGGCGGGGTGTTCGGCTCGCTCGTGTCGACGCCGATCATCAACTATCCGCAGTCGGGGATCCTGGGGCTGCACAAGACGCAGGACCGCCCGATCGCCGTGAACGGGCAGGTGGTGATCCGCCCGATGATGTACATCGCCCTCTCCTACGACCACCGCATCATCGATGGGCAGCAGGCGGTGCTCTTCCTGGTCCGGGTGAAGGAGCTGATGGAGGACCCGGCCGCGATGCTGGTGGACTGATCGCGACATGGCAGACTCTCTCATTCCCGCCGACGTCGTCGTCATTGGCGGCGGACCCGGCGGTTACGTGGCGGCGATTCGTGCCGCTCAGCTCGGTTTCTCCACGGTGTGTGTGGAGATGGACAAGACGCTGGGTGGCACCTGCGTCAACGTGGGGTGCATCCCGAGCAAGGCGCTGCTCGAGTCGTCGCATCACTTCGAGTTCATGACGCACGATGCGAAGACGCATGGCATCGGCGTGTCGGCGCCGACGATCGATGTGGCGACGATGCTCAAGCGGAAGGACGACGTGGTGGGGCAGAACACGAAGGGGATCGAGTTCCTGTTCCGCAAGAACAAGATCACGTGGGCGAAGGGGTTCGGCACGTTGAAGGCCGGCAACGTGGTGGAGGTCCGGGGGGCCCCCCCCGAAAACAAGATCACCTCCTACCATGCCAAGCACGTCATCATTGCCACCGGCTCCGTACCCATCGAGCTCCCCTTCCTCAAGTTCGACGAGGCGCGCGTCCTCTCCAACGTCGGCGCTCTCAAGCTCCCCAGGGTCCCTGTACACCTCATTGTGGTCGGCGGCGGGGTAATAGGCCTCGAGCTCGGCTCCGTCTGGCGCCGACTCGGCGCCAAAGTCACCGTCGTCGAGCTCCTCCCCGCCATCCTCCCCGGCACCGACGACGACGTCGTCAAGGAAGCCGACAAAGCCCTCCGCAAGCAGGGCCTCGACATCCGCACCGGCACCCGCGTCACCGGCGGCGGCCGCACCGACACCGGCATCTTCCTCGAGGTCGAAAAGGACGGCAAGTCCGAACGCCTCGAGGGCGACCACGTCCTCGTCTCCGTCGGCCGCCGCCCCGTCACCACCGGCATCGACGCCGCCGCCCTCGGCCTCGCCGTCGGCAAACGCGGCGAGATCCTCGTCGACGACCAGCAGCGCACCAACCTCCCCAACGTCTACGCCATCGGCGACTGCACGCCCGGCCCCATGCTCGCCCACAAGGCCGAGGAGGAAGGCGTCGTCGCCGCCGAGGTCATCGCCGGCAAGCCGGCCCATACGCACCACCGCACCGTGCCCGGCGTCGTCTACACCTGGCCCGAGATCGCCGTCGTCGGCCTCACCGAACGCCAGGCGCGCGAATCCGGTCGCGAGATCAAGGTCGGCAAGTTCCCCTTCTCCGCCAACGGCCGCGCCCGCACCGCCGGCGAGGCCACCGGCTTCGTCAAGTTCGTCGCCGACGCCACCACCGACGAGATCCTCGGCTGCCACATGATCGGCCCCAACGTGTCGGAGCTCATCCCCGAGGTCGTGCTGGCCATGGAGTACCGCGGCTCGTCCGAGGACATCGGCATCACCGTGCACGCGCATCCCACCCTGTCCGAGACGACGAAGGAAGCGGCGCTCGCGGTGCTCGGCCGCGCGATCCACATCTGACCCGTCCCGCCGTGGCGCTCGAGCTCCGCGCGCTCATGCCCGACGACGCCGACACGGCGCGCGCCTTCGTGTCCGGCCAGCTCGCCAACCCGCGCTATCGCGCGCGGGCGCTCGAGGTGCTCGACGCCGCCCTCCGGTTCGAGGACCCCGAGTTCATGGCGCTCCTCGCCCTCGACGGCGACCCGCAGCAGCTCGTCGGCATCGCCGTGTTCGGAACGGTTGCCGGCGCCCACGCCGTGGTGAAGCTGCACGGCGTGATCACGAAGGATCCGGCAGCGGCGCATGCGCTCGTCGACGCCGTGCGGCGAACGAGCGAGCACTCCGGCGAGCGCATGATCGTCTGCGAGCTCCCGGACGACGAGGCCTTCGCCACCGCCACCGCCGCCCTCGTCGCCGGTGGCTTCACCGAAGAGGGACGCGTCCCCGACTTCGTTCGCGACGGGGTCGCGCTGCGCCTCTTCGTTCGCCCCCTGCTCGTCGGCTGACCGCCGGCCGCATGTCATTCCTCGTCTCGCTCCTGCTCCCCGTCATCGCCACCGTGCTCTATCTCCGCGCGTACGTGCAGCGCGCCGGGATCGGCATGGCCCCGGCACGGATCTCGGCGACCAGGGCGCTCGGCAGCGGCGCGCTGACCGGTGCGGCGGCCCTCGTCTTCCTCGGCGTGCTCGGCGTCATCGTGCTTGCGTATCGCGGCCGGACGTTGACGCCGCCGGGGATCGACGTGTCCGCCGCCGCCTTCTGGGCAACCCAGTTCCTCGTCGCCGCCGCCATCGGCGCCGCGGTGGGCGCCCTCTCGGCCGCCGCGCTCCTGCCGTGGGTGCGCAGCCGGCTCGCGCGTCTCACCCCCGCGACAGGCCAGTGAGCCCGCGCGCAGCCGCGGCGCGCTACGTCGCCTTCCTGCGGGCGATCAACGTCGGCGGCCACACCGTGAAGATGGATCGCCTGCGCGGCGAGTTCGAGGCGTTGCGCTTTCGGGACGTCGCGACCTTCATCGCGAGCGGCAACGTGCTGTTCAGCGCCGGTGCGACGGCGGATCCCGCGACCCTCGAGAGCACCATCGAGCGCCGATTGCACAAGGCGCTCGGCTACGAGGTCGCCACCTTCGTGCGCTCCCCCGAGGAGCTCGCGGCGCTCGTGCGCGACGAGCCCTGGCCCGACCGCGACCCGGGCACGACGCTCTGGACCGGCTTCGTCAAGTCGGCCATCGACGCCGACGTTCGCGATAGGCTGCGCGCCCTCTGCTCCGAGGTCGAGGACGTCGATGCGCGCGGTCGCCACGTGTACTGGCTGCGCCGCCGGCTCGAGATGGCCGTCCTCCGCACCGGCGCCAAGATCGACAAGGCACTCGGCGGCCCGGTGACTTTCCGCAACGTCACGACAGTGCGGAAGCTCGCCGCCATGATGAGCGATCGCGGCACCTGATTGACGGACGCCGGCCGTGCAGGGATGATTCCCCATGCATCGAATCTCCTGCCGTTCGGTCGTCGCGCTCGTCACGCGGCCCGCCGCGATCGCCGCCACCTTCCTGCTCGCGGCACCGCTGGCCCGTGCGCAGCAGCCCGACTCCACCACCTTCTCGTCGCTGCGCTGGCGCATGATCGGGCCGCATCGCGGCGGGCGCACCGTGGGCGCCGTCGGCGTGCCCGGCCAGCCTGGCGTCTTCTACATCGGCGTCAACAACGGCGGCGTGTGGAAGACCACCGATTTCGGTCGCGTGTGGCGTCCTCTCTTCGACGACCAGCCCACCGGCTCCATCGGCGCCATCGCCGTCGCGCCGTCGGACCCGAACGTGCTCTATGTCGGCAGCGGCGAGGGACTTCAACGTCCCGATCTCTCCACCGGCGACGGCATCTACAAGTCGACCGACGCAGGCGCGCACTGGAGCCACCTCGGTCTCCGCGACGGACAGCAGATCCCGACGGTCGTCGTCGATCCCCACGATCCGAACCGTGTCTTCGCCGCCGTACTCGGTCACCCGTACGGCCCCAACACCGAGCGCGGCGTGTTCCGTTCGACCGACGGTGGCGCGAGCTGGACGAAGGTGCTCTACCGCGACGAGAACACCGGCGCCTTCGACGTCGCCCTCGACCCCGCGGACGCGAACATCGTGTACGCTGCGCTGTGGGCCGGACGCCAGGCGCCGTGGGAGATCGGCGGCTCCTTCCAGATTGCCGGCAGCGGGCTGTTCAAGTCGATCGACGGCGGCACCACCTGGCGCGCGCTCACCCAAGGGCTTCCGACCGACGCGGAGGGGCTGGGCCGCATCGGGCTCGCCGTGTCGCCGAGCCGCGCGGCGCGCCTGTACGCGATCGTGGATGCGCCGCGGCTTGGCGGTCTCTATCGCTCCGACGACGCCGGCGCGCACTGGACGCGCATCAACACCGACACCCGCCTCTGGGGCCGCGGATCGGACTTCGCCGAGGTGCGCGTGGATCCGAAGGACCCGGAGATCGTGTACGTCGCGAACGTGGTGACCTGGAAGTCCACCGACGGCGGCCGCTCCTTCACCGCCTTTCGCGGCGCGCCCGGCGGCGACGACTACCATCGCGTGTGGATCGACCCCGCCGATCCGCGGATCATCCTCCTCGCGTCCGATCAGGGCGCGATCGTCACGGTGAACGGAGGCGAGACGTTCAGCTCGTGGTACAACCAGCCCACCGCGCAGTTCTACCACGTCACCGCCGACGACGCGTTCCCGTATCGGCTGTGCGGTGGCCAGCAGGAGAGCGGGTCGGCCTGCGTGGCCAGCCGCGGCGACGACGGGCAGATCACCTTCCGCGACTGGCACCCCGCCGGCGTGGAGGAATACGGCTACGCCGCCCCCGATCCGCTCGACCCCGACATCGTGTACGGCGGCAAGCTCACGCGCTGGGACCGGCGCACCGGCGATGTCCAGCAGGTCGGCCCGAGGCCGCTCCGCTCGCCGGACTATCGCGTGGTGCGCACGCAGCCGGTGGTGTTCTCGCGCGCCGACCCGCACGCGCTGTACTTCGCGTCGAACGTGCTGTGGAAGACGCGCGACGGGGGGCGGCACTGGGCGCAGATCAGCCCCGACCTGACTCGCCCCGCGTGGTCCGTTCCGCCCAACCTCGGCGCGTTTGCCGCATCCGATCCGGAGAAGGGCGCGCATCGCGGCGTGATCTACACCATCGCGCCCTCGCCTCGCGCCGCGAACACCATCTGGGTCGGCACCGACGACGGGCTCATTCACGTCACGAGCGACGGCGGCGCCCACTGGAAGGACGTCACGCCCCCTGCGCTGCGCGACCGTCCGTGGGCGAAGGTCTCGCTGATGGACGCATCGCACTTCGACGCGGGCACCGCCTACGCGGCCCTCAACACCTTCCGCCTCGACGATCTGCGGCCGCACGTCTATCGCACGCACGACGGCGGCGCCACGTGGACGGAGATCGTGCGCGGCCTCCCCGCGGGCGACATTGTCAACGTCGTGCGCGAGGATCCGCAGCGGCGGGGGTTGCTCTATGCCGGCACCGAGCACGCGGTGTACGTCTCCTGGGACGACGGCGACCACTGGACGTCGCTCCGGCTGAACATGCCGGCCACCTCGATCCGCGATCTCGTCGTGAAGGACGACGACATCGCCGTCGCGACGCATGGCCGCTCCTTCTGGATCCTCGACGACGTCACGCCGCTGCGAGCCTTCCAGCCGACGACGCTCGGCACCGACGTCACACTGTTCCCGCCGCAGCGCGCGACGCGGGTGCGGTGGAA
>JABFYH010000037.1 GCA_013361335.1 Gemmatimonadaceae bacterium | reverse complement strand
CGAGCGCGCGGTGGCCGAGGCGATGCGGATGCAGCGCGAGCATCCGGTAGCGCGGGCGACGCACGAGCCGCCGGGGCCGACGTGGGGAGCGCGGAAGCAGTAAGCGCGGGACCCACGCCGCACGCCCGCACTCCGCACGTCTCACTGCGCACGTTGCGTGCGGCGTGAGGCGTACGGCGCGCCGTGCGGCGTCGCGGCGTGAGGCGTACGGCGCCGTGTGTCTCGCGCTCGCGCTCGCATCAACCCGACCGCCAGCCTCACGCAGCACACGATGCCGAGGTACGCCGCGATGTCGGCGAGGTTGAGCACCAGCGCGCCGCCCCGGCCGTCGCTCACCGCGAGGAAGTCGGGCACGCCCGCGCTCGAGCCGAGCAGGCTCGCGAGATTGCCCAGCCCCGCCCCGGCCACGAGGCCGAGCGTCGCCGGCGCGGTGGCGTCGAGGGCGGCGAGCCGGCCCGACACCGCCGACGACAGGAGCACCGCCATCACCGTGGTGGCGACGTTGATCTCCCACGTCAGATGCCCGAGTGACGTGCTGAACGCGCCGAGGGAGTTGTAGACCACCTGGATGCGCAGGCCGGCGGCGAGTGGATGGGTCTCCCCGGCCCAGAGCGTGACCGCCAACCACTTGCTGACGAGGTCTCCGTACACGACCAGCGCCGACATGGCGACGAAGGTGGCGCCATGGGAGATCGGCGCCGTGACGTGGCGATGAACGAGCCGGGCGTGCGCGCAGGGCTGCGGCATGAAGACGGGGGTGAGGCGTGTGCGTCCAGTCCCATCCCGACGTGCATGCGCGATGCCCACCCGAATCGCTGAAATCGTTGCGGCGACGCAACAGCGCCGCGCCTTAGATTCGCCGCATGGCTTCCTTCATGGTCCGCCGGGTGCGCCGCGCGCTCGACATTCTTGGGTGGAGCTACCTCGCCGCCACCCTCCTCGTCGCCCTCACGATGTGGACCCTCGGCGACCGGTGGTGGCCCGCCACGATCCTCGTCTTCATGGGGCGGTGGGTCATGCTCCTGCCGCTGGCCGTGCTCGTCCCCGCCGCGCTCGTGCTGCGCCGCACGCTCCTCCTGCCATTGATGCTCGCCGCCGCCGTCGCGGTCGGCCCCATCATGGGCGCACGCACGGGATGGCGCCGACTCCTCACCGTGCCGGAGGGGATGCCGTTTCGCGTCGTCACCTATAACGTCGACGGCGGACAGTTGGCGGCGACCGAGCTGCCGCTGCTGGTCGAGGCGTGGCAGCCCGACGTCGTGCTCTTCCAGGAGTGCGGCGACGAGCTCGCGACCGCGGTGGAGCGCATGACGGGCTGGCATGCGCACCACGACTACGGGCTCTGCACCCTCTCGCGCTATCCGATCGTCTCCGCCGAACGGATGGATCGCAGCGCGCTCGAGCGAGTGAGGCAGGACCCAGCGGGCATCGGGGGAGCGGGCTACGTGGTGCGCTACACGATCGCGACACCGGGCGGCACGATCGGCGTCGCCAACCTGCACCTGGAGACCCCGCGCAAGGGATTCGAGGGGCTGATGGCGGGCGACGTCGAGCGCCTGCCTCTCAACACCGCGCTGCGCGACATCGAGTCGTCGCGCGCGCGTCAGTGGGTCGATGGCCTGCGTGCCCCGACGATCGTCGCCGGCGACTTCAACACTCCGGTCGAGAGCCGGATCTTCCAGGAGCACTGGGGCGACCTCACCGACGCCTTCTCACAGATCGGCACGGGCCTCGGCTTCACCAAGTACAACGGCTGGATCCGCATCCGCATCGACCATGTGCTGGTCGATCAGGCGTGGTGGCGCGCCGTTCGCGCCCGCGTCGGCGACGACTTCGGCTCGGACCATCGCCCGCTGATCGTCGATCTGGTGCTCAAGGCGCATCGGCCTCGCTGAGAAACGCCTCCACCGCGGGCCAGACGAGCTCCGGACGCTCGGCGTAGGTGAAGTGCGCCGCGCGCGGCACGCGGAGCAGACGAGCGTGCGGCAGCGCCGTCGTCCACTCGGCGACGAGGTCCATCGGGATCGACTCTTCTTCGCCGTGCACCACCAGCGTGGGCGCGGGCACGCCGGTTAGCGCGGCGCGGAGATCCCAGTCACCGTAGGAGCCCATCACGACGCGGTTGGTCGTCGTGAGCCCGTACCGGATCCCGGCCGGATCCGAGCCGCACAGGTCCGACCTGATGAGGGGCAGGGTCCGATCGGGCTCCGCGAGACGCGGGCGCATGGCGATCGCCCAGTAGGCGCGGCAGGCCGCGCGCGCATCCACCGTCGTATCGCCGAGCTGCCGCGCGGCCTCGGCGAGCTGTGCGCGCTGCGCGCTGTCGAGTCGCGTCGCCATGGAGCGGCCGAACCGCGACCAGAAGTCGCCGCGCCGTGGGGGAACGGGGCCGAAGAACACCATCCGGCGCACGACGTCGGGGTGCGCGATGGCGTACGACGCCGCGAGCAGCGGCCCGTACGAGTGCGCCACGAGCGTGACGCGCGCGAGCCCGAAGAACCGGCGCACGGCGTCGAGGTCGCGGACCTGCTGCGCGGCATTCAGCGTCGTCGTGTCGCGCGGCAGGGTGGAGCGCCCGGCACCCCGCTGATCGTAGAAGATCACGACGTGCCGCTCGGCGAGCGGGGCGAAGTCGCCGGCGATGCTCTCGAGGTCCACTCCGGGGCCGCCGTGGATGGCGATGAGCGTATCCCCTCGCGTACCGACGACGCGGTAGTAGAGGCGGGCCGAGTCCGGCACGGTGACGTACCCTTCACGCGGCCGCCTCACATGCTGAGCATGGACCGGATGGCCGAGCGCAGCGAGGGAGAGTACGGCGGCGGCGCGCCGGGTGAGCGAGTTGGCAGGCATCGGGCTGGGCGGTCTCGGGTACCGAGCGGGCGCATTTGGTAACGAAGCGATGACACCATGGGCATAGCTTG
>JABFYH010000166.1 GCA_013361335.1 Gemmatimonadaceae bacterium | reverse complement strand
ACGGTTCACGGCCTCCCCTCGGGGGCTTAGATTCAGGAAGGACTCATACCCCGAGGTTGTCAGTGCCCGCCACCGTCACCTGCGTCCGTTGCGGCCAGACACGCGCCGGATTCGAGCGCATGCCCTTTCCCGGCGCCATCGGCACACGGGTGCTCAACGAGATCTGCCAGGACTGCTGGGGCCTCTGGCTCAAGCAGCAGACCATGCTCATCAACCATTACGGGCTCAACGTGATGGATCCGCAGGCACGAAGCTTCCTCACCAAGAACATGGAAGCCTTCCTGTTCAAGAAGGGGGGAGAGGAAGAGGTCGATACCACTAAACAGGGGACGATCGCATGGTAGCTGGCCCTGGAGTCGCCACGCACGGCGGGATCCGCCGTGCACGAGTCCTCGGCGGGCTCGTGTGGGGCGTCGTCGTGGCCGGCTGTGCCGGCGGCGCCGGTGCCGGCTCCGCCGCCGGCGCTCCCGTGCCCACCAGCGGCACGACCGTCGTCTCCAGCGCCGAGCCCGCGCCGGTGCGGCGGGCCACCGCGCCCGATGCGGCAGCGGATCTCCGGTGGGCCGATTCCGTCCTCGCCACCCTCTCGCTCCGCGACAAGGCCGCCCAGATGGTGTGGCCCTGGGTCCTCGGCGACTACACCGCCGACGACGACGCGAACTTCCGCCGCATTCAGGGCCTCGTCCGTGATCAGCATCTCGGTGGCATCATCATCTCAGTCGGGTCGCCCACCGAAATTGCCGCCAAGCTGAATGCGCTGCAGCGCTCCAGCGCCCTGCCACTGCTCGTCGGGGCGGATCTGGAGACCGGTGCCGCCTTCCGTGCGCGCGGCGGGTACTTCCTCCCCAACGGGATCGACCTCGGCGGCGCCACGAGCTTTCCGTACGAGATGGGGATCGGCGCCACTCGCGATACCGCCCTCGCCTACGCCATGGGACGCGCGACCGCCCTCGAGGGGCGAGCCCTTGGCATTCACATGGCCTTCGCGCCGGTCGTCGACGTCAACAACAATCCGAAGAACCCGGTCATCTCGATCCGCTCCTTCGGCGAGAATCCCCAGCTCGTCGCCTCGCTCGGCGCGGCGCTGGTGCGCGGGATCCAGGACAACGGGATGCTCGCCACGGCGAAGCATTTCCCCGGACACGGCGACACCGAGCAGAACTCGCATCTCGAGCTGGCGCGCGTGGATGCGTCGCGCGCGCACATCGACAGCGTCGAGCTGGTGCCCTTCCGCGCCGCCGTGAACGCCGGCGTCCGCGGTGTGATGACCTTCCACGGTCTCATCCCGGCGCTCGACACATCACCGCTGCCCGCCACGCTGAATCCGCGGATCATGACCGATCTGCTACGCGGCGACATCGGCTTCCGCGGGCTCGTCGTCACCGACGCGCTCGACATGAACGGCGTGCTGGGGAAGATGTCGATGGGTGAGGTGACGCAGCGCGCGGTGCTTGCCGGTGCCGACGTGCTGTTGATGCCCACCGACAACGTGGGCGCGATCGAGGCCGTGGTGGATGGCGTGCGGAGTGGACGCTTCCCCGAGTCTCGCATCGACGCCTCGGTGCGGAAGCTGCTGGCGGCGAAGCACGAGCTCGGCCTCGATCGCCAGCGGCTCGTGGACGTGCAGGCGCTGCGCGCAGTCGTCGGCGACAGCGCGAACCAGGCGGCGGCGCGTCTCGCCGCGGAGCGGGCCATCACGCTGGTGAAGGATTCGCTCGGTCTCGTGCCGCTCGGCCGCCTGCCGCGCACGGCGCGCGTCGTGAGCATCACGATCGCGCCCAAAGTCGATCTGGGCGCGGGCGGCGCCTTCAATGGCGAGCTGGCGCGCGCCTTCCCCGCGCTGCGCACCCTGACGCTGTCCCCCGAGTCGCTCTATGGCGCCGCCTCCGGTGCCGGCGCCGGCGCGGCGGTCGCCGGAGGGACGTACGTGGCCAGCCCGCAGCCCGCGCTCTTCCCGGCGTCGGTGGAGAATGCGCTGCGCGCGGCGCAGGGCGCGGATGTCGCCATCGTGTCGTCGTACTTCGGTGCGAGCTCCTCCACCGCAAAGCTCGCGGCGCCGGAAGGCATGGCGTCGTTGATCGACGGGCTGCAGAAGGGTGGCACGAAGGTGATCCTCGCCACCTTCTCGAACCCCTACATCGCCTCCGAGCTGCCGGCGACCGGCGCCTACCTCGTGGCCTGGGGCAGCCTGCCGGTGTCGCAGCGCGCCGCCGCGCGCGCGCTGCTCGGCACCGCGCCGATCACCGGCCAGCTCCCGATCACCATTCCGGCAGTGGCCGCCTATGGTGCGGGTTTGCGGCGCGATGTGCTTCCGACGCCGCCACCGACGGCGTCGACGCCGTAAACGCCGACACCATCAGGAGATCGACAACGGACACCGCGCCGCGTCGCGCGGTGTCCGTTGACTCGGCATCCTGAAACGGGTATATCACCCGTCCACCACGTCGGCGCCCATTTTTGAGCAGAGTGTTACTATTGGCGCCTGTGGCGGGCGAGGTGCGCCCTTGACATTAGTGGCTTTTTGTTACTAATTCGCGCGTCATGCGCGAGCGCCCCGCCGTCCCGATGAAATCGGCCGTCCGCCGGACGACGCTCGCCGTGGACGTCGTGGTGCTCTCTCCGCGGGCGGAGGCGCTCGCCGTGCTCCTCGTGCGCGCGCCGGCCGGTGCGCGTGAGCGATGGACCCTCCCCTGGGACGCGCCGCAAGCGGACGAAGGGCTCGAGGACGCAGCCGCGCGCATCGCCGAGGCTGTTCTGGGTGAGGCGCCGGCCTTCTTCGAGCAGGTAGGCGCGTTCAGCGACGCCAAGCGCCATCCTGGCGACGCGGATGTGTCGATCGGCATCGTCGCCCTCGTGCCGGCGGGCGTGGAGGCGTCCAGCCCCGACAGCGGCTGGTTCCCGCTCGACGGGCTCCCCCCGCTCGCGCCGCGCCATCGCGCCGTGGTCGAGCGCGCGGCGGCGGTCGCCCGCCAGCGCGTGGACCAGTCGCCGCTCGCGTTCCGCCTCCTCCCGCCGACCTTCACCCTGACGGATCTCCAGAGCGTCTACGAGCTCCTGCTCGGCCGCCGCCTGCACAAGGCCAGCTTCCGTCGCGCCCTGCAGGCGAGCTATCTCGTGGAGCCGACGGATGAATGGCGGAGCGAGGGTCGAGGCCGGCCGGCGCAGCTCTTCCGCTTCGCCCCGAGAAAGCGCCGTGGCGCGCGACGCGGGGTGCGCTTCGACCTATTCACGGAGTAGCGGGCCGGCGCGGGCTGCGCTCGCGCCTTATGGGGCGGGGCGCGTGAAACGCGCTTCCTTATCGGGCAGGAGGAGGCACGGCCGCGCCTACTCTTGCGCCTGGTACATTATTCGCAATATGTTCTTTAGGTCCAATCCCCGGGGCGCCCATGCTCGATTACCTGGACGGGTTGTGCGCGGCGCTGCTCGCGCGCAACGGCACTGAGATCCGCCGGCTTCTCCGACACCCCCTCGCCCGGGCGCTGCCTCGCCGCGTGCGCGAGGAAGGCTACGCCATTGCCCGGGCCGGCCCCGAAAGCTTTCGCGCCCCCGTCCAGACCCTCCACTTCTACCACCAGACCCTGCATCTGCTCGGCGCCCGACCCGCCGCCGCCCGCCCCGACGCCGCCTCGCCGGCCGACGAGCGCACGGGCGAGCCCCGACAGATCGAGATGCCCCTCCGCGCCGCCGGCGGCTGACCGCTCCGCCTAGTCGGCCCGCAGATCGGACCGCCGCCGCAGCACCCGGCGAGCGATCGCCGCGTTGTCCCGCGCGATCCGGAAGCACTCGGCGACCACCGCGTCCTCGTCGTCGCCCTCCACCTCCTCCACCACGAGCGGCGCCGCATCGTCGCGCCGCGGCGAGGGGTCTCGCGGCTCGATGACGACCCGCCCCCGCCGGCGTTCGCTGCCGACGTCCCCGCGATCGCTCACGACCAGCTCCACGCGTACGTACCCGCCGCCGGGCATCGATCGGGCGTAGAGCGCCTCGCCCACGCCAGACTGCTGGCGGCCGATGTCCTGATAGTGTGAGTCAAGCACCTGCCCCTCCGCGTTTACTGCGTTTCCGTCCGCGGCGTGGCCGCATCGCCGCCAGCGTCGCATCCAGCACCTGAAGCGCGCGCGCCAGCCCTCGAGCCGTCGTAGGGCGCTCCGCCAACGCCTGTCCGTACAGATCACCCACCCGAGCCACGCGTGCCGGCATCGTCTTCACGGTGAAGGCGTCCAGCCGCAGCCGCGCCGTGAGCTCGTCCGCCGCCAGCGGCGCGGACACCGGCGCGCCGGCCTTCGCCCGCACGCTGTACGCGCTCGCCGCGCTCTTGCCACGCGCGTTCTGCATCGCGTCCACGTAGATCGTGCCCGGCGGGCGCGCACCGATCGAGCGCTCCACCGTCGCCACATCGGGCCACGTGGCCGCCGCCACTCGCGCAATCCCCATCGCGAGCTGCGCCGACACGTCGTACGAGGTTCGCGCCGGCAACGCGATCACGAGATGGACGCCACTCGAGCCCGACGTCTTCACCGCCCCCGACAGCCCGCACCCTTCGACGATTCGCCGCACTTCGCGCGCCAGCGACACCACGGCCGAGAACGGCACGTCGTCGCCAGGATCGAGATCGATCAGGCAGCGGTCCGCCGAGTCGATGTCGGGAATTCGTGAGAGCCAGGGATGCACCTCGATCGCGCCGAGCTGCACGGTGTAGAGCAGCGTCGCGAGATCACCGCCGATGATCCGCGCGCGGTTCCCCTTGTCCACCGTGGACACCATCGCCGTCTGCACCACGTCGGGCACGTGCGGGCCGGCATCCTGCTGGAAGAACATCGGCCCACCGGCGCCCTCGGGATAGCGCTTGAGGATCAGCGGGCGTCCGGCGATCTGCGGCAGGAGCATGGGGGAGACGCGCGCGTAGTAGCGCATCAATGCCCCCTTCGTCACCCCGGCATCGGGGAAGTAGAGCTTCGACAGGCTGGACACGTGAAGCGACACGCCGCGCCCCAGATCGAGCTCGCCTTCGCCCGGACCACGTTCGAGTGCGTCGAGCTGCGCCTCGACCTCGGCGGCGTTGGGAGCGCGGGCGCGCCGCGTGGACGGCGACGCCGACTTCCGCGCCGGCTTCGCCGTGCTGGTTCGCGATGATCCTGCAGTCGACGCGCGCGAGGATTTCGCGGAGGTTTTTTTTGCCGAGGATTTGCCCGCGCGATTACGCGTCGACGTCCGGCTCGGCCTCCGCGTGCGCGTGGCCGGTGACTTACGCGGCGTCATTCGTCATCTCCCCCGTCCCCCAGCGCTGCAGGCTCACCCCTTCGATGGTCACGTCGCGGGCGGCCTTGTCGTCCCGCACGCCCAGGAAGATCGGCTGCCGCAGGAGGCGCTCCTTGGTCCACTCGGCGAACTTCACCTCGACCACCACCTTCGGCGCCACCCAGTGTGCCTGTTCGTTGGTGCGCGGCGCGACGACGAAGGGTGCGGTGCGACGCTCGAGCTTCGCGAGTCGCTCATGCATCGCGGCGAGCCCCTCGCGGGTGAAGCCGCCACCGGTATGACCCACGTAGACGAAATCCCCGTGCTTGTCGTATGCGCCGAGCAGCAGCGCGCCGATGTGCTGGCGCGAGTTCCGCGGCTCGGTAAATCCGCCCACCACGAACTCGGCACGATAGAGGAGCTTGAGCTTGAGCCAGCTGTCGGCCCGGGCGCCGGGGAGATAGCGAGCGTCCGTCCGCTTGGCGATGATCCCCTCCCAGCCGGCGCGGCGGGCGCGCGTGAGCATGGCCGCGCCGCGCGCGGTGGCATCGCTGAGCCGGAGCGTCGCGTCGTCGGGGTCACCGGCCTGCGCGAACAGCGCGTCGAGGCGTGCGCGGCGCGCCGTCCACGGCGACGTCAGCATCGTGGTGCGCCCGTCCCGCAGCATGTCGAACACGACGAGCGTGGTGGGCGCTTCGACGGCCAGGCGCACGATCTCGTCGGGATCCTTGAGGTGCATGCGCCCCTGGAGCTGTTGGAACTCGCTCCCCGCCGACGTCACGGGTGTCGCGGCGCGGCGGCGGCGGGGCGCGCGCGCCACGATCTCACCGTCGAGCACCAGGCTGCGGCGCGCGCGGCGTGCGAGCTCGCGCAGCGCGAGCACCACCTCGGGAAACTGGGTGCTCTTGTCCTTGCCGTTCCGCGTGACGAGGCGGACCTGCCGCGTCGTCACGTCGGCGATCACGCGCATGCCGTCGTACTTCGGCTCGAAGACCCAATCGGGGCCGCGCGGCAGCTCGTGCCCCAGCGTGGCGTACATCGGCTCCGGCAGGCTCGAACGCGTGGTGGACACGTCCTGGCGAGGGGGCAAAACGAATGCCCGACTCGGCCGTGGCGCAGCACGGCAGAAACGCGTCGGCGCCCCGGAGCTGCAGCTCCGGGGCGCCGTGGAGATGAGCAGCGCGATCAGCTCGTCTTGGTCACATCGGCCGCCTGGGGACCCTTCTGTCCCTGGACGATCTCGAACTCGACCCTGTCTCCTTCGGCGAGAGACTTGAAGCCGTTCCCCTGGATGGCGCTGAAGTGCACGAAGACATCGGGGCCACCTTCCCGCGAGATGAAGCCGAATCCCTTCGCGTCGTTGAACCACTTCACCGTGCCGTTGATGCGTGCCATGAACCGTACCTCTTACCAGAGCTGAGCCTGATCCCGAGTGCGAGGAAGTGGCCGTCCTGCGGTCGCTCCGCTCGTCCCACGTGATCCATATGATGCCCCGTCGCGTCGCTGCGCTCGGAGCGGGACGTATGGCTCAATCGGGCAAGTTTTGTGCACAGGAGCACTTGCGTCCCTCAGCCCAGGGGTGAGGGAATGCGAAACGGGGCCTCGAATCGGCCCCGTTTCGCGCATGGTGGTGTCTGATCACTGCTGACGCTGGTAGCGCGACCGGTGGTACGGAGATCGAGGTGGTCGGCTGCGGTGTCTAGGCGGCGCCGGCGATGTACCGGGCGAGCCGGCCGCACTCCCGGCACTGCAGGGTCACCTGCGAGCGCGGCGGGGGTGGGAAGTCGTCGGGGGTTCGCTCGATCTGCCCGGAACAGGATGGGCAGCTGAGCGGCGATCCGTTGCGGTCGTTCGCGATCAGGTGGAGCGCTTGCACTGGGTTATACGTAGCCGGACGCGGCTTGCGCATTGGCCCTCCAATTGAATTTCACATCCTGCCCGGGGAAGTGGCGCCGGGCCGCCCTTTTGACGAATAGTAACCACCAAAGTGCCTAAAGCACAGTGGGGCATCGTCTTGCGATCTAATCTGCGCCGCGCCGCCCTGGCGGGACTCGGTCTGGCGTGTGCGTGCGGCCCGCACGCCCACATTCCACCGCGTCCCGTCGTCGTGGCCGGGGCGCTCGCGCCCACGGACAGTCTGGCCCGGCTCGCACGCCGACTCGCACCATTCCTATACCTTCAGCGCGACGAGTGGTTCCCCCTCGAGCGCGCCGTCGCCGTCGTCCATCCCACCCGGCCGATCATCGCCTATCACCTGCTCTGGAAGGACGACGTGCACGGCTCCTGGATCCCCTTCACCGTGCCCACCGACGAGGAGGTCGTGTGGGTGGGCTACGACGCGAGCGGGGCTCCGACTGACCTATGGACGTACTGGCACGGCAAAACGCTGCACACCCCGTGGCAGGGGACCCCCGCCGTCGACGTGCAGTGGGGGAAGCACGGGTCGCTGCCGCGCGGCATCATCGAGAGCGATCTCCCGCGCTTCCGGACGCTGAATGCCTTCTACGCCTTCCACTACATCGCGATCGCCGACATCCTGCTCGGCCGTCTGACCCGCCCGGGCCCCCTGGGCTTCTTCCACTCGTACGCCCGCTACCGCGATTTCTCCCGCGTGCTGGTCCTCGCGGATTCGCTCGACGTCGTCGTCCGGACGGCGGAGCCGCGCGAGCAGCTCGAGGCGGTGTTCGGCCGGCCGTATTCCCGGAAATCCCCCTGGCCGCCCTGATCGACGCGCGTGCTGCTGCTGGCCGAGGCGGCCGCGCCGCGCCATCTTTGCGGCGTGCGCACTCGCGGCGACGTGCGCGGATGATGACGTGATGGAGCGGCAGCAAGTCCGTGGGTGCGATGGTGCGCCCGAAACTTGCGCAAGGGACACCCGATTCGCGCAGCACCGATAGCCACTATCTGGCAGAGGAGACGCAGCGATGGCAATGAAGAAGAAGCGCGGGACGAAGCGCGCGGGCAAGAAGAGCGCACGTCGCGGGTCGACGGCGAAGCGCTCCGGCGCGAAGAAGAGCGCGAAGCGCGGCGCGAAGAAGGGATCGGCACGGCGCGGCGGCGCCAAGAAGGGCGGCGCGAAGCGGTCGTCCGCGAAGCGTGGCGGCTCGACGATGAAGCGTGGTGGCGCCAAGCGTGGTGGTGCCAAGCGCGGCGGCGCGAAGCGGGGTGGCGCGAAGAAGGGCGGCGCCAAGCGCAGCACGCGGCGCACGGCGAAGTCGTCGAGCGGCGGCGGGTCGCAGAGCCGCTCGCAGGGGCTGGGAACGCGCGTGAAGCGCGTCGCGTCGGGCGTCGCCGAACAGGCGCAGAACGCCGCCGTGTCGGGCTTCGAAGCGGTGAAGGAAGTCGGCGAGAGTCTCATCGACCGCGTCACCGGCTGACCGACCGCCGGCCCTTCTTGCGCGCCCGCCGGCGCGAGGCGACCGCGGTCGCTCAGCCGGCGTGGCGCGCGAGAAAGGCCAGCACCAGGTTCGCCACGGTGTCCTTGCAGTAATCCACCGTGATGACGTGCCCACACCCGGTGACCCAGTGTCGCTCGGTGGGTGCACGGAGTGTCGCCATCGTCTCCGTCACCGTCGCCTCGGGAATGCGGTTGTCGGCGCGCGAATGGATGACCAGCGTCGGCACCGTCACCTGCGCGAGCGCGGCGCGCCCCTTCGCCGCCGTCTCCAGCAGCGCGCGCAGCGCCCGGGGCGCCACGACGCCGTACGCATAGCTGGCAGCCCGCGCCACCGGGTCGTGCACGGAAAGGCCGCCGCGCGCGTCCACGTACGGCTGCACCAGCCCCCAGACCGGCGCGGTGCGGGTGGCCCACGCGACCTGCGGCGTCGCGGCGAGATACGGCGCCATGAGCACGAGCACTCGCACGTCCGCCGCCTCCGCGGCCAGCTGTGTGGCCAGCGCCCCACCCATCGACAGCCCTGCCACGCCGATCCACCCGTGACGCGCCCGCAGCGTGTCGAGCGCGGCGCGCGCCGCCGCCAGGTACGCCACCGCGGTCACCTGCGCGAAGTCGCGCGGCGATCGCCCATGCCCGGGCAGCAGCGGCGCATGCACGGTGAAGCCGGCGGCGTTGAGTCGCTCGCCGAGATAGCGGAGCGTCTGCGGAGAGTCGCCCGAACCGTGCAGCAGCAGCAGTGCGCGCCCATTGGTGCCCGTCAGCGTGAACGACGCCGCGCCGGGGACGACGCCGTCCGCCGCGAGGGTGGTGCGCTCGGCGTAGCGAGCCTCGATCCGCCGCGACGCGAGACGACGCCAGACCGCGCCGACACCGGCGAGCGCCGGCAACACCAGCCAGCCGAGCATCAATGGCGCACGCCGACGAGGATCCGTCGCGGGACGTCGGCGATGCGAGTGGAAAGACGGTGAGGTGCGGGCAGGGTCGGCATGCGAGGCTGGCGGGCGTGCCGCAATATACCGACGGCGGACGGCGCGCCGCGGACGGCGGCGCGTCTGCTGCCCGATACCGCTGCTACTGGAGCGCCGGCGCCACGTCCGCGTCGGCGAGCCCCCCGACGAGCACGACGTCGTCGGGGCTGCCGGCGTCGTCGAGGCGCTCGAACAGGCGGGCCGAGGGCGTGACGTAGAGCGTGCTGCCGCACCGCTCCACCAGCCCCTCGCCGCTCAGACGCCCCAGCACCAACGACACGGATTCGCGTGTTGCGCCGACGAACTCGCAGAGCAGACGATAGCGCGAGCTGCACAGCTCGATGCGCCCGTCGCTGGCGGCGAAGCAGTCGTTCGCCGCCATGCGGCGCAGGGCGGCCACGAGACGCTGTTCCACCGAGAGCGTCGTCAGCTCGCGCAGCTTGTCGAGCAGCACGGTACGCTCGCCCATCACCTGACCGATGACGGCGAGCGCATGGGCCGGCTGTTCACGAATGAACGCGCGCAGCTTGCTCGTGCTGAGGAACAGCGTCTCCGTCTCCTCGTCTGCGCGCGCATCGGTGGCGTAGCAGCCGTTGGGCGAGAGTCCCTCCGCGCCGAACGTCTCGCCGGGAGTCGCCACCCACGGGACGAATCCGCGGCCGGCGCGCACACGACTGCGAAGCACCACGCGCCCACGCACCACGACGAACACGCCGTCCGCGCTGGCGCCCCGCTCGTAGATCTGGAATCCGGCCGGCCAACTCGCACGCGCGGCGTAGTCCTGAACCGCCAACCGCTGGGTGAGCGACAGACGCGGAATCGTCGCGCCGTTCGCCTCGCTTCGCTGCGCCACCTCTAACCTCCAAGCCCGCAATACGTTCGCGGCTTCGCAATAGGCGGGCCCATGGATCGGCACGGGTCGCTTCGCCCGCACGTGCGCTACGATTCGTCCGTGCGGGCTCAGCCGCAGCGACCGCCGCGACTGAGCGTCAGGCGGCCGTCGTCAACGCGATGGTGCTTCGCCGAGCGCGGCACGCGCCGACGCGAGCGCCCGCGTCGCGCCGGCGAAGCGCGTCGCGAGGTCCGCGATCTCGGTGCCGGTGAGGCGTTCGTCGTTCGCGCGCAGTGCCTCGTTCACCGATGGGAAGACCATGTTCGCGTAGCCGTTGTCCACGTCGGCTACGTAGATGAGGTTGCGATACCAGGGACGCGTGCGAAGCCCTTCGGGCCGCACGAGGGCACGTTCGACGCCGAGCAGCGCGGCGTTCACCGCGGCGAGACGATCGGGCGCCGGCGTCCCGCTCGCGAGCACGCGGTCACGCGCGGCCGTGAAGCCGACGGCTTCCGTCTCCATCGCTGCGATCGCGTCGCGCAGCGCGGCCGACGAGGCACTCCACCGCTTTGCGGCCAGCGCGCGATCCAGCGCGGGGAGATATCGCTGCATCGTGCGCGCGAACTCCACGTAGTCGTACGGGAGGATCTCGGCGTTCGCGAAGCGCAGCACCATCGCCGCGGCGATGCGCGCCGCCGCGGCATGGTAGGCGAAGCTGCTGTCGCCGAAGCGGGACATCCAGGCGAAGTCGTCGTACTGCGAGTGGTACACGCCCCCTGCTCCGCCGAAGCCCCATTCGGCGATGGGCACGCCGAGGTGGTTGTAGAAGCCGGCGAAGTCGGAGCCGCCGCCGGGGTCGCCCATCGCCGGCTCGGCGGTGTCCGCGACCGCGGAGGTGCGCCGCCATTCGGCGTACACGCTGCCCTTGCCGCTCGGGTCGGGCACCTGCCGCGCGACGTCGCGGAGCGCCGGACGCATCGACGGCGAGCCGCCGCCGCCGAATCGCGACCCCTGCGCCGCGACATCCTGGTTGAAGTAGGCGACGCCACCGCGGAGGAGGCGCAGCGAGTCGTCCTCGACGTACTCGGACGAACCGATGAGCCCCCACTCCTCCGCGTCCCAGGTGGCGAACAGAATCGTGCGCTTCGGCCGATGCCCCGCCTTCACCGCTTCGGCTACGGCGCGCGCCGCCTCGAGCACGCTCACCGTGCCGCTCACATTGTCCGCAGCCCCCGGACCCCACGCGTCGCGATGGCCGCCCACGATCACCAGCTCGTCCGGACGCTCGCTGCCGCGCACGATGCCGAAGGTGTCGTAGATCGGCTTCGTTCCACGAGTCGCACGGTCGTCCGTCACGCGGACGCGCGCCCGCACCGGACCCGGTCCGGCGTGATAGCGGAAGGGGAGGCCACCCTGCCACCCCTGCGGCACGTCGCGGCCGCGCAGTTCGTCGAGCAGCTCGCCGGCGTTGCCGTAGGAGATGGGAACGACCGGGATATGGGGGATGTCCATCCGGCTCTCGGCCAGGCGCGGCGCACCGGCCTTGCTCGCGTAGCCGGGCGTCGCCGGATCGCCGGCGCCGTTCATCACGCTGCCGCGCTGCACGCCGGTGCGGTTGCGCATGGGCCCGTTGGGATAGACGTCGCCGCGCACGTACCCGTCGTCCTGTGGATCGCTGTAGATGAGCAACGCGACGGCCCCGTGCTTCTCCGCCTCGCGCGCCTTGATCCCGCGAAACGACCGGCCGTACCGCGCGACGGCGATCTTCCCGCGCACGGAGACGCCGAGCGAGTCGAGCTGCGCGTAGTCCTCGATCAGCCCGTAGTTGACGTAGACGACCTCGCCGGTGACGTCGCCCTGGCCGCTGTACCCGTTCACGGTGAGATACTGCGCGAGCGCCGACGTCGGGTCGCCGGCCACCGCCGGTTCGGCGAGGGTGATCTGGCGCGGACGCGGCGCCACGCGCCAGAGCTGCACCGACGTCGGGTGCGGGATGAACACGTCGTACTGCCGCACTTCGGTCTCGAGTCCCATCGCGCGCATCTGCGCGATCACGTAGTCGCGCGTTCGCGCCTGTGCCGGCGTGCCGGACACGTGCGTCTCGGCCGAGAGGGCGCGGGACAGCTCGCGGGCACGGGCGGCGCTCGGACGTGCGATCGCCTGTGCTTCCACCGCACGCTCGGCCGCGCTCGAGGACGCGGTGTAGCCGGGAAGTGTGGTGGCGTTCTGCTGCGCGTCGAGGGGCGTGCTGCCGGCGAACGCGAGAAGAATGGGGAGGAGCGCGAGAGACGGACGACGCAGCATGAGTGTTCCGGTGGTGGAAGGGACGACCGACGGGAGCTGACGCGCGGCGGTCGCCGCGCCTCGTGCGTTGCAGCGACCAGTCACAACCCCGCCGCCTCGCGCACGCCAGTGATCACGAACTGCACGGCGATCGCGGCCAGCAGGAGGCCCATGAGGCGTGTCAGCACGCGAATCCCGGTCTGGCCGATGCGCAGCACGAGCCCTTCGGCGGCGCGGAGGGTGACCCATGAGATGAACAGGGCCAGCAGGATGGAGCCGTAGACGACGACGTTCTGCGGCATGGTGCGGGCCTGGCCCGAGAGCACCATGACGGTGGAGATGGCGCCGGGCCCGGCGAGCATCGGCATGGCGAGCGGCGTGATCGCGACGTCGTCCTTCACCGTCGCCTCGGTGATCTCCGCCGTTCCCTCCTGGGTGGACCGATTGCCGCGCAGCATGTCCATCGCGACGAGCCAGAGAATCAGCCCGCCGGCGATGCGGAAGGCGGGCAGCGTGATGCCGAACAGCTCGAAGATCGCGCGGCCCATCGCGGCGAAGGTGACGAGCAGCAGCACCGCCGCGATGCACGCCCGACTCGCGGTCACGCGGCGCTGCGCCTGGGACTGCCCCTGGGTGATCACCAAATACGTCGGCACCACCGCGATCGGGTCCACGATGAAGAGGACCGAGGTGAAGGTGATCAGCGCGAACTGGAGATAGGTCTGCACCTAGTCGTACTCGGTCATCGCGGAGCGGATCGCGGTCCGAAGGCGTCGCTCCCGGTCCGGCCCCGCAGGAACGGTGGACGCGAGGGAGCCGAACAGGCGCAGCATCTCTCCTGCCACGAACGGATCGCGATCTCGCACCCCGAGCGCATCCAGCGATCGCTCGGCGAGGATGCGGAGGAGCTGTCGAGTCTCGTCGGTCAGCGCATCGAGCGTGGGCGGGGTGGCGGGCGTCGGCGGTGGTGTCTGTTCACGCCGACGCCCGGTGGCCTCGAGCAGCGCCCTCATCGGGGCGAGGGTCACGACGAACGATCCCGCCGTGTGCTCGACGAAGGCGTCGACCACCCCCTTCCGCCGCAGCTCGTGGAAGACGCGGATGCTCGTCTCGCGGACGACGGCGATGCCGCCCTCGCTGTTGTTGCCGCGACCGGTGATCACCAGCACCTCGCCGGACTGCTGCACCTGGTGCTGTCGCAGCCATTGCTCGAGCCGTGCGGCCGCTTCGCTGGCGGTGGGAAGGGTGCCGCGCAGGTTGAGGGTGCGCGCCCCGCCGAAGCGGACTTCGTCGAAGGCCTGCTGCAGCCCCGCGAGACCGGACACCCGCCGCGATGCCATGCTCAGCGGCGCGGTGGAGAGACGAGCGCCTGCCGGAGCACATGGCCGTCGAGACGCTCGGTGGGCGGGACCCCGACGACCTCGGCGAGCGTCGGCGCCATGTCGACCACGAGGGCCCGGTCCGCGATGCGGGCGGCGCGAAACCAGGGCCCGTAGAAGATCACCGGCACGTGCGCATCCTCGTCGTACGGCGCACCGTGCTCGGCGATCGTCGCGCCGACAGGATAGGTGCCTTCCCGCGCCGTGACGACGTATTCGATCGGCACGTCGGCGGGAATCATGTGCAGCCACCGGCGCGTGACGGCGTCATGGACGGTGTCCTTGCCGGCCAGATCCCGCACCCGCTCTACCCGGGCGATGGATGGCAGGGCCCGCAGGCGCTGGGCGAGACGGCGCAGGATCGGGTCCGGATCCACGCCGGCACTCCTGAACACGGTGCGGTCGGCGAAGATGAACGGACCGTCGCGCGTGATCGCGGTGGTATCGACGCCAGCCTGCCGCAGCTCCGTCACGAGCGACGCGAACGCCGGCCGCATGTCGAACCGTGGCGGCGCCGGCCGGTGGGTGCGTTGCGCCACGAGCTCGGGAAATGGCGTCACCCCATGATCGGCCGTGAGGGCGAACACGATCGTGCTCGAGTCGCGCAGCTTGTACAGCGAATCGATGAAGGCGCCGAGCGCGCGATCGAGGCGCAGGACGTTGTCGTGCTGCTCGCGTGAGTCCGGCCCGTAGCGATGTCCGATGTAGTCGGTCGCCGACAGCGAGATGGCAACGACGTCCGTCTGTGGGCCGCGGCCGAGCTGCAGCGCCTGCAACCCCTCGAGCGCCGCGTCGAGCGTGAGCTGATCCATCCAGGGCGTCGTCGGAAGCTCGGCGGCGGCGCCTACGGAGTCCGTGGGCATGGTGTGCGGGAAGGTGAAGTCCCGCCCATTGTTCTCGAACGGCACGTCATCCGGCTCACGATACTCCGCCGCCGGCAGAAGCAGGGTCCACTGCTGCCCGGCGAGCCGCTGTGGGACTCGCCGGCCGTTCACTCGCTTGATCCAGGTGGGCAGGGTGTCGGCGTAGTAGCGGCTCGTCGTGAACTCCCCGTTCGACGTCGCATACCAGAAGACGTTCTGCTTCGCGCGGCCCAGCGGCAGGATCGCGCCGCGATCCTTGCGAGAGATGGACAGCGCGCGCGCCCGCGCGTCGCGCGTGCGGATCCAGTCGATGAGCACGGAGCCGCGGAACCGGTAGGGCGACGCCGGGGCGTCGCGCGACGTGAGCAGCGGCGACTGTGGGTCCTCCACGCCGGCCGTGTTGCGCACGATCCCCGTGGAGCGGGGAAAGCGGCCGGACATGGTGACGGAGTGGCCGGGAGCCGTCTCGGTCACGCCGTGATCCTGAAAGGCGTTCGTGAAGAACGCACCATGCTGCGACAGGCGCGCGAGCCCGCCGGTGAGCTGCGGCGCCCACCGGTCGAGGTAGTCGGGCCTGAACTGGTCGACGGTGAGAAAGACGACGAGGCGCGGCCGGTCCGCCGCTGACCTGGTGTACTGGGCGGGGAGCAAGCCCGGCGCGGCGGTGAACGCGAGGACCGACAGGACGAGGCGGCGCATCGATGTCGTGGCTCAGGAGACGGTGGCGTGTGTCGACAATCTAACGGGCCGACGCACGCCGGCGGCGCGATCAGGCCGCCAGCGGCACCGCCGTCTGGTCCGCCAGCAGATTCTTGGCGAAACAGATCTCGTTGCACGCGAAGCGCCGTGCACAGCCCAGGCAATCACGCCGGATCTTCTCGGGATACCGGGCCCGATCCACGCGCTGGTAGCCCACGGCCGCGAAGAACTCCGGCTGGAGGGTGAGCGCGAACACGTCGAAGATCCCCCGCTTGCGAGCGAGCGCCTCGACGGCGCCGACGATCGTGCGGCCGAGCCCCTGACCGTGCGCATCCCGGGACACGGCAATGGCCGCGACCTCCGCCACGCTCGGCGAGTACTCCTTGAGCGCGCCGCAGGCGAGCAGCTCGCCGCGCGCGACCTGCACCACGACGTAGTCGTCGATCGCCAGCGCGATCACCTCGGGGCTGCGCACGAGCATCTGACCCTCGTTCGCGAAGGTGTTGTTCAGCCGCGAGATCGCCGGCGCGTCGCCGGGACGCGCGCGACGGACGACCAGGTCAGGGGCCATCAGAGGACCTCCTCGAGGATCGCCAGCCCGCGGCCCAGCTCCTCGCGCGTCGCCACGAGCGGAGGCAGCAGGCGCACGGTGTAGTCGCCGGCCGAACAGACGAGGAGGCCGCGCGTGAGCGACTCGCTCACGACGTGCGCCGCCGTGCCCATGACGTCCATCCCCCACATCAGCCCTGCCCCGCGCACCTGACGGATGCGGCCGGTCCGTCGCGCGAGCTCCTGCAGCTCGTGGCCGAACCAGGCGCCCACCTCGGTCACGTGCTTCAGCAGCGCGGGGTCGGACAGGCGCTCGAGCACGTGCAGCGCGACCGAGGCGACGAACGGTCCGCCGCCGAAGGTCGTGCCATGATCGCCCGGCTTGATCGCGTCGGCGATCGCGCGGGTCATGAGGATGGCGCCCATCGGCAGTCCGCCGGCGAGCGGCTTGGCCAGCGTCATGAGGTCGGGCTCGATCCCCGCGCGCTCGTACGCGAACAGGGTCCCCGTGCGGCCGAGGCCACACTGGATCTCGTCGAGGATCATCGCGATGTTGCGCGACGTCGTCACGGCGCGCAGCTCGCGCAGGAAGCCGGGGTCGAGCACGCGAACACCGCCCTCCCCCTGCACCGGCTCGACGATCAGCGCGGCGACCGTGTCTTCGCTCAGCGCGGCATCGAGCTCGGCCAGGTCGCGCTCGAAGATCGAGACGCCCGGCGTGAGCGGACGAAAGGGCAGCCGGTACGCCGGCCGATCCGTCGCCGCGAGGGTGCCGAAGAGCCGTCCGTGAAACGCGCCACGCAGGGCGACGATCTCGTGCTTCGCGTCGCCCTTCGTGCGCGCCCAGCGCCGCGCGAACTTGAACGCCCCCTCGTTGGCCTCCGCGCCGGAGTTGCAGAAGAACACCTTGTCGGCGAAGGACTTCGCCACGAGGGCCGCGGCGAGCCGCTCGCCTGGCGAGGTGCTGTAGAGGTTCGACGTGTGCACGAGCCCCTCGGCCGCGGCGTGCAGGGCGGCCTTCAACCCTGCGTCGTCGTAGCCGAGCGCATTCACGGCGATGCCGCTCACGAAATCGAGATAGCCGCGCCCCTCGGCGTCGAAGAGCTGCACGCCGCTGCCACGCACGAACTCCACCGGCGCGCGCTTGTACGTGCCCACGATCGGGCTCTCCATCGAGACGGGCTGGCCGGCGCTGCCGGGCTGCGCTTCGTGCGCCGAATCGGTGGTCGCCTGATTCACGGAAGTCATCGTCGGTGCCGTCATGCGCATGCGCTCCCTACTCGCGTCAGTACCGTGCCGCGATCGGACGCCCCGATCGCGGCGATGTCGGAGATTCTCACCCGCCCCACACCACCCTCCAGCGCGGCGAGCGCCGCCTGGAGCTTTGCCGCCATGCCGCCGGCGGCGGTTCCGTCCTCGACCAGCTGGTGCGCCTCGTCGGCGTCGAGCCGACTCACGGCCGCACCACGTACGCGCACGCCTTCCACGTCAGACACCAGCAGCAGCTCGTCGGCCGCCAACGCCACGGCGATGGCGGCCGCCGCGTCGTCGCCATTGACGTTCAGCGTGACGCCCGTCGTGCGGTCATCACTCCGGCTCACCGGCGAGAGCACGGGCAGGTACCCGCCGGTGAGGAGGTGCCTCAGCAGCGCGACGTTGACCTGCGAGGGCGTGCCGACGAAGCCGTAGTGGGCGGGGTCCACCGGCGTCGCGAGGAGCAGCCCGGCATCCTCGCCGGACAGGCCGAGCGCCTGGATACCGGCGTCGTTCAGCGCCGCCACCAGCCGCTTGTTCGCCGAGCCGGAGAGTGCCATGCGGATGATGTCGAGATCGAGCGCGCTGGTGACGCGACGGCCCCCGCTGAACTGCGCGACCACGCCATGCAGCCGCTGGAGTGTGCTCACCTCGTCGCCGCCGCCGTGCACGACGACGAGCGAGCCGGGTGTCGCGCGATGGGCTGCGGCCAGGGTGGTCGCCAGCGCCGGATCGAGCTGCGGACGACCACCGACCTTGATGACGCGCGTGGCGCCGGTCATGCCGGCAGTCCCGCGCATTCGTCGATGCCGCACATCAGGTTGGCGTTCTGCACGGCCTGGCCAGCCGCGCCCTTCACCAGGTTGTCGATGGCCGACGTGACGAGCAGCGTCGGTTGGCGCGTGCCGCCGAGCATGACCGCCGAGACACGCACGACGTTGCGATGGATCACCTCGCGCAGCGTCGGCTGCTCATCGGCGATCTCGACGAAGGGCTCCCCCGCATACGCGTGGCGGAAGAACCCGACCGGATCGTCGAGCGGTTCGACGAGGGGCAGGGTGATCGTGGCGAGAATGCCGCGCGCGACCGGCAGGAGATGCGGGGTGAAGACGAGATCGGCGTCGCCGCCCATCGTCTTCAGGGTGGCGCGCATCTCGTGGAGATGGCGGTGGGTGTTGCCCACGCCGTACGCGCGATAATCATCGGCGACCTCGGCGAACAGCAGCTCGCGCTTCGGCGAGTTGCCCGCGCCGCTCACCCCGCTCGCGGCATTGGCGACGATGGTCGCGCCGGCGGGGATCAGACCCGCCGCCTGGAGCGGGGCGAGCGCGAGCAGGATGGAGGTCGGATAGCAGCCCGGATTGGCGACGATCGACGCCGCCCGGATCGCCGCGCGTGTCGACGCGCCAAGCTCCGGCATACCATAAGGGACGGCCACCAGCTCGTCCGACGCCACGCCACCGTGGCCCGGTCTGAGGTCGCTCGAGAGATCGACCACCCGCGCGCCGGCGGCGGCAGACCGTTCCACCCAGGGCAGCGATGCACCATGCGGGAGTGCGCTGAACACGACCGCCGCATCGGCGAGGCTGACGTCGTCGGGGGCAGCGAAGGTGATCTCGCGGCCTCCGATGCGCACCCGCTGCCCGCGCTGCTCGTTCGCCGTGGCAAAGGCGAGCGAGAACCGTGGATGGCGCGCGACGAGGGCGCAGATCTCTCGGCCCGCGTAGCCGCTGGCCCCGAGGACTCCCACCGGAATGGTATTCACGCTATAATGCATAATCATGCATTATACCGAGGTCAATGGGCGCTTCCCGCGGCGTCCCGCCGGTGCTAGACTGGGCCACCCTCCGGAGGAGTGATGACGAAGAAGCACGCGCGGCAGGCGGCTATCCTCGACCTCGTGGCGACCCATGTCGTGGGGAGCCAGGAAGAGCTCCGGCAGCTGCTGCTGGCCCGGGGGATGGACGTCACCCAGGCGACCCTGTCGCGTGACCTGCGGGACCTCGGCCTCGCCCGGGTCTCGACCGAGGACGGCGGGCGGTACGTCCGCCCGGAGTCATTGGCGGACGATGAGGACAAGCCATTGCTGGGCAACCTCTTGCCCCAATTGTTCTCGAAGATCGACGGGGTCGGCGAGCTGATCGTCCTCAGCACGGTCCGCAGCGGCGCCCAGCCGATTGCCGAGGCGATCGATCAGGAGGAGTTCGAGGAGGTGCTCGGCACCATCGCCGGGGACGACACGATCCTGATCGTCACGCGATCCGCGGCCGCCCGACAGACGCTGACCACGCGGTTGCTCGAGCTCGCCGGTGAGAGCTGAGCGACGTCGCGATCCCGACGGCCGGCCAGCGGATACTTGACGGCCCGTGTTGTCGTGAGTAAATATGCATCGTCTCTGTATAAATTCATTCAGGAGCGTCCATGACCCGCACCATCGTCCTCGCCTACTCCGGCGGACTCGACACTTCGATCATCGTGCCCTGGCTGCGCGAGCACTATGACGCCCGGGTCATCTGTGTGGCGGCCGACATCGGACAGGGTGCCGACGAGCTGCGCGGCGTGCGCGAGAAGGCGTTGGCCTCCGGTGCCGAAGAGTGCTACATCGAGGATCTGCGCGAGGAGTTCGTGCGCGACTTCATCTTCCCCACCCTCCGCGCCGGTGCCGTCTACAACCGCAAGTATCTCCTCGGCACCGCCATGGCCCGGCCGCTCATCGCCAAGCGGCAGGTCGAGGTCGCGCACCGCGTCGGCGCCGACGCGCTCGCGCACGGGTGCACGGGCAAGGGGAACGACCAGGTGCGCTTCGAGATGACCTTCGCCACCCTCGCGCCCGAGCTGCCCGTCATCGCGCCGTGGCGCGAGTGGGACATCCGCAGCCGCGAGGACGCGATCGACTACGCGACGGCGAAGGGCATTCCCATCGCCGCGACGAAGGAGAAGATCTATTCAAGAGATGCCAATCTTTGGCATCTCTCTCACGAGGGGGGCAACCTCGAGGACCCGAACTCGGCGCCCAAGCCGGACATGTTCGTGCTGACCACCGACCCGATGCAGGCGCCCGACCAGCCGGAGGACGTGGTGATCGGTTTCGAGCGCGGAACGCCGGTGTCGGTGAACGGCGAGCGACTGTCCCCCTTCGCGCTCGTCTCCGCCCTCAACGCGATCGGGGCGCGGCACGGCGTCGGACGGATCGATCTCGTGGAAGACCGCATGGTGGGCATGAAGTCGCGCGGCGTGTACGAGACCCCGGGCGGGACCCTGCTCTACGCCGCGCACTCCGAGCTGGAGCAGCTCGTGCTCGACCGCAAGACGCTCGCGGCGAAGGACCTCATCGCGCCCCGGTACGCCGATCTCGTCTACGAGGGACGGTGGTGGACGACGGAGCGTGAAGCGTACGATGCCTTCGTCGACGTCACACAGGAGCGCATCACCGGCACCGTGACGCTCCGACTGTACAAGGGGGCCGTCCAGGTCGTCGGGCGGCAGAGCGAGCACGCCCTGTACGACGAGCGGTTCGTCACCTTCGGCGAGGACGACGTCTACCAGCAGAGCGACGCCGCCGGGTTCATTCGCCTGTTCGCGCTGCCGGCGCGCGTGCGCGCCATCAAGGATCAGGAGCTGGCCGCGGCGCAAGCCGCGGGCACGCCGGCCGAACCCGCGCCGGCACCGAAGCCGGCGGGCGAGCTCGCGGGCGTCTGAACACACCCGAGGAGGATCCGACGATGCCGACGACGATCGATCCGCCCGCGCCGGACACGAAGTCGCACAAGCTCTGGGGCGGGCGCTTCGGCGCCGGCCCGACGCCGGAGTTCGATGCGCTGAACAACTCCATCGGCGTCGACTTCCGTCTGTGGCCATACGACATCCGCCTCTCCAAGGCGTGGGCGGTCGCCCTCTGGGGCGCCAACGTCCTCACCCTGGACGAGAGCAAGGCGATCGAGCGTGGGCTCGACGGTGTCGCGGCGCGCCTGGCCGCCGGCGAACAGCCTCTCGCATCGGACGAGGACGTGCACACCCTGATCGACCGTCTGCTGCACGATGAAGTCGGTGACGTCGCGAGCAAGCTGCACACGGGACGCAGCCGCAACGACCAGGTGGCGACCGCGACCCGGCTCTGGACGATGGACCTCTGCCAGCGGCTCGACCACGCGACGCGGATGCTCCAGGGGGCGCTGCTCGAGCAGGCGGAGTCGCTGCAGACGGTGCTCATGCCGTCCTACACCCACCTGCAGCGGGCCATCCCGGTGTCGGCGGCGCATTGGCTGCTCGCGCATTTCTGGCCGCTCGAGCGCGATCGGGCGCGCCTGCGCGCGGCGGCGAAGTCCGCCGCCGTGCTGCCACTCGGCTCGGGTGCCGTCGCCGGCTGCGCCTATCCCATCTCGCGCGTGCTGCTGCAGGGCACCCTCGGCTTCGACGCCCTCTCCCCCAACTCGATCGACGCGGTGAGCGACCGGGACTTCATCGCCGAGGTGCTCTTCACGGCGACGATGATCGGCACGCACCTGTCTCGGCTCGCCGAGGACCTCATCATCTACGGCTCGAGCGAGTTCGGCTTCGTGCAGTTCGGCGAGGGGTACACGAGCGGCTCCAGCATGATGCCGCAGAAACGCAATCCCGACGCGCTCGAGCTGGCGCGGGGCTCCGCCGCGCGCATGCTCGGCGATCTCACCGCCCTGCTCGCGACGCTCAAGGGGCTGCCGTCGAGCTACAACAAGGATCTGCAGGACGACAAGCGCTACCTGTTCGACGCGACGGATACGCTGCTGCTCGTGCTGCCGGCCACCGCCGGCGCGCTGTCGGAGTGCCGCTTCCGCCCCGAACGCATGGCGGCGGCGCTCTCGAGCACGATGATGGCGACCGATCTCGCCGATTATCTCGTGCGTCGCGGCGCCACCTTCCGCGAGGCGCACAAGGCGGTGGGGGCGCTGGTCCGCGAGAGCGAGGCGAGCGGGGTGGAGATGCATGCCCTGCCCTTCGCGTCGTTCAGCGCGGCGCATCCGCGCTTCGCCGAGGACGTCGTGGAGGCGCTCGGGGCGGCGCGGTCCGTGGCGCAGCGCGAGGTCGAGGGGGGGACGGGCCCGGAGGCGGTGCGCGTCCAGCTCGAGGCAGCGCGCACCGCGCTGCTCCCGCCGCCGACGCCACGCTCGTCGAACGCGGCGGTGTAGGCCGGGGGTCGGACGCTACGGTGGGCCGGGCCGGAACTCGACGAGCAGCAGGGAGAGCGAGAAGCCGGCGAACTTCGTCTTCAGCTGCACGAGCACGCGCTCGGCGTCGTCGCTGAACCAGAGCTCGGCCTCGCCCCCTTCCGCGAAGATGCCGCGCGCCGGGATCTGCGGCCGCACGACGACGGTCGGGTACCGCCCGGACGGCACCTCGACCGTGTCGCGCCGGAGTGCCCGGATGACGACCGGGTTCCGATCGGGCTTGAAGTACTGGTGGAACTCGCGCGTCTGGCCGACGGGGACGCGCACTGTCCTCATGAAGTACACGAACGACCCTTCGTCCAGCGGCAACGCCACACTCGTTCGGAGCGAATCCTCGTCGTTCTCCCGATACCGCTGCTCTTCCGGATAGATCTCGTATCGCGTCGAGCGCCGATATCGGACTTCGCGAATCTCCTGCACATGCCGCCGCGAGGCAAGCGTCGCCGTGTCCAGCCAGCTCTCGTAGCGGTCGTGCACCTGCAGCCCGGACAACCCACCGTCGATCGCGAAAGTGACGTGATACGACGGGCGCCCGCGCACGTCCTCCACGCCGACGACGCTCATGGTGGCATGGCCCACGGGAATGCGGCCGTACCTCACCTGATACCTCAGCTGCTCACCGACGCGGAACGGTCGTGCCATGGTCGTCGGCGGCTCGGTCGTCTGTTGCTGCGCGCCGACGACCGCGGGTGGCCCGCCGAGCGCAGCCAGCGCGGCGGCGGCGAGGCTCCAGCGGCGCGGCACGCGAGACATCAGTGCCGCGCGAACACCGACGTCTTGCCGTTGGCGGAAAACGCGACGACGTCGTAGGCGTCGCGGCGTCCCGACATCTCCATCCCCGGCGAACCGGCGGGCATGTCCGGCACGGCGAGCCCGAGCACGCCTTTCGGCTTCGTCGCCAACAGTCGGGTGAGGTCCGCCGCGGGAACATGGCCCTCGATGACGTACTTCCCCGCCACCGCCGTGTGACAGGCGCGCAGCGCGGACGGGACGCCCAGGCTGTCCTTCAACGCATCCATGTCGTTGCGGTCGTGCACGACCGGCTTGAGCCCGGCGGCACGGAGGTGCTCCACCCACTTGGTGCAGCAGCCACAGCTCGGATCCTTGTAGACCGTGATGCTCGACGCCTCGGCGCGCGCGAGCGTGGGCAGCCCGGCGACGAGGGCACCGGCTTTCAGCAGCGCGGCCAGCATCGTCCGGCGGTTGATCGGATCGTTCATCGAATCGTGAGGCATCAGCTATTCAGGAACCGGTTGCCGTTTGTTGCGTGAATGAAGGCGTGGACGGCCTCGCTGTCCAGATGTCCGCCGTCGCGAACCCCGCTGCACACGTCGACGCCGAATGGTCGCACCGCGTCGATCGCGCCGGCAACATTGCTCGCACGAAGGCCGCCCGCAAGGAACACCGGGACGGGGACGGCGTCGCGAATCGCGCGGCTCACCGCCCAGTCGTGCACGCGACCCGTTCCGCCGAGCTCCTTCACCGCGGCCGTGGGATTGCCTGAATCGAGCAGGATCGCATCCACGAACGGGGCGACACGGATCGCCTCCGCGACCGACGCCGGGCCGCGGACATGAATGACCTGCATGATCGCCACCGACGGATGCGCCGCACGAAGCGTCGTGTACTCCGATGTCGGCAGCTCGTCCACGAGCTGCACGACGGCGGGGCCGATGCGATCGAGCTGATCGCCGATGCCGAGCGCGTCCTGGCGCGAGGTGAGCAGCACCGTGGCGGCACGAGTGCCGACGTGCCGCACGATCGCCGAGATGTCCGACTCGGGAATCGGACCGGGCCCGCTCGGCATCGCGGAGACCAGGCCGAGCGCGTGCGCCCCCGCAGCGAGGGCGAGGTCGGCCTCTTCGGTGGAGGCGATGCAGCAGACCTTCACCCGCAGCGCGCCGCCGCGGTTCAGGAGCGTCGTGCGTGCGTCAGCGTCCACGAGCGCGACACGCGACGCAGACCGTCTCCGCCCCGAGGTCGGTGAGCAGGCGGCGCAGGAAGGAGCCGTGGAGATGGGAATAGCAGAGGATGCGCCGGCACCGCACGCAGACTCCGCCCTTGATGAGGTCCACGCGTCCGCCGCACTGATCGCAGTGCGTGGAGATGTCCGTGCTGCGGAAGAACTCCAGCTTCGCCATGCTGGATAATCTGGTGGAGTGCGGGGCGGTCGAACAGGCGGTGATAGATTTCGTGCATGGAGTTTTCCAGCCGGCTCGGCGCGCCCCTTCCGATCGATGACGTGCTGTCGTCGCTCGGGGCTGCGCTCGCTGATCGGCGGGCGGTGGTGCTGCAGGCGCCGCCCGGCGCGGGCAAGACGACGCGGGTGCCCCTCGTCCTGATGAACGCGACCTGGCTCGCCGCTCAGCGGGTGGTGATGCTTGAGCCGCGCCGGCTCGCCGCCCGCGCCGCGGCGCGGCGCATGGCGTCCATCGTCGGCGACGCAGTCGGCGGCACGGTCGGATTTCGCGTGCGGGGCGAGACGCGTGTGTCGGCGCGCACCCGGATCGAGGTGGTGACGGAGGGAGTGCTCACGCGCATGCTCCAGTCCGACCCGTCGTTGGACGACGTCGGTCTGCTCGTGTTCGATGAGTTCCACGAGCGGAGCGTGCAGGCCGACCTCGGCCTCGCGCTCGCGCTGCAGGCGCAGGAGGTACTGCGGCCCGATCTGCGCATCCTCGTGATGTCGGCGACGCTCGACGGTGCGGCGGTGTCGACGTTGTTGGATGGAGCGCCAGTGATCACGAGCGCGGGCCGCGCGCATCCGGTCGAGGTGCGATACGTCGGGCGACGCGATGGGCAGCGGGCCGATGCCGCGGTGGCCGCGGTAGTCCGCCAGGCGCTGGCGCACGACGACGGAAGCGTGCTCGCGTTCCTGCCGGGTGCGGCGGAGATCCGGCGAGCGCTTGCGTTGCTCGACGATGGGTCCCTGGCTCGCGACGTGCGGCTGCATCCGTTGTACGGTGACCTGCCATCGGCGGCGCAGGATGCGGCCATCACCCCTGCCCCGCCGGGCCAGCGCAAGGTCGTGCTCGCGACGTCGATCGCGGAAACGAGCCTGACCATCGACGGCGTTCGTATCGTGGTGGATGGCGGCTTCGCTCGCGTCCCGCGGTTCTCGCCGCGCAGCGGGATGACGCGCCTCGAGACGGTGCGGGTTTCGCGGACGTCGTCCGAGCAGCGATGCGGGCGTGCCGGGCGCACCGCGCCCGGTATCTGTTACCGGCTGTGGGCGCAGGAGGACCAGGCCGGCCTGCTGCAGCGCGCGACGCCCGAGATTCTGGAGACCGACCTCGCATCGCTGGCGCTCGATCTCGCGATCGCCGGCGTGCGCGATCCCGGTGAGCTCCGCTGGCTCGACTCACCTCCGAAGGGCGGGCTCAATCAGGCCCGCGAGCTGCTGCGCCAGCTCGATGCGCTGGATGACGCCGATCACCTCACCGCGCATGGTCGAGAGATGGCGGCGCTCGGTGCGCACCCACGGCTCGGGCACATGCTGTTGCGTGGGCGCGCGATGGGGCTCGGATCGACCGCCTGTGTCGTCGCCGCGTTGCTGCAGGAGCGCGACGTCGTGCGCCGCGACGCCGTGCTCCGGGAGGCCGATCTGCGGCTGCGGGTCGGGCTCGTGGCGGAGCATGGTCGATCCTCCGAGCATCACGAGATCGATCGCGATGCCATGCGGCGTGTGCGAGAGCAGGCGCGCGCCTGGCGCGAGCAGCTCGGCGTGGCGGATGCCGAGCGGATCGACGAGGACGCCGTCGGCCGTCTCGTCGCGCTCGCCTATCCGGATCGTGTCGCCCAGCGCCGCGCCGGATCGGGAGAACGGTTTCTCATGCGCAACGGGCTGGGCGCCGCGCTCGACGATGGCGGTACGCTCACCGGCGCGGGCTTTCTGGCGATCGCCGATCTCGACGGCCGCGCGCCACAGTCCCGCGTCTATCTGGGCGCGCCGCTCACCCGCGGGGAGGTCGACGAGCTGTTCGGCGCTCAGATCGTTCGGGAGGAGATCGTGGAATGGGACGCGTCCGCGGGCGCGGTGCGCGCGCTGCTTCGGGAGCGGCTTGGCGCGATCGTGCTGCGTGAGGTGCCCGCGCGCGCGCCCGACGACGAACGCGTGGCGCGCGTGCTGCTTGCCGCCATTGCGCGGGGCGACGGGGTGGCGGTGCAGTGGAACGGCGCGGCGCAACGGCTGCGCGAGCGCCTGGCGTTTCTGCATCGATGGGACGATGCGTGGCCGGATGTCGGCGACGTCGCGCTGCGGGATTCCCTGGAAGCGTGGCTGCTTCCACGGCTGCTCGGGCTGCGCACACGCGCCGAGGTGGAGCGGCTCGATCCGGGGGCGATGGTGCTCGACCTGCTCACCTGGGAGCAGCGCCGCGCACTCGACCTGCTCGCGCCGACGCATGTCACCGTTCCGACCGGGTCGCGCATCGCCGTCGATTACGCCGATCCGGCCGCCCCTGTGCTGGCGGTGCGGCTGCAGGAGCTGTTCGGGTTGGCGGACACGCCCCGCGTGGCGGGTGGGGCGGTTCCGCTGACCCTTCACCTCCTCTCGCCGGCGCGACGTCCCGTGCAGGTGACTCGCGATCTCGCCGGCTTCTGGCGCTCGTCGTACTTCGACGTGCGCAAGGATCTGCGCGGCCGGTATCCCAAGCACGAGTGGCCGGACGATCCACTGGCGGCGGCGCCGACGCGGCGGGCGAAGCCACGAGGGTAGCAACGCGACGGGGGCGGACGCGTCATGCGTCCGCCCCCGTGCTCATTCGAGACCGATCAGAATTTGATGCCGAAGGTGATGGGCGTGAACTTGACGTCGCTCGCGTCGCCCGTCATCTGGTGGTAGCGCACCTCGACGTAGGGGCTGAGCGCGGGCAGCGGGAAGGTAAGGCCGGCGCCGATGTTGAAGCCGGCCCCGCTCTTCGTGGCCTCGCCCAGCGACCCCACCGTGACGCGCGCGTTGTAGTACCCGAGGCCGCCGATGAGGTAGGGCATTCCCAGCCCGACGGTCGCGTTCGCGGTCGCGCTCAGGACGCGCGTGTCGCCGCTGAGGTTGTTCTTGTGGTTGAAGCCGTTGATGCTGCCTTCGAGACGCGCCCCGACGGGGAGGAGCGGCGCGCCGAAGTTGAGACCGATCGTGCCATTGTAGCCGGACTGCTCGGCGTCACCGAAGGCGCTGGTGGGCATGGCGAGCCCGCCGGCGAGGCTGAACGACTGGGCGTGCAGCGTGGCGGGGGCCACCGCGAGCAGGGTTGCGGCGAGCGCGGCGAGAATTCGTCTGGTCATGTCGGGGGTTCCTCTGAAGTTGGGATGCGCGGTGGCAGGTGCGGCCTGGTCGCCCCCGCAGGTCTTTGCGGTTTGACGATTCATGGGCGGCAACGGCACCAGTGCAGCCGTCGATTGGTCCGCCAAGCGGCGACGCTCGGCGTGGGCGTACGGCGGTCGCTCAGGCGGTTTCAGTGCGTCTGGCGGGACCCGACTTGTCCTATTAAATTAGGAGCAACTGGGTATCGCCCTGGAAGACGGGCATTTTCCTACTTATTTAGGAATATAGCGTGCGCTTTTATGACGTTGCCGTCACATCACTTGCCATCGACGCGCCGATCAAGTGGACCGACAACGTCCTCTCCCAGCACGACGTCCCCGGCGTCGCGGCTGCGCGACGTGGCGTGGCACGGCGCATCCCCCGCCCGACCCTCCTCCACCTCGCCCTCACGCGAGAGCTCCACGCCGTGCTGGGGCTGAGCGTTCGGGACGCGCTGCCGCTCGCCCGAGAGCTGCTCGACGGCGACGGCGCTGCCATCATCCAGCGTGGCGCCGTCCACCTCGCGCTCGACCGGGCGCTCCTCGAGCGGGCGGTCGAGCGTCGCCTGCGCGAGGCACTCGAATCGGCCCCCACTCCGCGACGCGGCCCGCCGACGCGCTACCGCTCGCGCGCAAAATGAAAATGGGGCGAGCGGTCCGACGGACCGCTCGCCCCATTGACGACCAGGCGCATCACGCCTTGGTGACGTTCTCCGCCGCGGGACCCTTCGCTCCCTGCACGATGTCGAACTCCACAGCGTCTCCCTCGGCCAGCGACTTGAAGCCGTTGCCCTGGATCGCGCTGTAGTGCACGAAGCAGTCTTTCTCACCGCTGTCCGGGGTGATGAAGCCGAACCCCTTCGCGTCGTTGAACCACTTCACCTTGCCCTTCGTACGCATGTACCACTCCTGAGGAAACTGATTGTCCAGGGAGCGGAACATGCCGTACCCAGACAATTGTCTGACCCGCGGGCTCACCGATGTCCCGCCACGCACTGCCTGCCGCGCTCGCTCGTTGCCGGCTCGGCAGGCGCTAACGTAGCAAGCCCTAAAAGAACGGTCAATAGTGCCGCCGAAGCGTGCGCATCCCGCCCGGGGCGTACGACCGCCCGGGAGGGCTACGGCGTGGCGGCCACCGGCGTCACCCCGGTCACGAAATAGTCCGTATCGCCGAAGCAGCGCAGGGGGATGCCCGGATGCTGCTCGTAGGTGATCGACACCCGCCCACCCATGTGTCGCGTGATCTCGTGCGCGACGCTGTCGCTGCGCACGCTGAACGCGAACTTCTCCTGCGCCTGACCGGGCATGTTCACCATCGCGATCTCGCCCTCCCACGTCTTACAGATCCACCCCTTCTGCGAGAACTTCTGCACGTAGCCGGCGCGTTCTCCCTTGGAGTAGCTCCAGTTGAGGGCGATCGTCGTCCAGAGCGCGATGAGCAGGATGGGGAGGATGACGAAGACGCCGAACAGGATCACGCCCCAGCGCCGTTTCCGCGGCCGTCGTGGCTCGCCGGGTGGCGGGGTCCGGTCCGCCGGGTCTCGTCGGGCAGCGGCGTCGTCTCGCGGCAGATCGTCATCCATCGGTCGTCTCTCCGTGCAGAGTGGTGCAGGGGTGGGGCCTCGCCCCAGAGGCAGAAGTTACGCCGCCGTCCCGCTCACTGCACGGGGAACGTTCCCTTAGATTTCATGGGTCTCCGACCCTGACCCGTCGTCCCGTGTCCTTCGCCCCTCGCAGAGCCACCGTCACCGCGCTCGTCGGCACCGTTCCCGTGGGATCGGCGCATCCGGTCGTCGTGCAGTCCATGACGAACACGGACACCGCCGACGCGGCGGCCACGGCGGCACAGGTGGCCGCGCTGGCGACGGCGGGCTCGCAGATCGTGCGCGTCACGGTCAACAACGACGAGGCCGCCGCTGCGGTGCCCGAGATCGTCGCACGGCTGGCGGATCAGGGCGTCACGGTGCCGATCGTCGGCGACTTCCACTACAACGGGCACCTGCTGCTCGCCAAGTACCCGGCCTGTGCGCGCGCGCTCGCGAAGTACCGCATCAACCCGGGGAACGTGGGCGGCAAGCGGCGCGACGAGAACTTTCGCACGATCGTGCAGCTCGCGGTCGAGCATGGCAAGCCGGTGCGCATCGGCGTGAACTGGGGTTCGCTCGATCAGGATCTGCTCACGCAGATGATGGACGAGAACGCCCGCGCCGGCTCGCCCCGCACGGCGAAGGACGTCTACATGGAGGCCATGCTCGCCTCCGCCCTCCGCTCTGCCGAGCTGGCCGAGGAGACGGGGCTCGGCCATGACCGGATCCTGATCTCGGCCAAGGTGTCGCACGTGCCGGATCTCGTGGAGGTCTACGAGCGCCTCGCCGCGCGCTGCGACTACCCGCTGCACCTCGGGCTCACCGAGGCGGGGATGGGCATGAAGGGGCAGGTGGCCAGCGCCGCCGCACTCTCGATCCTGCTGGCCAAGGGGATCGGCGACACGATCCGCGTCTCGCTGACCCCGAAACCGAACGGCGATCGAACGGAGGAGGTGCTGGTCGCACAGCAGATCCTGCAATCGCTCGGCCTGCGCAGCTTCGCGCCGCAGGTGACGGCATGCCCCGGATGCGGCCGCACGACGTCGAGCTTCTTCCAGCACATGGCGGAGGACATCCAGACCTACCTCCGCGAGCAGATGCCCGTCTGGAAGCAGACGCACCCCGGCGTCGAGACGATGCACGTGGCGGTGATGGGATGTGTCGTGAACGGTCCCGGCGAATCGAAGCATGCGAACCTCGGCATCTCGCTGCCGGGCACCTTCGAGGAGCCCAAGGCGCCGGTGTACGTCGACGGCAAGCTCTTCACGACGCTCAAGGGCGACCGGATCGTGCAGGAGTTCCTCGTGATCCTCGAGGAGTACGTCGCACGGACATATCCGGCGCCGGCGCTGGTAGGCGCGGCGGGCTGACCGCGACCGTCGGCAGCTAGCGCGTCGGCGCGCCGGCGCCGAGCTGCTCGAGCTCCTCGGCCACGTCGCGAAGCTCCGCCATGATCGGCGCGTCGAAGCCGAGCTCGCGCAGCCGTTCGTAGACGCGGCGGTACCAGCGCACCGTACCCACGCGGCCGGCGCTGAAGCGGGACCACACGGTGTCCGGATCGAGGGTGCGCTTGAGGTCGGCCGCGATGGAGCTGCCGTTGTGGATCTTGTCCGCCGCACACACCCACCGCGCCCGCTCGGAGGCGGCGGCGAGCCGGGCGAGGTAGTCGTCCTTCCGCTCTTCGCTCGAGAGCTCGATCCCTTCCTCGTCCACCTGGCGCTCCGTCACGGCGAGCACGGTGTCGAGCACCGCACCGCCGAACTTGTCGCCGATGCGCTGCTCGAGCACGTCGCGGGTATAGCCGTCCCGGACACAGTCCTCGATCACGTCGTGCAGGATTCCCGCAACGACCGTCTGCTCGTCCTGCCCGTACCGCGTGAGGATCACGGCGACGTTCGCCGGATGCGTGAGGTACGGGAGGCGCGTCCCCTTGCGCACCTGCCGGTCGTGGTGCTTCGCCGCGAAGGCGAAGGCATGATTGATCCGATCGGAGTAGCCGCGCGTCGTCATCACGTCTCGATCCTGCGGAGGATCACCAAAGCGGTCGGGGAGGACGAAAGATACAGCGCGCCGTCGCACGGCGCATACGGAGAGGATCGGCAGCAGCGCGCCGGCGCATCACCGCGAGATCTGTCCGGCGAGGAGCAGGTGGAGGAGGGCGAGCGCCACGCCCTGGACGGCGACGGCGAGCCCGGCGCCGACCATGCCGAGGCGCCGGCCGAGCGCCCAGCCCGACGCCACGAGCGTGAGCCCGACGAGGAGGTAGCCCGCGTCGAGGCCGAGCTCCAGCCAGAGCAGGCGGTCGAGCCGCGTGGCCGCCGCGAGATCACGCGGTACCAGCGATGCGCGCGAGATCGCGGCAAAGACCAGCTCGGCCGCTCCCCATGCGGCCGTCTGCAGCCCGAACTGCTCGAGGAGGGCCGAGCGGCGCCGGCCGATGTGCAACCAGGCGAGCAGCGCCGTCCCGACGAGGGTGCTCCCGCCGCCCCAGAGGAGGAGGCGAAGGACGTGCGCGCGCTCGGCCGCGAGGAGCGTATCCGCCCACATGAAATCCATGCGCCCAAGGCTAGTCGTAGAGGTCGGCGGCGGGCAGTCGGGGAATCACCGATCGTCTGGCCACCGCCGAGACGGCGGCGGTAATTTCGGCGCATGAGCGCTCCTCGTTTCTTCGCCACCCCCGCCGCCTTCCGGGCCTGGCTCGATGCCCACCACGACCGCGCGCCGGAGCTGCTGGTCGGGTTCCACAAGAAGGGGTCGGGAAAGCCGAGCATGACCTGGCCGGAGTCGGTGGACGAGGCGCTTTGCTACGGGTGGATCGACGGCGTGCGGCGATCGCTGGACGAGGACAGCTATACCATTCGGTTTACCCCACGCCGGCCGGGCAGCATCTGGAGCAACGTCAACGTGGCCAAGGTGGCGGCGCTCCTGCAGGCAGGGCGCATGATGCCCGCCGGCCTGGCCGCCTGGGAGCGGCGCGATCCCGAGAAGTCCGGCATCTACGTCTTCGAGCGGAATCACCCGGTGGCGTTCGACGCCGAGATGGAGCGCCGGTTCAAGCGCTCGCGACGGGCATGGACATTCTTCCAGGCGCAGCCGCCCGGCTACCGCAAGCAGGCGACGCACTACGTGACGAGCGCCAAGCGGCCGGAGACCCGCGAGCGGCGTCTGACCACGCTGATCGAGTGCTCGGCGCGTGGGGAGCGGCTCCCGTACACGGTGAGCCCCCGGAAACGGTAGGCGGTCGCGTTGGCCCGGAATGTGTCTGTCCAGCGCCCGATGCCCCTCGAGCCCACCCCGACGGACTCCCTGCTGCAGGCCACGCCGCACGGGCTGTTCGTGCCGGCCGCGCAGCTGTACCTGGACGCCCGCTGGGCGCCGGGCTCGGTGTTCGTGTCGCACGCGCACGCCGATCACTGCTCGCGGGCCGAGCGGATCGTGTGCACGCCCGAGACGGCGACGCTGCATACGGCTCGACGCGGCCCTCGCGACGCCTTCGTGATCCCGTACGACACACCGACGCGCGTGGGCGAGGCGGACGTCGTGCTGCATTCGGCGGCGCACTGCCTGGGCGCGGCGATGATCGAGGTGCGCACCGACCGCGGCACGCTCGTGTACACCGGCGACTACAAGCTGCGCCCGAACCCGCTCACGCCACCGAGCCATATTCCGCGGTGTGACGAGCTGGTCATGGAATGCACCTTCGGCGAGCCGCGGTACGCGTTCCCGCCCGACGAGCTGCTCCTGCACCAGTTGCACGACTTCGTCGAGGCCGCGTTGCGCGAGGACTCCACGCCGGTCGTTCTCGCCTATGCGCTGGGCAAGGGGCAGGAGGCGCTGCATCATCTCACCGGCTTCGGCTACGACGTCGTGCTCCACGGCGCCATCGCGAACCTCTGCCGACTCCATGTGGAGCTCGGTCATCCCTTTCCCGGCCCGGGGATCTGGATGTCGTACAAACGGGGCGAGGTCGGCCGGCGGGTGCTGCTCACGACGCCGTCCACGCGGAAGACGGCGATGGTGCAGGGGCTGCCGAAGAAGCGCATCTGCTACCTCACCGGATGGGCGTATCATCCGGGCGCCCACAACATCTACAAGGGCATCGACCTCGTGCTGCCGTTGTCGGATCACGCGGACTATCCGGAGCTGGTGCGAACGGCGCGCGAGTCCGGCGCGCGCCGGATCTACACCGTGCATGGGCCGGAGCGGTTCGCCGACCGGCTACGCGAGCAGGGGTTGCCCGCTCGCCACCTCGCGGCACATCCGCAGGATTTCTGTGACGACGACGAAGGCGACCCCGCGGCGGCGAGGCCCGTGGCCATTCCGGATCAGAGGTCGCTGGATCTGCGATGAGCGGCGTCGAGCACTCTGCCGACCGCTTCGCGCGCTGGGTCGTCGCGGCCGATCGCATTCGCGCCACGACCAAGCGGCTCGAGAAGCTCGCCGTCCTCGAGGGGTATCTCCCGACGCTCGATGACGCGTCGCTGATGGTGGCGGCGCACTTCTTCTCCGGGATCGTCTTTCCACGGCACGACCAACGCACGATCAACGTCGGCGGCTCGATCCTCTGGAGCGCGTTGGCGGAGCTGACCGGGGCGGACGAAGAAGCGCTGGCGGCGGCATACACGCGGCATGGGGACCTCGGCGACATGGTGGGCGACGTCCTCGCCGGCCGGCCGTCGGGGCAGCAGAGCCTCGAGTGGATGGCGGCGCAGTTCGCGTCGCTGTCGGCGGTGCGCGGCACCGGCATGCGACGCACGATCGTTCGCGACACGCTCGGCGCCCTGGGCGCGGACGAGGCGCGCTACTTCGCCAAGCTGGTGGCGGGGGAGCTGCGCATCGGGCTCAAGGAGGCCCAGGTCGAGGAGGCGGTCGCGCGCGCCTTCGGCCGTACGCTCGGCGCCGTGCGCCACGCGAACCTGTTGCGTGGTGACGTGGGTGAAGTGGCGGTGCTGGCTCGGCGCGACGCGCTCGCCGAGGCGACGCTGGCCCTGTTCCATCCGCTTGGGTTCATGCTCGCCCAGCCGCTTCCCACGGCGGCGGAGATCGTCGCGGTCATGCCGGCGCCGTTCGTCGTGGAGGACAAGTACGACGGGATCCGCGTCCAGGCGCACGTCGACGGGGACGAGGTGCGCCTCTATTCACGCACGCTCGATGAGATCACGCAGGGCTATCCCGACGTCGTGGCCGCTTTGGGCGGGCTCGGGCGCGGGCTGGTGCTGGACGGCGAGCTGCTCGCGGTCGACCCGACGGACCGGCGCCGCGCCAGGCCCTTCGCCACGCTGCAGCGCCGGCTTGGCCGGAAGGAGCCCTCGGCGGCGATGATGGCCGACATCCCCGCGGCCTTCGTCGCGTACGACATCCTGGCGGCGAGCTCCCTTCTGGTGATCGCGAACGGCTGGCGAGATCGCCGGGCGCTGCTGGAGTCGCTGCCGTGGCATTCGGATGGCGCGCACGTCGCGCCCTATCGCTCGATCTCGACCGCGGAGGAGATCGACGCCGCCTTCGACTCGGCGCGCGCGAACGGCAACGAAGGGATCATCGTCAAGGATCCCGCGTCGCCCTACACGCCGGGACGCCGAGGCAAGACCTGGATCAAGCTCAAGCGCGCGCTGGCGACACTCGACGTCGTGGTCACCGGAGTGGAGCGCGGCCACGGTCGCCGCAACGGCGTGCTATCCGACTACACCTTCGCCGTCCGGGCATCGGAGTCGGACAACACGCTGCTCAACGTCGGCAAGGCGTACAACGGGCTCACCGACGTCGAGATCGCGGCACTGACCGAACGCTTCAAGGCGATCACCACCCAGCAGTTCGGCCGGTACCGCGCCGTGCGTCCCGAGATCGTGCTCGAAGTCACGTTCGACATCGTGCAGAAGTCGGCGCGCCACAAGGCGGGGTACGCGCTGCGCTTCCCGCGCATCGTCCGCGTCCGCGACGACAAACCGCCGAGCGAGATCGACACGTTGCAGCGCGTGCGCGAGCTGGCGGGCGACGGGTGACCGTCGCATGAGCCGGCCCACCCGAGGGCCGGCGTCGGCCGCGGCGGCGCGGCGGGCGCTCGCGCTGCTCACGCCATCGGTGCGCGGATGGGTGACCGACACCTTCGGCACGCTCACACCGCCACAGGCGGCGGCCATTCCGGCCATCCACGGCGGTGAGCACGTGCTGATCTCCGCGCCCACCGGAACGGGGAAGACGCTGGCGGCCTTTCTCGCCGTCCTCTCCGAGCTGGTCGCGGCACACGAAGCGGGCACGCTGGGGGCGGGCATTCAAGCGGTCTATGTCTCGCCGCTGCGCGCACTCGGCGCCGACGTCCAGCGCAACCTCGAGGGGCCGCTCGCCGAGATCTGCCGCCGCGTCGATACCGCGACCGAGGTCGCCGCGGCCGAGGAACGCGAGCCACCGATCCGCGTCGCGCAGCGCACGGGTGACACGACGCCGACCGAGCGCCGCCGACTGATCGCGCGCCCTCCACACGTCCTCGTCACGACCCCGGAGTCGTTGGCGATCCTGCTCTCCACGCCTTCGATGGTGCCGCATTTCCGGCGCGTGCGCTGGGTGATCGTCGACGAGGTGCACGCGCTGGCCGGCGGCAAGCGGGGCGTCCACCTCGCGCTCTCGCTCGAGCGACTCGCAGCCGCCGCCGAAACGGATCCGGTTCGCGTGGGGCTGTCGGCGACCGTCGCCCCGCTCGATGTAGTGGCGCGCTGGCTGTGCGGGATGGACCGCACGCCCAGGCTCGTGGCCTGGCGCGCGCCGCGCGACGCGGTGTTCGCGGTGGAGGCAGCGTTGGCCGGGGAGGTCGTGCCGAACCCGCAGCGGGTGCAGCGGGCGGTGACCCGGGCGGTAGCCGAACGCGTGAGCACGGAACGGACGACGCTCGTCTTCACCAACACGCGCGGTGCCACGGAGCGCCTGGCGCACCGCCTGCGCGACCGCTTCGACGACGCGGACATCGCGGCGCACCATTCCTCGCTCGCGCGCGAGGAGCGACTCGACGTCGAGGAGCGCCTGCGCGCCGGCGCGTTGCGCGCCGTCGTCACCTCGACGTCGCTCGAGCTGGGCATCGACATCGGCACCGTGGACGAGGTGCTGCTCGTGGGCTCGCCGCGCGACGTGACGCGGGCGTTGCAGCGCATCGGGCGGTCGGGGCATCGCATCGACCGGCATCCGCGTGGGCGGTTCATCGGGACGGGGGTCGACGATCTGCTGGAGTGTCTCGTCGTGGCCGATCGCTGCCGCGCCGGCGAGCTCGATCCGGTGCGGGTGCCGCAGGCGCCGCTCGACGTGCTGGCGCAGCAGCTCGTCGGCATGGCGGCGGTAGCCAGATGGCACGACGACGACGCGTTTGCCGTGGTGCGGCGCGCCGCCCCGTACGCCACGCTCACCCGCGCCGACTTCGACGCCGTGCTGGACTACCTGTCCGATGCGAGCGAGGCGATGGAAGAGCGGCGCGTCTATGCGAAGCTCGTGCGCGAGGCGGGCACCTTCGAAGCGCGCGGCCGCAGCGTGGCGACGATCTTCTATCAGAACGTCGGGACGATCGCGGGGGGCGCGTCGATCCGAATCAAGCCGCGTGGCAGCACGACACCGATCGGCACCGTGGAGGAGGACTTCCTCGAGCAGCTCAAGCCCGGTGATCGGTTCCTCCTCGGCGGGCGGGTGTGGGCGTTCATGTACGCGCAGGGGATGACCGCGTTCGTCGCTCCCGCGGCGGGGCGGCCGACCGTGCCGCGGTGGGCGTCGGAGATCCTGCCGGCTACCGCCGGCGTGGCGTGGGGGGTCGGCGTGCTTCGCGCCCAGCTCCGCGACGTCCTGCTCGTCGGCGGCGCGGAGGCCGTCGCCGCCGTCCTGGCGCAGCGCTACGACCTGGGTGCGGCCGATGCGGCTGCGCTCGCGGCGTACGTCGCGACGCAGCAGGCGCTCTCCGCGATTCCCGACCCCGACGAGATCGTCGTCGAGCGGTGGGTCGATCCGGACGACGAGCGCGTGCTCGTGCATGCGGTGACGAGCCCGCTCGGACGCCGCGCGAACGAAGCGCTCGCCCGGGCCGTGACGTATCGGTTGGGCAAGGGAAGTGTGGGGCTGATGGTGGACGACCAGGCGTTCGCGCTGCGCGTGCCGCGTCGCGCCGCATGGGACGACGCGAGCCTGGCTCGATTGTTCGACCCGCACGGCGTGCGCGACGACGTACGTGCCGCCGTGGCGCGCTCCGATCTCTGGGGGCGGCGCTTCCGTGCCGTGGCCGCGGTGGGGCTGATGCTCGTGAAGAACTATCACGGTCGCGCGAAGTTCATCGGCGCGATGCAGATGAACGCGCGACGCATCTGGACGGTGCTCGAGCGCGAGCGTCCGGACTTTCCCCTCGTGCGCGAAACCTATCGCACCGTGCTGGAGGACGATCTCGACCTTCCCACCGCCGAACGGTGGCTCGAGCGTGCCGCGATGCGGATGTCGCTGCGCGACCTCGACGGGCCTCCACCATTTCTGTTCCGTCTGATCTCCGCCGGCACCACCGACTCGATGCTGCTCGAGGAGCGCGACGCCTTCCTGCGTCGCCTCTGGGAGCGAGCCGTGGCGGCAAGCGGCGTGGCTGCCGGAGCGTCGGCTGAGCCGGCAGACGACGATGCGAGCGTCCTCGACCTGGCGACGACACCGGCATGACGGACACGATGCGTCGCTGGCTGGAGGTCACGCCCGGGCTGCGCGTGACGGGAGACGGCGCGGCGTGGCTGCCCGATGCCGGTGCGCTCGTCGTGGCCGACGTGCATGTCGGCTACGATCTCGCCGCGCGCCGCCGCGGCGGCTATCTGCCGACCACGGAGCGGGGCGCCGACGTCGGGGCTCGGCTGGCGGCGATGGCGCACGCGCTTTCGGTCACCCGGGTGGTCGTGGCCGGTGATCTTCGCCATTCCACGCGTGACATGGACGACCTCGAGCGGGCGGAGCTCGCGGCGCTCGCCGATTCGTTTCCGTCGGACGTCGCGCTCGATGTGGTGCTCGGCAATCACGACCGCGGCGGCGCGCTCGTGGGCCGCGAGGCCGAGAGCCCGCTGCGGATCGCTGATGTCGATGTCGTTCACGTACCGCCGCGCACGACTCCGGTGCGGTGGACGATCTGCGGACATCTTCATCCCCGGATCACCGTGCGCGACGAGACGGGTGCGTCCGCTCGCTTCCCCTGCGTGTTGTTGGGCGCGCGCCTCGTCGTGCTGCCCGCGTTCAGCGGCTGGGCAGGGGGAACCGCCGCCGGACGGCTGCTCGAGTCCCTCCCACCCGACGACTGGCGTGCGCTGCCGATCACGCATGGCGCCATCGCCGACGTCGGGATCGTTCTGCGTGGCGCCCTGCGATGATGCAGCGCCGCCGGCTCAGCCGACGGTGGCGGGCTCGCGTTTCGGTGGCGGAGCGGCGGGTGCGGCCTGCTGCTCGAGCAGGGCGGGGTCGGGCGCATCCCACAGCACAACGCCGCGCACGCGGCAGCCGGCCTGTTGGATCTCCTCGAGCGTCTTCTTGAGCTCCGCGACCGGGGTCTGGCCGGTGCGCGCGCAGTAGATCACGTCGGGGATCGGAAGCGCCGTCGGCAGCCCCATGCTGACCTGGTCGGGAGCGCTCACGAGCACGAGCGCATCGTAGCGGCGCGAGAGCCGCGCGATGTCGCGCTGCAGCAGCCCCTTCAGCTCCTCGAGCGGCAGCGTGCCGTGTCCGCTCGAGACGACGTCGATCGTGCGATCCCGTCCCGTGCGCGCGGGACGGATCGCCTCCGGCCAGCTCGCCTTGCCCTCGATCATCCCGAGCACGCCCGGGTTCGGGCGGAGACGGAGCATCGTCTCCACGGTATCCTCGGCTTCGGTGTCGATGAGGAGCGTGGCCCGCGCTTCCTGCGCCGCGATGGCGGCGAAGTTGACCGCCACGATCGCCGAGACGGATGGGTTGTCTCCCACCACGGTGAGCATCACCACTTCGGTGCCCGCCGTCGCGATGGCGAGATAGATGAGCTGATGGCCGTCCGCTCCCGGGTCCAGATGTGGTGGGCCATTCCGGTCGGCGGCGCGGCGCCCGCGCTCCGGTGAAGGAGGGAGGGGCCGGATCACGCCGAGCACGCGGGTGCCCGTCGCGCGCTCGATCTCGTACGCGTCCGCCACACGCGGGCGCCGGACTTCGTCGAACAGGGCGACGCCGAAGCCCAGCATCGCGCCGAACACCAGCGCCGCGGCGAGCATCGCCGGCGGTGACGCTCCCACGTTGGCGAGCTCGCGAGCGCGCTCCTCGCGGACGTCCAGCGCCTGGAGCTCCGCCCGCTCACGGGCGAGCCGGTTGGCCACCTCGGTCGCCACCGTCCGCGCCGTGTCGCGCCGGAAGATGGCCTGCATGGTGTCGGGCAGCGGGCGCGACGCGAGGGCGGTCGCAGTCGGCGAAGGCGGCGAGAGCGTGGCGAGCTCGCGCTTCATCAGGCCACGGCGGGCGACGCCGAGCGCCTGGATGTTCCGTCCGAGCTCGTTGGCGCGGGCCGTGAGTGCGACGAACACCGGATCGACACCGCCGACGGCGTTATAGCTCTCCCGCTCCCGCTCGATCTCGGTGAGGGAATCCAGGAGCTGCTTCACCTGCGGCTCGGCACGCATCGCCGGCGCCTCGGCCAGCGCGCGATAGGAGCCGAGCAGCGGCGCATTGTCGGCGCGCGCCAGCAGGCTGTCCAGCCGGTCGATCTGGGCGGTGAGCGAGTCGCGCTGGCTGCGCACGCCGGCGCTGATGGCCACGCCACCGGCAGTCGTGTCGGCGGCGGCGGCCGCCGCCGTGGCGGCGATCAGTTGCGTGAGCTGCGTTCGGGTCGCGACGATGGCCGAGTCGGCGGCGGCCACCTCTCGTTCGGCGGTCCGCAGCGAGGTGACGGTCGGGAGGGTGTCCGGGCGGGCGGCGGCGGCGGGGCGGATGGCGTTCGCCGCCCGCTTGGCCTGCTGCGGCACCACGATGAGCGCCACGAGGGAAGCCACGAAGGTCAGGACGCTCACCGCGCCGATGAAGACCGGGCGGCGCAGAGCATTGCGCGCACGCGCGGTCATCCACGCCGCCCGGGAGGGCGAGGGTGGGCTGGCACGCCGGCGGGCTGGACGGCGGCGCGGGCTCATGCGGTGGTTGGGACGTGACTCACGAGAGGCGGTTCTCCGGACCGCGTGTGGGCGCCGTCGCTAGCGCACGGGATGGGCCACGGCCGCGAAGGCATCGATCGGCGGGCGGCGCGCTGGTCGGCATGCATGACGGGGTGGATGCCATTGCAGCATCCACCCCGCCATGCCGTGCACCGACTGTCGTACTCCTGCGAGGCTGCGACTACTGAACCGTGACGGTGCCCTTCATGTTCATCGCGGCGTGCGGCACGCAGATGTAGTCGTACTTGCCGGCCGGGATCTTGGCGAACGACACGACGTACGCCTCGTTGGGCTGCATGACCATCGGGCTCGACAGCTCGCCCATGTGCTGGCCGGGCATGTTCGCGTCGAGCTGCGCCTTCACGGCCGCGTCGGTGACGTTCTGGAACGACACGTTGTGCGGGCCGCCCGAGGTCATGACGTACTTGACCGCGTCGCCCGACTTGATGGTGATGTTGGCGGGCTCGAACTTATAGCCCGTCGCGTCGCCGATCATCTTCACTTCATGGGTGGTGCCGGTGGCCGGGGCCGCCGCCGCCGCGCCGGCGGCGGGCGCAGCGCCCGT